>NZ_JBWKQE010000003.1:0-356748 GCF_059418605.1 Duganella sp. GW821-FHT07G03
GAGCGGTAGTTCAGTTGGTTAGAATACCGGCCTGTCACGCCGGGGGTCGCGGGTTCGAGTCCCGTCCGCTCCGCCAAGAACAAGATACCCCGCAGCTATTATTAGCTGCGGGGTTTTTCTTTTTCCGGTCGCATTAATTCAATTCCCTTCCTTTGAATATCCTTCCTTGTAATAAATATCCGCTTTAGAAACAGATATTTACCTGTGGTATCGTGCGCGGGTGCCTAGCTCATCAATAGTAAGATGCAGCGTGTAGTACTGAATCTATATTCATTTTGTTATTTGATGGACAATTTACCAAGGGGATACAATATGGCTTTTAAGAAATTTGCTATTGCCGCAGCGTTGCTGTGCGCATCGGCAGCCCAGGCGGCGCCGGTTTTTTCTGATAATTTCGACACCGACACGCTGGCATTGAACGCAACCAATTTCCACGGCGGCTGGGCTGTCGCCGGCGGCACCGTGGACGTCATCGGCGCGCCAGGCTTTTTCGATCTGGTGCCGGGCAATGGCCGCTATGTCGACCTGGACGGCTCGACCGGCCGCGCCGGCCTGCTGTTCAACTCGGTCGCGCTGAGCGCCGGCGTCACCTACAAGCTGTCGTTCGACCTGGCGGGCAACAACCGCGGCGCGGGCAACGACACCGTTGAGGTGGGGTTCGGTAGCGGCAGCCAGGTCTTCACGCGTTCGGCCGCCGATGGTTTCCAAACCTTCAGCCTGACCTACACCGCCAGCACCAACGGCCTGGTGGGCTTCAGCTTCGCCGACCAGGGCCGCGACAACCAGGGCGCCTTGCTGGACCGCGTATCGATCACCGCCGTGCCGGAACCAGAAACCTACGGCATGCTGCTCGGTGGCCTGGCCCTGTTGGGCGTGGTCGCGCGCCGTCGCCGCCACGGCTGATAGCCGGCCTCGTAGCACCAAGCCCGCCTCGGCGGGTTTTTTGTTGTCCGGTGTGGCGGCGTGACTGTTTTGCCAATGATTTACTCTTGCTATAGAGGGGGGCGCGCTGTAAAATCCGCCAACCGGAATTGGCGAACGCGAGTTCGCCTTTTTTGTATGTGCAAGTTCCACTCAATCCGAATTGGCAGACCATGTTTGAATTTATTCGTACCCATCAACGTTTGATGCAGATACTCCTGGCGATTATCATCGTCCCGTCGTTCGCATTCGTCGGCATCGGCAGTTACAAGAGCTTCGGCGACGACGCCAATACGATCGCCAAAATCGACGGCAAACCCCTGAGCCAGCAAGAGTTCGATAATGCCGTGCGCAACCAGCTGGACAGCTATCGCCAGCGTCTGGGCGCGCAGTTCGACCAGAAGATGTTCGACACGCCGGAATTCAAGCAAAACATCCTCGACCAGCTGATCGCCGAGCGCGCCGTGGCTGCCGAGGTGGTGCGTTCGCATTTGAGCGTCAGCGACGCCCAGCTGCAAAAAACCATCAAGGAGCAGTTCGGTGGCGAGGGCGCGTTCGACATGGAGCGCTACAAGACCATCCTGGCCGCGCAAGGCATGACGCCGACCATGTATGACCAGCGCATCCGTCACGACATGACCTTGCAACAACTGGGCAACGCCATCGAGGCTACCGGCTTCGCGCCGCGCGCCGTGGCCAAGACCTTGTCCGATATCGGCGCGCAGGAGCGCGAAGTGCAGGAGCTGCTGCTGCCGGTGGCCGACTTCGTGCCGCAAGTGAAGATCACCGACGCCATGGTCAAGGCTTTCTACGACAAGAACGCCAAGTTCTTCGAAGTGCCGGAACAGGCCAAGATCGAATACGTGGTCTTCAACAGTAGCGCCGTCATGAGCCAGATCGCCGTGACCGACGCCGAAGTGGCCGCGTATTACGCCGCCAACCAGGCCGGCTTCACGACGGCCGAAAGCCGCCGCGCCGCGCACATCCTGGTCGCGCTGAAGAAGGGCGCCAACGCGGCTGAAACCGCCGCCGCCAAGGCCAAGGCCGACGCCATCGTGGCCGAACTGCGCAAGACCCCAGGCGACTTCGCCAAGGTCGCCAAGGCCAAGTCGGAAGATCCGGCATCGGGCGAACTGGGCGGCGATCTGGACATCGTCACCAAGGGTGCGCTGCCAGCGCCGGTCGAAGCCGCCGTGCTCAAGCTGAAGCAGGGCGAGATCAGCGATCCGGTGCAGTCGGAATTCGGTTTCCACGTGCTGACCGTGACCGCGCTCAAGCCTGCCGTGGTCAAGCCGCTGGACGAGGTGAAGACCGAAGTCGCCGAAGCGCTGAAGAAGCAGAAGGCTTTGAAGAAATATTCGGAAATGGCGGAAGCCTTCACCAATACCGTCTACGAGCAGTCGGACAGCCTGAAGCCGGTGGCCGACAAGCTGGGCCTGAAGATCGAAACGGCGGCCAATGTCTCGCGCACGCCGTCGCCGATGGCTGCTACGGCGCCGTACAACAACGCCAAGTTCCTGGCCGCGCTGTTCTCCAACGAATCGATCAGCAGCAAGCGCAACACTGAAGCTGTCGAGACCGCGCCTAGCACCCTGGTGGCCGGCCGTATCGTCGAATTCAAGCCTGCCAGCAAGCGTCCGCTGGCCGAAGTCGACGCCGCCATCCGTCAGCGCGTGTCGATGGAAGAAGCCGCCAAACTGGCCGCCAAGACCGGTGCCGAGAAACTGGCCGCCTTCAAGAAATCGGGCGACGCCACCGGCTTCGGCGCCGCCAAGCTGGTGTCCCGTTCCAAGCCGGAAGGCGTGAACGGCCTGGCCATGCAGGAAGTGATGAAAGCCGACACCGCCAAACTGCCTGCCTACGTGGGCGTGGATGTGCCTGGCATGGGCTACGGCATCTACCGTATCGGCAAGGTGCAGCAGCCTGAAGTCCAGGACGAGGCCCGCCGCAAGTCGGAAGCCGAGCAGATCAGCAGCATCGTTGCCCAGCAAGAGATGCACGACTACATCGAACTGCTGAAGCAAAAGGCCAAGGTCAAGATCCTGAAGCCGATCGTAAAAACCACAGTAGCAGAAGTGAAGTAATGTCGTCCTCCGGGAAGCGCAACGCGCTTCCCGCTTTCGTCTTATCCCCGCCGATACAGCGTGTTCGCGCCATCCGCAGCATTCCCCGTCTCCCTGGTTGCCCGCCTTCGACTTTGCTAGTTAGTTGCCTTTTTTGAATAATTAATTGACATCAAAAATCGACCGGTGTATTTTTGGATTGCGTACCGAGCTCATCGGGCGCATCTTGGGCTTCCACTTAACTACTGGGGAAAAAATGAAACTATCTTCACTCTTAGTCGGGTCCGTGCTGGCGGCCAGTGCGATGTCAAGTCACGCCGCCGACGATAGTCAGGCAATTAGTGTCACGCTGGGCGGCGATCCGGTAGGCGGCTATAGTTCGGGCTTTTACGCGAACCACAGCGTGGCGGGAACTTTCACCGATGTCTTTACTTTTAGCCCTTCGGTCGGTCCCAGCCTGGTCGATGTCTGGGTACAGACCATGAATCTGCAATCTAGCCACGATATCGATTTCATCTCCGCCAATCTGAACGGTCATGCCTTGACCTTCACGCCTGTCGGCGCATTCGAAAGTGGCACGCTCGACCCCACCATGGTCAGCGGAAAACTGGTACTGACAGTCGTTGGCATTTCGAAAAACATCACCACCAGCTACTCCGGCACGCTGAATGCCAACCCTGTGCCTGAACCGGAAACCTACATCATGATGTTGGGTGGTCTGGGCATCCTGTCCTTCCTGGGACGCCGCCGTAAAAAAACCTGAGGCAGCTTTGCCGCGTCGTCACAGCGCGGTGTGGACAGAGCCCCGTATCGCATGGCGATCAGCGGGGCTTTGTTGTTTTAAGGGCGGGCGGCGGCGATCAGGTCCAGCGCGGCCTTGCGGAAGGCGGCGGCGTCGATGGCGTCCAGCTCCAGCGGCAGCGCCTGGGCGAACTTGACGAAGTTGCGGTCGATCGAGCGCAGGTAGGCCGGATCGTAGTGGTCGGCCAGCAGCTCTTCGACCAGGGCCGGCATGGCGCCGTCGACCGCCATGGCCTGCCAGCGCTTGATCGTTTCGCGGCCGTGCAGCGCCACCAGATGTTCCAGCTGCTCGTTGAGCGAGGCCGGGCTGTCGGTGAAATGCGCATAATCCTCCATCAGCAGGCGCACGCGATTCTCGCGCGACAGCGTCAGTGCGATACATTCCGAGGCGCGCATGGTGTCCATTAGCGCGGCCGGCACGCGCAGATTGCCGACCTTCTTGCTCTCCGATTCCACGAACACCGGCAACGCCGGATCGAAGTTGCGCAGCGCATGCCAGATGGCGGTCTCGAAAGCCTTCTGGCTGGGCTGCGGCTGGCTGGGCAGGTTGCCCAGCACCGAGCCGCGATGCGCGGCCAGCTGCTCCAGGTCCAGCACCTGCGCGCCATGCGCGTGCAGCACTTCCAGCAGGCGGCTCTTGCCGCTGCCGGTGGTGCCGCAGATGACTTTGAAATTCAAGCCCGGCGCCTGCTCCAGCGCGGCGTTGACGTGGGCGCGGAAGGCTTTGTAGCCGCCGTCCAGCTGCGCCGCCGGCCAGCCTATCTTGGCCAGGATGTGCGCCACCGAGCCGCTGCGGTTGCCGCCGCGCCAGCAGTAGATCAGTGGCCGCCACTCGCGCGGCTTGTCCAGCCACAGCGCCTCGATGTGGGCGGCGATGTTCTTGGCCACCAGCGCGGCGCCAACCTTCTTGGCCTCAAACGAATTGACCTGCTTGTACATGGTGCCGACGCGGATGCGCTGCTCGTCGTCCAGCACCGGTGCGTTGATGGCGCCGGGCAGGTGGTCGAGCGCGAATTCGGCCGGGCTGCGGACGTCGATGATGGCGTCGAAGCGGTCCAGTTGCGGGAGTGCGTCGTCGAAGCCGATAATTTCTGGATACTTCATTTTGCCTTGATGCTTTTTTGTAGGACCGGCCAGATATTGGCCAGGATGGTGGGGTGGGCCGTGGCCAATGGATGCAGGCGGTCCGGCTGGAACAGCTGCGGCTTGTCGGCGATCCCGTCGAGCATGAACGGCACCAGCGGCGCCTTGATCTCCTTGCTCAACGTGCCGTACATGGCGTAGAACTTGTCGGCGTAGTCGCGCCCGTAGTTGGGCGGCATGCGCATGCCGATCAGGACAATTTTGGCGTCGGCCTTGGCGGCGGCATCGGCCATCGCCCGCAGATTGGTTTCGGCGGCGGCCACCGGCAGGCCGCGCAAGCCGTCATTGGCGCCCAGTTCGATCACCACCAGCGCCGGCTTGTACTTTTGCAGCAGCGCCGGCAGGCGCGAGCGGCCGCCGCTGGTGGTCTCGCCGCTGACGCTGGCGTTGACCACGGTGGCCGGGATGTTCTGGTCCTTGAGCTTCTGTTCCGCCAGCGCGACCCAGCCGGCGCCGCGCGCCAGGCCGTATTCGGCCGACAGACTATCGCCGAGCACCAGCACGGTTTTTGGTGCAGAATAGGCGCTCGTCGCCGCCGCTGCCAGCAGCAGGGCGGCCAAAGCCTGACCACTCAGTTTTCTTGATAAACCGTTTTTAAAACTATTCAACACATTCAGCATGCCTGATTTCCCTAAAGCGTCTTCCCATTTCATGCCGGATGGACCGGGCTTGGCGGCCAGCGTCGCGACGGCGCCGGCGTCCGGCAGGCAGCCCGCCATCGCCGTCAGCGGCCTGGCCAAGCGCGTGGCCGACGCCAGCGGCGAACTGACGATCTTGCACGAGGTGGATTTTACCGTGCAAAAAGCCGAGACGCTCGCCATTGTAGGCGCTTCCGGCTCCGGCAAGTCGACTTTGCTCGGTCTGCTGGCGGGCCTGGACACGCCCAGCGCCGGCAAGGTCGTGCTGGACGGCGTCGATATCTACGCGCTGGACGAGGATGGCCGCGCCGCGCTGCGCAAGGAAAAACTGGGCTTTGTGTTCCAGTCCTTCCAGCTGCTGGCGCACCTGACAGCACTGGAGAACGTCATGCTGCCGCTGGAGTTGCGCGGCGCCAAGCACGCGCGCGAGAGCGCGGAAATGATGCTGGAGCGGGTGGGGCTGGCCAGTCGCCTGAAGCACTATCCCAAGTATTTGTCCGGCGGCGAGCAGCAGCGCGTGGCGTTGGCGCGCGCCTTCGTGACCGAGCCGCCGCTGCTGTTCGCCGACGAGCCGACCGGCAGCCTGGACGCCGCCACCGGCGAGGCCGTCATCAAGCTGATGTTCGAATTGAATCGCCAGCACGGATCGACGCTGGTGCTGGTCACGCACGACCAGGCCATGGCTGCCCGTTGCAGCCGCACCATCACCATCGCGGCGGGCCGCCTGGTGTGAGTTGACGGGGCCTTGTTTATATCGTAAGTTCTAGCCTTTCTTACAAGCTGATATAAACTATATGCTCAATTTCGTCCGCCGCGCGGCCGCCTTAACGCTGATGCTGGCTGGCGGCGCGTCCACCGCCGCGACACCGGCGCCGCACACGCCGCTGCAATGGCGACATGCGGCCATCGCCGACATCGAAGCCGCCTACCAGATCACGCTGGACAACCACCCGGGTACCCACGACCCCGCCAATCCCGCATTCCGCGCCAATCTGGCCAAGGCGCGTGCGGCCGGCTTGGCGCTGGCCGCCCAGGTGCGCAGCGGCGCCGGTTACCGGGCCGCACTGCAGCGCTTCAATACCCAGATCCACGACGGCCACGCCGGCGTTGCCGTGGGCGCCATCGACCAGCTGCTGCCGCTGCGCTGGCCAGGCTTCGTGGCGGCATGGCGCGGCGACGGCATGCTGGTCTACAAATCGGAACCGGGCGGCCCGCCGGCCGGCGCGCGCATCGACAGCTGCGATGGGCTGACCATGACCCAGCTGGCCGAGCGCAATGTGTTCGCCTTTGAGCGCCGCATCGAAGAGCGGGGACACTGGTGGGTGTACGCCCGCGACGTGTTCATCGACAAGGGCAATCCCTTCATCAAGCTGCCGGCGCGTTGCCGGTTCACGCTGAACGACAAGCAGACGGAGTTGAGCCTGACCTGGCGCCTGCTCACCGAGCAAGCGACCCTATGGCGCAATGCTAACTACAACGGTCCGACATTGCCGGTCGGCCTGAGCGAGCCGCGCGCAAAGCTGTACTGGGTCTCGATGCCAACTTTCCAGCCCGACGAGCGGCAGCGCGAGGCCTATCGCGCGATGACGGCCGAGGTGCGCGAGCGTCGGCAGCGCTATCTGGACGCGGATGCGGTGGTGATCGATCTGCGCGACAACCAGGGCGGCTCGTCGGCGTGGAGCCTGGAGTTTGCGCAGGCCTTGTGGGGCGCGGACCGGGTGACCCGCAGCATCAACGCGCGCTCGGCGCAGGAGCATGTGTGGTGGCGCACCTCGCCCGCCAATATCGCCTATGTGACGGAGCTGGTCGGGCTGTTGCGGCAAGAGAAGCAGGAGAGCGTCGCGCTTGAAATCGGCCTCATTGCCGAGGGCATGCAGGCCGCATTGACGCGAGGCGAGAAGTTCTATGTCGAGCAGGACCCTGCGGTCGAGGGCGGGCAGGACGGCGGCGCCGGCAAGCCGCCCGACGATCCGCCTGCCTTCACCGCGCCGGTGTATGTGGTGGTGCCTGGCCAGTGCGCCAGCGCCTGTCTTGATGCGCTGGACTACTTTACCATGTTCCCGAATACGAAATTGATCGGCGCGCCCAGCGCCGCCGATTCGACCTACATGGAGGTGCGTACCCAGGACCTTGCTTCGGGGCTGGCCAAGGTCATCATCCCGAACAAGGTCTACGTGGGGCGCGCGCGGGCGGCGGGACAGTTTTACTCACCGGCGATCTATGTCAATGACGTCGAGTGGTCGCAGCCTGCCTTCCTGAAGGCGATCGAAGCCGACCTGTCCAGGCGTTGAGCCTCAGCGGCCGTGGTACTGGACCATGCGGTTCAGCGCCACGCGGATCGCCGGCACCAGTTCGCTGGCGGTCAGGCCGATCGGGCCGGTGCCTTCGGTGACCAGCACATCGGCCGCCATGCCGTGCAGCCAGACTCCGGCCAGCGCGGCTTCCCACAAAGGCCAGCCTTGCGCCAGCAGGCTGCCACACAGGCCGGACAGCACGTCGCCGGTGCCGGCGCTGGCCAGCGCCGGATTGCCGGTGGTGTTGATGACGGCGTCGCCGTTGGGCGCCGCGATCACCGTGCCGGAACCTTTCAGCACCACATTGGCGTTCAGTTTGGCGGCCAGCTTGCGGGCCGCGCCCACCCGGTCGGACTGGACCTCGGCGATGGTGGTGCCCAGCAGGCGCGCCGCCTCCAGCGGATGCGGGGTCAGCACGCAGCCGCCGGGCCGCTGCGCCAGCGCCGTTTGCAGCGACGGTTCCGCCGCCAGCAGGTTGAGGGCGTCGGCATCGGCCAGCAGCGCGCTGTCGCTGGCGATGGCGCGCGCCAGCAGGGCGGTGGCCAGGCGCGAGGCGCCCAGGCCGGGCCCGATCACCAGCGTCGATGAGCGCATGTCGAAATCGTCGGCGAGCCGGCACATGAGTTCCGGCTGGCCGCTGTCGCAAGGCAGCGGGTCTTCCACGAACAGCGCGTAGACGCGGCCGGCGCCGCTGTTGAGCGCAGTGCGCGCGGCCAGCAGCGGCGCGCCGCTCATGCCGCGCGCGCCGCCGATCACCGCGACGTTGCCGTAGCTGCCCTTGTGCGAGTTGTGCATCCGCGAGCGCAAATGGCGCGAGAAAAACTTGACGTCGTTCAGGTGCAGCCGCGCCGGCGCGAAGTGGCCGATGTCGATGTCCAGGCGCGCCACATCCACCAGGCCCGCGTAGTCGCGGCCGTCGCAGGTGTGCAGGCCCGGCTTGTTGCCGATGAAGGTGACGGTGTGGGTGGCGTGGATGGCCACGCCGTCCGGGCCGACGATGGCGCCGGTGTTGGCATCGAGGCCGCTGGGCAGGTCCAGCGCCAGCACCGAGCATTTGAGGCCGTTGACCGCCAGCGCCAAGTCGCGCAGCGCGCCGCCCAGCGGGCGTTGCAGGCCGAGGCCGAACAAGCCGTCGACCACCAGCGTCCATTCGGTGCCGGCCACTTCCGCCAGGTCAAGCTCGGCAAAGCGGGCGTCGCTGGTCTGGGCGCGCTGCAAGGCCACCGCGCGTTCGGTGGAGGACGTCGATGGCGGCGCAAAGTGCAGGATGCTCACCTGCGCGCCGGCATAGGCCAGGTGGGCCGCCGTTTCCAGCGCGTCGCCGCCGTTGTTGCCGGGCCCGGCCAGCACCAGCACCTTGGCCTTGGCGGTGGAGAACGGCAGCAGATCGAGCGCGGCGTTGGCGCCGGCCTGGCCGGCCCGTTGCATCAGCACACCTTCGGGCAGCGCGGCGGCCGCTGCTTCTTCGATGGCGCGTATCTCCGCGCAGGAGTAGAGTGGGTTCATGGTGCAATTTTAGCATCTAATTTATGTTGTAAGGCCGCTGTCCCGTGCGCGGCCGAGCCACTACAATATACGCTTCAGTCATCGTAACGAGGCATGCATGGATTGGCAATTCTGGATAGACCGGGGTGGTACGTTTACCGACATCGTGGCGCGTCCGCCCGATGGTCGCCTGCGCACGCTCAAGCTGCTGTCCGACAATCCCGAGCAATACGCCGATGCGGCCATCGCCGGCATCCGCCAGATGATGGGCGTGGCCAAAGGCAAGCCGATACCGGTGGCGCAGATCGGCGCCGTCAAGATGGGCACCACGGTCGCCACCAACGCGCTGCTGGAGCGCAAAGGCGAGCCGACCGCGCTGGCGATCACGCGCGGCTTCCGCGACGCGCTGCGCATCGCCTACCAGAACCGTCCACGCCTGTTCGACCGCCACATCCTGCTGCCCGAGCTGCTGTACAGCCATGTGATCGAAATCGACGAGCGCATGGGCGCGCATGGCGACACCGTCGCCGTGCTCGATATGGAAACCGCCCGCGCCGGCCTGGCCGCGGCCTACGACATGGGCCTGCGTTCGCTGGCCATCGTCTTCATGCACGGCTACCGCTATCACGCGCACGAGGTCAAGGTGGCCGAGATGGCGCGCATGATGGGCTTTACGCAGGTCTCGGTGTCGCACGAAGTGAGCCCGATGATGAAGCTGGTGGCGCGCGGCGACACCACCGTGGTCGACGCCTATCTGTCGCCCATCCTGCGCCGCTATGTCGACCAGGTGGCCAAGGAAATGCCGGGCGTGAACCTGCAATTCATGCAGTCCAGCGGCGGCCTGACCGACGCGCGCGCCTTTCACGGCAAGGACAGCATCCTGAGCGGCCCGGCCGGCGGCATCGTCGGCATGGTCCGCGCCAGCAAGCTGGCCGGCTTCGACAAGGTGATCGGCTTCGACATGGGCGGCACCTCGACCGACGTGTCGCATTTCTCCGGCGAGTTCGAGCGCGTGTTCGAAACCCAGGTGGCCGGCGTGCGCATGCGCGCGCCGATGATGAGCATCCACACGGTGGCGGCGGGCGGCGGCTCCATCCTGCATTTCGACGGCAGCCGCTATCGCGTCGGCCCGGACAGCGCCGGCGCCAATCCGGGGCCGGCCAGCTACCGGCGCGGCGGCCCGTTGGCGGTCACCGACTGCAATGTCATGCTCGGCAAGATACAGCCACATCACTTCCCGCAGCTGTTCGGCGCGGAGGGCAGGCAGGCGCTCGACGCCCACGCCGTGCGCGCCAGGTTCGCCGAGTTGGCGGCGCAGATCAAGGCCGCCACCGGCAAGGAGACCACGCCGGAACAGGTGGCCGAAGGCTATATCGAAATCGCCGTCGGCAATATGGCCAACGCGATCAAGCAGATCTCGGTGCAGCGCGGCCACGACGTCACCGAATACACGCTGACCAGCTTTGGCGGCGCGGGCGGGCAGCATGCCTGCCTGGTGGCCGACGCGCTGGGCATGACGACGGTGTTCGTGCATTCGCTGGCCGGCGTGATGTCGGCCTACGGCATGGGTCTGGCCGACCAGACCGCGATGCGCGAGGCCGCGGTGGAAAAGCGCCTGAACGCGGAAGGCCTGGAGGAACTCGAGGCGCGCCTGCATGCGCTGGGCCGCCAGGCGCGCGCCGACCTGCAGCACCAGGGCGTTGAGGATGAGCGCATCGTGCTGATACGCCGCGTGCACCTGCGCTACGAGGGCACCGATTCGGCGCTGATCGTGCTGTTCGATACCACCGACAGCATGCAGGAGCAGTTCGAAGCGGCCTATCGCAAGCGCTATTCCTTCCTGATGCCGTCCAAGGCCCTGATCGTCGAGGCGGTATCGGTGGAGGCGATCGGCAAGTCTGACGCGCCGTCCGAATCGGTGGAGCCGGCGGCGCGCCGCGTGTCCGGCCTGATGCCGCATGCGGTGGTGCCGATGTACGCCGACGGCAAATGGCGCCAGACCAGCCTGTATCAGCGCGGCGCCACGCGCATCGGCGACATCGTCAAAGGCCCGGCCATCATCGCCGAGGCGAATGCGACCACCATCGTCGAACCGGGCTGGCAGGCCGAGGTGACGCTGCACGACCACCTGGTGCTCAAGCGCGTGGTGGCGCTAGCGGAGCGCCGCGCCATCGGCACCAACGCCGACCCGGTGATGCTGGAGATCTTCAACAACCTGTTCATGTCGATCGCCGAGCAAATGGGGCTGCGCCTGCAGAACACCGCTTACTCGGTCAACATCAAGGAGCGGCTGGACTTCAGCTGCGCCATCTTCGACGCCGACGGCAACCTGATCGCCAACGCGCCGCACATGCCGGTGCATCTGGGCTCCATGGGCGAGAGCATCAAGACGGTGATGCGCGAGAACTCGGGCCGGATGCGCGCCGGCGACGTCTTCATGCTCAACGACCCGTACAACGGCGGCACCCATTTGCCGGATGTGACGGTGATCTCGCCGGTGTTCGACGAGGCCGGCGCGGACATCCTGTTCTACGTCGGCTCACGCGGCCACCATGCGGACATCGGCGGCACCACGCCGGGCTCGATGCCGCCCGATTCGCGGGTGATCGAGGAAGAGGGGGTGTTGATCAATAACTTCAAGCTGGTGGACGGAAGCAATGCGGGCGCCGCCGGCGGCCAACTGCGCGAAGCCGAGACGCGCGCCATGCTGACCGGCGCACGCTACCCGGCGCGCAATCCGGACCAGAACATGGCGGACCTGCGGGCGCAGGTGGCGGCCAACCAGAAGGGCGTGGACGAACTGCGCAAGATGGTGGCGCACTTCGGCCTGGAGGTGGTGCAGGCCTACATGGGTCACGTGCAGGACAACGCTGAGGAAGCCGTGCGGCGCGTGATCAGCGCGCTGAAGGACGGCAGCTACACGCTGCAGCTGGACAACGGCGCGCAGATCCAGGTGGCGGTACGGGTCGACCACGCCGGCCGCAGCGCGGAGATCGATTTCACCGGCACCTCGCCGCAGCTGGAGAACAATTTCAACGCGCCGTCGGCGGTGTGCATGGCGGCGGTGCTGTACGTGTTCCGCACGCTGGTGGACGACGAGATTCCTTTGAACGCCGGTTGCCTGAAACCGCTGAAGGTGCTGATACCGCCGGGCTCCATGCTCAATCCCCACTATCCGGCATCGGTGGTGTCGGGGAACGTGGAGACGTCGACCTGCATCACCAACGCGCTGTATGGCGCGCTGGGCGTGATGGCGGCGGCGCAGGGCACGATGAACAACTTCACCTTCGGGAACGCGCAGTACCAGTACTACGAAACCATCAGCGGCGGCTCTGGCGCCGGTCCCGGCTTCGACGGCACCAGCGTGGTGCAGACCAATATGACCAACTCGCGCCTGACCGATCCCGAAATCCTGGAATTCCGCTTCCCGGTGCGCCTGGAAAGCTACGCGATCCGCGACGGCAGCGGCGGAGCGGGGCGGTGGTATGGCGGGAACGGCGGCACGCGCAAGGTGCGCTTCCTTGAAGCGATGACGGCGGCCATCCTGTCCAACAACCGCATCCACGCGCCGTTCGGCATGGCCGGCGGCGCGCCGGGCGCCCTGGGCCGCAACACCGTGGTGCGGGCGGACGGCAGCGTCGAGCAGCTGGCGCACATCGGCAAGACCGACATGCAGCCCGGCGACCTGTTCATCATCGAAACGCCGGGCGGCGGCGGCTATGGACCGGTTGGCGGCGAGGGTGGGCAATGAGGCCGCTGCCAGCCGGTAGCTTCCTGCTGCGCCCCTTCATCGCCGCCGACGCGCCGGTCTTCGCTGCGGGCGTGCGCGAATCGATGGCGAGCGTCGGCCTGTGGATGTCCTGGGCGCATGCCGAGTACACCGAAGAGCAGGCGCTGTCGTGGTTCGAATGGTGCGACGCCAGCCGGGCCGACGGCAGTGCCCACGAATTCGGCATCTTCCTGGCGGACGGCCAGACCCTGATCGGCGGCGGCGGCTTGAACCAGTTGAACCCCGTGCACGGGTTCTGCAATCTGGGCTACTGGGTGCGTGAATCGGCACAGCGGCAGGGCGCCGCGGTGGCTGCAACGTCGGCGCTTGCGCGCTACGCCTTCCAGCAGCTGCAGTTGGCGCGGGTGGAGATCGTGGTCGCGGCGGGCAATGAGCCCAGCCTGGCAGTGGCGCGCAAGGCCGGCGCCACGCACGAATGCCTGGCCCGCAACCGGCTCAGGCTGCGCATGGGCAGCGTCGACGCCCATGTCTTTTCCTTGATACCTGGCTGACGAAGCGCCTGCCGGTACCATCGGCATCGCAAAATAGTACCAGCGATTCCCGGCTTGTCCAGCACAGGGAGGCGGCGTACAGTTTTGGTTCGATGAACAGATGGAAGGGAGGACTCAGTGCGCATGCTACTCAAGCTCCTGCGGGGACGCAGCTCGGCACACCGTGCGATCTGGTCGGCCTTCCTGCTGTGCGCCATGTATTTTGTGACGTGGTATCTGATTTCCCACCTGTCCAACTTCCCCGGCTCGCTGATTTTGTAACTACGCCGTGGTGGCGATACCGTATTTGCGCTGGGTGTGCGAATACTGCGCCTGCAGCGCCTCCAGCGAAGGATGGGCCGGATCGATCTTGCGCATGCGCTCCAGCAGGAAGGCGCATTGTTCGGCCAGCGGCACTTCCCAACCCAGATCGTCCAGTTGCTTGAGTATCGCCGACGTCGCCGCCGGCAGCAGCGCCATATTGGCCGGCGCCTTGCGCAGGGCCGCGTTGAGCGTATCGACCGCCGCCCGCAGGTCGCCCTGGCTGCGCTGCTCGGACGCATGGGCGATCAGTTCCTCCACCTGATGCTTGATTTGCTCGCCCATGCCTTCGGCCAGGTCGTGGCGGCCGGCTTTTTCAAACACCTGCACCGCCTCGTCCATTGAGACGCCGCTCTCGGTGTCGTTCATCAGGTTCAGCATCAGCTCGGACGCCTGTTGGTCCAGCTTGACGTTCAGGCAGCTGTGCACCAGGCCGATTTTCAGGCCGGTGGACAGGCCGCGGCTGGCGCCGATGGCGGTCACCGCATTGGACAACTCGGTTGCCGCACCGGTGATATTGCCCGTCATTTCCTGCAGCAGGCCGGCGGCGATCGCGCGGCAGGCATCGACGTTGGCGCTGCCGCGCAATGAGCGCTCCATGTCGCGGATCACGCCGCTGGCCTGATTGGCGTCGCCTTTCTTGACCAGGGTCTTGACCAGTTTGACGTGGTCTTCGGGATCGCGGAATTCGGAGTACTTGGCCTTGGCCACCACTTGTTTAAACGCCTTCTCGGCGACGCCGACATCGCCCGTCTCGAACGCCACCTCGCCCAGGTGCCGCAGACGGTGCACCATGTTGGGCGAGATCGCCACCGCGTCTTCCAGTATCTTCTTGGCCGCTTCCTGCTGGCCCAGCGCTTCCAGGGTGCGCGCCAGCAGATCGTAGGCCGCCATGAACTTGGGATTGTGGGTCAGCAGTTCCTGCAGCGTCTCCTGCGCCTCGATGAACTTCTGCTGGCCGTACTGGCAGCGCGCCATGCCCAGGTGCGCCCAGGCGACAGGGCGGTTCATCAGGATGACCTGGTACACCACCTCGGCGTCGGCCAGTTCGTCCAGCGACACCAGCAGCTCGGCGCGCAGCCGCGCGAATTCGATCGCGTAGCGGGGATTCTTTTCTTCCGCGAGGCCGCACTCGCCGATGGCCTTGCGGACATTGCCCAGCTCAACCTGCTGATACACCGGCAGGAACACGTCGCGCCGTTCGACCGCCTTGCGCACGCGTTGCATCAGCGCGTCGACGGTGAAGGGTTTGAGGACGTAGTCGGTCGGGGTCAGCTCGGCCGCGCCGATCACCTTGCTGTAGACGCCTTCGGAAGTGAGCATGACGAAGATCGTCGATCCCGAGATCAGCTTGTGGTGGCGCAGGTCTTCCAGCAGTTGCTGGCCGTCCTGGCCGTTGTTCTCGCCGCTGCCGTTGCCCAGGTCGTACTCGCACAGGATGATGTCGAACGGTTTCTTGCCCAGCTGGCGGATGGCCGTGCCGGAGCTGACCGCGTAATCGATCTTGGTGATGCCGGACTGGTTAAGCATGTTGTGCAGGTTGCCGCGCATGCCCGGATTGGGGTCGACGATCAGCACTGACAAGTCACTATATTCCGCCATGTTACGCATCCAAGCTAAAGTTAAATCTAGCATACTCCATGGCAAGTCAAAATGTTATGAAAACAGGGTGGTTGGCCCCGCCCAAGGGCATATTCGCGCTCAAAATGGCTGCGAATGTTGCTTCGCCGGCACTTTTTGGCCCGAATTGGCGCTGTATAGACAGCGTGGTAAGAGGTATAATGCGCGCAAAGGAAATTCTGCATTACAAGTATCTCGTGCTCCATCTACCTTTAATCCGCAGCCACGCTGCATCAACCATCCTCCAACCATGTTGATTCTGCCGGGCTCCAACGCCCTGTCCGCATTCCGTAGCCAACGCCTGTTAACTCAACTGCAAGCCGCGCTGCCTGCCGTCGCCGCCGTTCAGGCGCGCTATGTCCACTTCATCGATGCCGCCGAAGCGTTATCGGCCGACGACACCAGCCGCCTCGGCGCGCTGCTGACCTATGGTGAGCCGGCGCATGCCGACAACACCGATGGCGCCGTCGAAGAGTTCTTCGTCATTCCGCGTTTCGGCACGATCTCGCCGTGGGCCTCCAAGGCCACCGACATCGTCCACAACTGCGGCATGGCGCACATCAAGCGCGTCGAGCGCGGCATCGCCTTCCGCATCAACCTGAAGACGGGCATCCTGGGCAGCAGCATCGGCGCCGCCAAGAAGCTGTCCGATGAAGAAGTGCAGGCCGTCGCCGCACTGCTGCACGACCGCATGACCGAATCTGTGCTGCGCCATCCAGACGAAGCGGCCGGCTTGTTCCGCACGCTGGAAGCGAAGCCGCTGGAATCGGTGGACGTGATCGGCATGGGCAAGGCCGCGCTGGAAAAGGCCAACACGGACCTGGGCCTGGCGATGTCGGACGACGAGATCGAATACCTGGACGCCGCCTTCACCAAGGCCGGTCGCAATCCGACCGACGTTGAGCTGATGATGTTCGCGCAGGCGAACTCGGAGCACTGCCGCCACAAGATCTTCAACGCCGATTGGACCATCGACGGCGTCGCTCAACCGAAGTCGCTGTTCGGCATGATCAAGAACACGCACCAGTTGCAGCCCAAGGGCACCATCGTCGCCTACAGCGACAACTCGTCGATCATGGAAGGCGCGGAAGTGATGCGCTTCTTCCCGCAGGGCGACGCGCACCAGTACGCGCCGATGACCGAGTTGACGCACACGCTGATGAAAGTGGAAACCCACAACCACCCGACCGCGATTTCTCCCTTCCCAGGCGCCTCCACCGGCGCCGGCGGCGAGATCCGCGATGAAGGCGCGACCGGCCGCGGCGCCAAGCCCAAGGCTGGCCTGGCCGGTTTCACCGTGTCGAACCTGATGCTGCCGGGCGCCGTGCAAGCGTGGGAAAACGACGGCGACGTCACCGCGCCCGCAGCCGACTACCGCAACAGCGGTAAAGCCTACGGCAAGCCGGACCGCATCGCCTCGGCCTTGCAGATCATGATCGAAGGCCCGCTGGGCGGCGCGGCGTTCAGCAATGAATTCGGCCGTCCGGTACTGGGCGGTTACTTCCGTACCTACGAACAGAATATCGGCAAGCAGTTCGCCGGCGCGCACGACACCGTGTTCGGTTACCACAAGCCGATCATGATCGCCGGCGGCATCGGTAATATCTCCGGCCAGCACACGCACAAGGACGACATCCCGGTCGGCAGCCTGCTGGTGCAGCTGGGCGGTCCTGGCATGCGCATCGGCATGGGCGGTTCGGCCGCTTCGTCGATGGCCACCGGCACCAACACGGCGGACCTGGACTTCGACTCGGTCCAGCGCGGCAATCCAGAAATGGAGCGTCGTGCGCAGGAAGTGATCAACGGCTGCTGGCAGCTGGGCGCCAACAATCCTATCATCTCGATCCACGACGTCGGCGCCGGCGGTTTGTCGAACGCCTTCCCGGAGATCACCAACGATGCCAAGCGCGGCGCGATCTTCGACCTGCGCAAGATCCCGCTGGAAGAAAGCGGCATGGCGCCGAAGGAAATCTGGTCCAACGAATCGCAAGAGCGATACGTGCTGGCGATCGCGCCGGACAGCCTGCCGATGTTCAAGGCGCTGTGCGAGCGTGAGCGTTGCCTGTTCGCCGTGGTCGGCACCGCGACCGAAGAACGTCAACTGAAGCTGATCGATCCTGAGCTGGGCAACGAGCCGGTCGACATGCCGATGGATGTCCTGCTGGGCAAACCACCGAAGATGCTGCGCGATGTGCATCATGTGCAGAACGAATTCCCGGCCATCGACCTGACCGGCATCGACCTGGAGGAAGCGGCCAAGCGCGTGCTGCTGCTGCCTACCGTTGGCGACAAGTCCTTCCTGATCACCATCGGCGACCGCAGCGTGGGCGGCATGTCCGTGCGCGACCAGATGGTCGGTCCATGGCAGGTGCCGGTGGCCGATTGCGCCGTCACCGCGATGAGCTTCGAAGGCTACCTGGGCGAAGCGATGGCGATGGGCGAGCGTACCCCGCTGGCCGTCATCAACGCCGCCGCGTCGGGCCGCATGGCGGTTGCGGAGGCGATCACCAACATCGCCGCCGCGCCGATCAAGGATATCTCCGACATCAAGCTGTCGGCCAACTGGATGGCCGCCTGCGGCCAGCCTGGCCAGGACGCGGCGCTGTTCGACACCGTCAAGGCAGTCGGCATGGAACTGTGCCCGGCGCTGGGCATCAGCATCCCGGTCGGCAAGGATTCGCTGTCGATGCGCACCACCTGGAAGGACGAGGGCGATGCCAAGGCTGTCACCTCGCCTGTATCGCTGATCGTCTCGGCCTTCGCGCCGGTGCACGACGTGCGCAAATCGCTGACGCCACAGATCAAGACCGATGCGGGCGACACCTCCATCATCCTGATCGATCTGGGTCGCGGCAAGAACCGTATGGGCGCGTCGGCGCTGTCGCTGGTCATGGGCCAGTTGGGCAACGAGACGCCGGACGTCGATAGCGCGGAAGACCTGAAGGCCTTCTTCACCGCCATCCAGCAGCTGAACAACGACGGCAAGCTGCTGGCTTACCACGATCGTTCCGACGGCGGCCTGTATGGCACGCTGACCGAGATGGCCTTTGCCGGCCGCGCAGGCTTGTCGATCAATCTCGACATCCTGACCCTGGAACAAGGCCATGGCGCCGACCAGGGCGATGCGAAGAACTGGGCCGGCCAGATCGCCGAACGCCGCAATGAGCAAACCCTGCGCGCGCTGTTCTCCGAAGAGCTGGGCGCAGTGATCCAGGTTCGCGCGGAAGAGAAGTCGCTGGTGATGGACGTGCTGCGCACCTTCAACCTGGGCGCGTGCAGCCATATCATCGGCAAGCCGAACGACCGTGGCGTGATCGAGTTCACCCGCGACGCCAAGATCATCTACAACAAGCAGCGCTCGGAACTGCACCGCCTGTGGAGCGAGACCAGCTGGCGCATCGCCCGCCTGCGCGACAACCCTGCCTGCGCCGATGCCGAATACGACCGCATCCTGGACGAAACCGATCCTGGCATCACGCCCAAGATCACTTTCGACCTGACCGAGAACGTGGCCGCGCCGTTCCTGGCGACCGGCGTGCGTCCTCGCGTTGCCATCCTGCGCGAGCAGGGCGTCAACTCGCATATCGAGACCGCGTACGTGATGCACCAGGCGGGCTTCAACGCCGTCGACGTGCACATGAGCGACCTGATTGCCGGCCGCGTCAAGCTGGATGACTTCCAGGGCATCATCGCCGTCGGCGGCTTCTCGTACGGCGACGTGCTGGGCGCCGGTGAAGGTTGGGCCAAGACCATCCTGTTCAACGCCGCGCTGGCCGAGCAGTTTGCCCGCTTCTTCGCGCGCACCGACAGCTTCGGCCTCGGTGTGTGCAACGGCTGCCAGATGATGAGCAACCTGAAGTCCATCATCCCGGGCGCGCATGCGTGGCCCAAGTTCACCACCAACAAATCGGAGAAATTCGAAGCGCGCTTCGCGATGGTGGAAGTGCTGAACTCGCCGTCGATCTTCTTCAACGGCATGGCCGGCACGCAGACCGCCATCGCCATCGCCCACGGCGAAGGCTATGCGGACTTCACGCAGACCGGCAACATCAACGAAGCCGTGGCAGCGATGCGCTTCGTCGACAACCGCGGCGCGGCCACCGAAGCCTATCCGTACAACCCGAACGGCTCGCCGCAAGGCCTGACTTCGGTGACCACGGCCGACGGCCGCTTCACGGTGATGATGCCGCACGCCGAGCGCGTGTTCCGCTCGGTGCAGCAGTCGTGGCATCCGGCATCGTGGGGCGAGGATTCGCCTTGGATGCGCATGTTCCGCAACGCCCGCAAGTTCGTCGGCTAAACACCGCTATCCGGTTTTAGGACAAACCCAAAGCCGAACTTCAGCTTTGGGTTTTTTTACGCCTGTGCCCGTTGAGGTGTAGTTTATATTATAATAAATTGATAATTAAAAATTTATCAATAATGTTTTTAAACTTATGCCGTAAAGGTCAAAAATGAAAATTCTTAAGCATGTATTGCCACTGATTACCGCAGCGCTCACAAGCACCAGCGCAATGGCCGCGATTGAACAATTCCACCTAGCCTACACATTCAATAAGCATGATCGGGTTTGGGTGGATACTGTCGAAGTAAACTTCACTGGTGAACGTAACGGCGATTTGATCGGAAACCTGGGACTGCTCGACTTCACCTTTAACGGGCACTTGTACAATTATGGCGTTCATGTGTCTGACTTCGACCCTGCTCTCGGACCTGTCTTGGTATCCGTCAGCGGGAACCAGAACAATTTCAGATTCAGCGGGCAGGATAAGATCGGGAACTGGGGGAACATCTTTGGTTCCCAGCCACAATTTAAGTGGGCGCCATTTTTTGTTGGGTTTGAGATATTGGGGGTACCGCGCAACCCTTGGGATGAAGGACCAATTAGTGCCGAAGATTACACCCTCAATTCCAGTTGGCGCGTTTCTGCAGTGCCGGAACCGGCAACCTACGGCATGTTGCTGCTGGGCGTTGGCGTCCTTGGCGCTTACGCCCGCCGCCGAACGGCCGGGCTGATCCGGCCAGGAGGGGCAAAGTGAAAATTTTCCAGGTATCTATTGTATTGGTCGCCGCATTGTTTAGCGTTGGCGCCAGCGCGGCAGACCAGCAATACCATCTTTCATACACGTTCAGTTCGGGTCACGGTGCAGCACCGTGGACCTTGGAGGCAGATTTTAGCGGTCAAAGCGAAGGTGACGTCATCCGTAAGCTGCAGTTCAGCGGAGTGAAATTAGCTGGTGAGGTCATCAACGTCATCGACCAGGTAAGGCCATTGTATGGCGATCTGGGAGAGGCAGTTATGTCGTTTAGCGGGAAAGGTAACGATTTCTGGCTTTATGGTCATGGTCCGGTAGTCGACATCAGCGTTGATAGCTACACCATCAAGCCGATGCCTGATCCATATACCCTGAATGCTGTGCTGTACTACGATGATGGCAACCATCCTCCTGGTGGCATAGGAATGAGTGATCAGGGCATCAATGCAAGTTGGAGAGTAACGGCGGTACCCGAACCGGAAACTTACGGAATGCTGCTATTAGGTGCGGGCATTGTCGGCGCCTATGCACGCAGACGCTTGGCGGTTTAAGCACTGAATTGGAGACCGGAGCGATCCGGCTTTTTTAATGTGCTTCTGTTCGGATGTGCTTATTAGCTTCTCGATAACTGAGTGCTGAAAGTTTGGGCTTTTCTTTTAGCGTGAATAGCCGGATTGCTTCCGGATCATGGCGGGCATAATCCCGCAGTGCCCAGCCTATCGCTTTTTTTATGAAAAATTCTTTCTCATGCGCCAGCGCGAGGGAGTAATTGAATAACCTGTTTGTATCGACCTTGTCGCGCCAGCCTAGTTGATGCAATAAGGCGATCCGGCGCACCCACATATTATCGTGAGATATAGCCTGGTCCATACCATCGTGGCGCTGGCGCAAAATATCACCGATTACCGACGCCAGCGCGTCGACCGTATCCCACCATGATTTCTCTTGCGCCAACCCGAGCAGTTCGGGAATGTGGATAGGCGCCAATTCCTTGCAGTGCATGGCGAGCAAGTCTATGGCTATGTATTGATATTCTCGTTGCGGCAGCTCCCATAATTCATGGACGCATCGAATAATATTATCCGCTCCGGCGCCTTTAAATGGCTTCAGCAGGGGGCTGGCTGCCATCCGGCGCTGCGGCGTGCCTACGCCGAGAAAATCAAACTGATCGCGCATATAGGCCCGCATGACGGGTGCGCGGCCGGGCGTGGCGGCAGAGGCGAGGGCGGTATCGAGGGCGGCGCGGAATTCGGGACTCATGGGGAAAGTATAGATGATTTCCACGCCAGCCCCACAAACAAGCCAGTACTTGGCGCGAATTTGCCAAATTTTGGCTTTGATCGGCGCGCTTCAGACGTAAAAAAAGCGCCTCGATCGAGGCGCTTTTTTATCAAGCAAAAACTGATTACTGAATCTTGGCTTTCTTGGTCAGCTCGTCGCGGAAGGCGGCGATTTTACGCTGTTGCAGTGCTTCGGCCACCTGGCCTTTAACTTCTTCCAGCGTAGGCAGTTTGGTGGCGCGCGATTCTTCCAGTTTGATGACGTGGAAGCCGTATTCGGTTTTAACCGGGGTCTGGGTAATCTCGCCGTTTTTCAGGGCAATCATCGCATCAGAGTACGGCTTGACCAGTTTGCCTGGAGCCATCCAACCCAGATCGCCGCCGTTATTGGCCGAACCGTCTTTCGATACTTTGGCCAATTCTTCGAACTTGCCGCCGGCTTTCAGCTTGGCGATAATATCCTTGGCTTCCTGTTCGGTCGCTACCAGGATATGACGCGAGTGGTATTCTTTTTCGCCCATCGCGGCTTTGTACTTGTCGTACTCGGCTTTGATTTCGGTGTCTTTAACTGGATTCTTTTTAACGTAATCGGCCAGCATGGCATTGATGATAATGCTTTGACGGGCGTTTTCAATTGCCGCCTTGACTTCAGCCTTGGTGCCGAAACCTTGTTTATCCGCTTCCTGGATCATTACTTCGCGGCCGATCAATTCCTTCTTGACCATTTCGCGCAGCTGCGGACTATCAGGCTGCTGGCCTTGCGAGACCACTTGCTTGACCATTTGATCTACTTTGGCGGCGGGAATAGCCTTGCCATTCACGGTCGCGACGTTTTGCGCGTATGCCGGTGCTGCGACGGCAGCGATCAGTGCTAACAACAGGTGGGCTGGCTTCAACATCATTATTAAATCCTATAAAGAAACAAGAAATCGCACTCGGGCGGTGCATTGTACCAACGCAAAATTAAAAACGGCGCCCCGCAGGGCGCCGCCTTCATCTATAACATTACTGCACTTTTGCTTTCTTGACCAGTTCTTCCTGGTAGGCTTGCAATTTCTTCTGGGCCAGTGCTTCCGCAACTTGCGGCTTCACTTCTTCCAGGGTAGGCAGCTTGGCAGCGCGGATATCGTCCACCTTGATCACGTGGAAGCCGTTCGGGGTTTGAACTGGCTTCTCGGTGACCTGGCCCTTTTGCAGGCCAACGAAAGCGGCCGAGAACGCCGGTGGGAAGGACGATGGTACTGCCCAATCCAGATCGCCGCCATTAGCTGCGGAACCGGTGTCTTTCGATGCTTTTGCCAGTTCTTCAAACTTGGCGCCGCCTTTGATCTTGGCGATCACGTCGTTCGCTTCAGCTTCGGTGGCCAGCATGATGTGGCGGACGTGGTATTCCTTGTCGCCGTTCTGAGCCACGAAGCGGTCGTATTCGGCCTTGATGTCCGCGTCCGAAACTGGGTTCTTCTTCATGTAGTCGCCGACCAGTGCGTTGACGATGATGGCCTGGCGAGCGTTTTCGATTTGCGTCTTGACCGCTGCATCTTTACCGAAGCCTTGTTTTTCCGCTTCCTGCATCATCACTTCACGGCCGATCAGGTCTTTCTTGATCAGATCGCGCAGCTGAGGCGAATCAGGCTGCTGGCCTTGGGCGACAACTTGCTTGACCACAGCGTCCACGCGCGAGGTTGGGATGGCTTTGCCATTAACTACGGCAACGTTTTGTGCGAATGCAGGTACGGCGGCAACGGCGAGAAGTGCAATCAGCAAACTGGCTGGCTTGAAAGTCATTATTAATTCCTGTAAGGGGAAAGTTTTAGCGAAATTGCCTGGGCAGGAGTTGGATCGGCTATCAGTCTTTGTGTTCAATTATTTTGAAACCGATAGCGACCGTTTCCAGACCAAGCGCTACATCATACTTCGGACGGAGCCAATGCGGTAATGGCCAATGCATGAATTTCTTTATGCATCATATCGTGCACGGAATCATACACGAGTCGATGTCTTGTGACGAGTTTGAGCCCTTCGAATTGTAACGAAACAATTCGAACGTTGTAATGCCCCCCACCCGAGGCGGCGCCGGCATGGCCGGCGTGCAGCGCCGAGTCGTCGTCCAGCGTCAGTTCCAGCGGCGCCAGGGCGGCCTGGAAGCGGCTGCGCATGCGCTCCATACGGGTATCGGTCATGCTTCATCCTTCATGTGGCGCGACAGATAGATGGTCTGGCCGATGATAAACACAAACATGATCGCGGTCGAACCAAACGCTTTAAAGTTGACCCACGAACTGGTGTCGCCTTTAAACAAGACGAAGGCGAGATACCAGTTCAGGAAGCCCATTGCGACAAAGAAACTGATCCAGGCCAGGTTCAGACGGCTCCAGATCAGGTCCGGCAATTGGATGATCTCTTCCATCGACTTGCGCATCAGATTCTTTTTAAAGACGAATTCGCTTATCAGCAGGCCGGATGCAAAGAACCAATAGACGATGCTCAGTTTCCATTTGATGAAATCTTCATCGTGCAGGTAAATGGTCAGGCCGCCGAAGAATACAAACATGGTGAGCGAGAACCACAGCAGGAAGTCGACCTTGCGGCCGCGCAGCTTGATGTAGGCGATCTGCGCCATCGTCGCCAGGATGCCGATCAGCGTGGCGATCACGATCGGCGCTTGGTCCGGCGTCACCGTGCCGCCGGAGACGATGCCGCTCAGGTAGGTGTTGATGAAGTGCTGGGACGCCTCGGCGTTCCATCCGGACAGCTTGTAGGAAGCGAAGAACAGCAGCACCGGAATCAGGTCGAACAGAAATTTCATGGTGTCTCAAACGTTATTGTGGATCGAAGCGCAGCGAAGCCGAATTGATGCAGTAGCGCAATCCGGTTGGCGGCGGGCCGTCCGGGAACACATGGCCCAGATGGGCGTCGCATACCGCGCAAATGATTTCGGTGCGCAGCATACCATGGGTGCGGTCGGTTTTTTCAATGACATTGGCCGGATCGAGCGCTTCAAAGTAGCTCGGCCAGCCGCAGCCGGAATCGAATTTGGCGTCGGACCGGAACAGGGGCGTGTCGCAGCAAACGCAGGTGTAGATGCCGTGTTCGTGGTGATCCCAGAACTTGCCGGTAAAAGCGCGTTCGGTGGCCGCATGCCGCGTGACTTGATATTCCATAGGGTCCAGCATGGCGCGCCATTCGGCGTCGGGTTTGCTAACTTTATTGCTCATGACTTAGTGCTCGCTTAAGAAGAACAGCTTACTTCGAGATGGCTTGCCCAGTCTGGGGGCAAGGCGGCGTATTGATCGTGCTCAGGCTGTTCGTCGTATGGACGCTGCAAAACTGACAGCAAACGCTCCACTTCAGTAAAGTCCTTATTTTGTGCTTTTTCAATGGCAACTTGCGCCAGGTAGTTACGCAGCACGTATTTGGGGTTGACCTGATCCATCGCAAGCTTGCGCACGGTGTCGTCGCTGCCCTCGGCTTGCAGGCGGGCGCGGTACTGCGTGGCCCAGGCGTCGAAGGCCGTACGCTCGATGAACAGATCGCGCAGCGGCTCGTCGCCGCTGGCATCGGTCGACTTCAAACCGCTCAGTCGGCGGAAGAAGAGGGTGAAATCGACGCTGTTGGCTTGCATCAGCGCGAACATGGCGTCAAATAGCGCCCGATCGGCCTCGCTGTGCTTGGCCAGCAAGGTCAAGCCCAGCTTGGCGTGCAGCAGTTCGTCCATCTTGGCGGCGAATTCGGGCTGGTAGATGTCCAACGCGGCCTGGGTTTCGTCGACTTCGCCGATCAGAGGCAGCAGCGCCTGGCCCAGCGCGTAGCAATTCCAGTGGCCCACCTGCGGCTGGTTGGCGTAGGAATAGCGGCCCTGCTGGTCGGTGTGGTTGCAGATATGATCGGAATCAAAGGCTTCCATGAAGCCGAACGGGCCGTAGTCCAGCGTCAGGCCGAGGATGGACATATTATCGGTGTTCATCACGCCGTGCATGAAGCCCACCGCCTGCCAGTGGGCGATCATATGCGCGGTGCGGCGCGTTACTTCGGCCAGGAATGCCTTGTAAGGATTGGCTTCCGCACGTAACTCCGGATAAAAACGGTCGATGACGTAGTCGGCCAGCTGCTTGAGCTCGTCGTTCTTGTTGCGGTAGAACCAGTGCTCGAACGAACCGAAGCGTACGAAAGTGGGCGCCATGCGCACCACCACGGCCGAGGTTTCCACCGTCTCGCGCATCACGCCCTGGTCCGAACCGGCTACCGACAGCGCGCGCGAGGTCGGGATGCCCAGGCCGTGCATCGCTTCCGAGCACAGGAACTCGCGGATCGACGAGCGCAGCACGGCGCGGCCATCGCCCATGCGCGAGTAGGGCGTCAGGCCGGCGCCTTTCCATTGCAGTTCCATCGGCCCTTCGGCGGTGGCGACGTCGCCGAACAACATGGCGCGGCCGTCGCCCAGCTGGCCGGCCCAGACGCCGAACTGGTGGCCGGAATACACGGCGGCCAGCGGCAGCGCGCGCTCGGGCGCGGCGTTGCCAGCCAGGACGTCGAGACTGTCGGCGACCTGGTCAGGCGTCAGCCCGACCAGCGCAGCGGCCGGCGCGCTGACGGCAACCAGATAGGGCGCCGGCAGCGGCGTGGGCATCAGGCGGGTGTAAAAAGCGGGCGGCAGGGACGCGAAGGAGTTGTCCAGCGGCAGTTTAGAGGCAGTAATAGCAGTTCCCGTTTCGCAGTAAGGCCCCGCAGGGCGTGATCTTGCGATTTTACCGCAGCGGACGGCTGCTGCGGTGCAGCATCGAAATGCATTGACGGTCTTTGTGCGGGCATACCAAACTCATTCCTATAAAGTCAACTTTTCCAGGAGCCCGCATACATGTATCCACAGAGTCCGCTGATGGGCCAGATGATGAATCAGCCGCTGCTCGTGTCCAGCATCCTGGACTTCGCCGCGCGGCATTACGCCAACAGCGAGATCGTTTCGCAGCGGGTTGAGGGCGACCTGCACCGCTATACCTTCCGCGATTGCCAGCAGCGCGCCAAGCGCCTGGCCAACGCCTTGCACGGGTTGGGCGTGCGCATGGGCGACCGCGTCGCCACGCTGGCCTGGAACGGCTATCGGCACATGGAGGCCTATTACGGCGTGTCCGGCTCGGGCGCCGTGTTGCACACGTTGAACCCGCGCCTGCATCCCGACCAGCTGGCCTACATCTGCAACCATGCCGAAGACCAGTACCTGATGTTTGATTTCTGCTTCCTGCCGCTGGTGGAAGCGTTCGCGCCGCTGTGCACGGGCATCAAGGGTTTCATTCTGTTCGGCGGCGCCGACCGCATGCCGGCCGAGACCAAGATCCCGAACCTGTTGTGCTACGAAGACCTGATCAATTCCCATTCGCCCGAGTATGCATGGCCGCTGTTCGACGAGAATTCGGCCTGCACGCTGTGCTACACCTCCGGCACCACCGGCAATCCCAAGGGCGCGCTGTACTCGCACCGTTCGACCGTGCTGCACGCTTACGGCTCCGCCATGCCGAATGCGCTCAACGTCTCTTCGCGCGATACGGTGATGCCGGTGGTGCCGATGTTCCACGTCAACGCTTGGGGCTTGCCGTATTCGGTGCCGCTGTCGGGCGCCAAGATGGTCTTCCCCGGTCCGGCGCTGGACGGCAAGTCGGTCTACGAATTGATGGAAAAAGAACAGGTCACGTTCTCGGCTGGCGTGCCGACTGTGTGGCTGGGCCTGATCAACTACGCGCTGCAGAACAAGCTGAAGTTCTCATCCTTCCGCCGCACCGTGATCGGCGGCTCGGCCTGCCCGCCCGCGATGATGGCCACGTTGATCGACGAGTTCGACGTCGAGGTGGTCCATGCCTGGGGCATGACGGAAATGTCGCCGCTGGGCACTACCGGCGGCCTGCTGACCAAGCATCTGCAAATGGGCCAGGAAGAACAGCGCAAGATTTTGCAGAAGCAGGGCCATGCCATCTACGGCGTCGACATGAAGATCACCGACGACGATGGCAAGGAACTGCCTTGGGACGGCGTCAGCTACGGGCACCTGATGGTCAAGGGGCCGTGGATCATCTCGCGCTACTTCAAGGGCGAAGGCGGCGACGTGCTGGAAGACGGCTGGTTCCCGACCGGCGACGTGGCCACCATCGATGCCGACGGCTTCATGCAGATCACCGACCGCAGCAAGGACGTCATCAAGTCCGGCGGCGAATGGATAGGCACCATCGACCTGGAGAACGTCGCCATGTCGCACCCGGCGGTGATGCAGGCGGCCTGCATCGGGGTTGCCCATCCAAAGTGGGATGAGCGGCCGCTGCTGGTGGTGGTGGTGCGGCCGGGCCAGGAACTCAAGCGCGATGACCTGCTGGCCCACTTCCAGGGCAAGGTCGCCAAATGGTGGTTGCCCGACGACGTGGTGTTTGCCGATGCGCTGCCGGTCGGTGGCACCGGCAAGATCCAGAAAAACAAGCTGCGCGAGCAGTACCGGGACTATCGCTTGCCGACCGCCTGAACCCTGCCGAAATGCAGCGCCAGATACACGCCCAGCAGCACGGCGCCCAGGCAGGCTGCGCCCAAGTCGGCTGTCCATGCCAGGGCTAACGGGAAATTGGCCAGCAATGCCATGGATGCCAGCAGATTGGCGAACCCCCATAGCACGTTGAGCAGCGGCGACGAGTGGCCGACGCCGCGCGGCTTGGCGAACGGCGTCGGAAAAGTCTGCCCTTGCAAGCCCGCCGCCAAATGCGGCAGGGCATTGCACAGGAAGGCGCCGGTAAAGAAATGCGCGAGAAATTGCATGGGGTCTCCTATTTTTTGACGGTGGGGTGGGCGGCCATCGGCAGCTCCGGCAGGAACATCAGCATCAGCAAGCCCAGGCCCACCAGCACCGTGCCAGTGGTGAAAATGCTGGCGATGGCGTGGCGATAGATGTCGGCCGTCGCGGCTTGTCCGTGCAGGCGCTGCGCCAGGATCGCGCCGGAACCGGTCACGCCTATCAGTCCGCCAAGCGAGCGGAAGAACGCCAGCATCGCCGTGCCGACGCCGCGCCGCGTGGCGGGCAGGGCGTTCTGCACCGCCATCGTCATGTTGGGCATCACCAGGCCGAGCCCGGCGCCCAACACGAAGATGGCCGGTTCCAGCACCAGGTAGCCCGCCGAGTGCGCGATGCCCCAGGCCAGCACGGCGAACGACACGGTCGCCAGGCTCAGGCCCACGGTCTGTGCCGGCTTGTAACGGCCGCCGGACCTGGCCAGCACACGGCCGTTGAACGACGAGGCGATCACCAGGCCAACCATCATCGGCATCGTCAGCAGGCCCGAATTGGCCGGGCTGACGCCCATCACCATCTGGAACAGCAACGGGAAGAACACGCTCGAACCCATCATGCCGACGAAGGTCAGCGCCAGCACCACGCTGGCGATGTTGAACACGCGATTGTGGAACAGGTCCGGCGGCAGCACCGGCTCCGGCACGCGCCGCACATGCCACAGCAGGGCGGCCGTCAGCGCCACCGCCAGCGCACTCAGGTATTTCACTTCATCGGAATTCCAGGGCCATTGCGTGCCGCCCAAAGCCAGCACCAGCAGCGCCGCCGTGACGCCGCCGGTCAGCAGCACCGAGCCCAGGTAGTCGATCTTGTGTTCGCGGTGCGGGCTGGTGTGGTGCAGGGATTTGGAGATCACATACAGGGCCAGCGCACCCATCGGCAGGTTGACGTAGAAGATCCAGTGCCACGACAGCCAACTCGTCAGCAGGCCGCCCACCACCGGCCCGAGCACGCTGGTGACGGCGTACACGGCGGCGATGCTGCCTTGCCGCTTGCCCCGTTCGGCCGGCGGTATCAGGTCGCCGATGACGATCTGCGCCAGCGGCAGGAAACCGCCCGCGCCCATGCCCTGGATCGCGCGGAAGACGATCAGCTCGGTCATATTCTGCGCCAGCCCGCACAGGGCCGAGCCGATCAGGAAGGTGATGATGGCCGTGTACAGCAAGGGTTTGCGGCCGTACTGGTCGCTGAGCTTGCCGTACAGCGGCATGGTGGCGGTGGACGCCAGCATGTAGGCCGTCACCACCCACGACAGGTGGGCCATGCCGCCCAGGTCGGATACGATGCGCGGCAGCGCGGTCGCCACGATGCTCTGGTCCAGCGCGGCCAGGCCGATCATGATGACCAGTCCCATGTAGATGGCGCGGATTTCCCTGACCGTCACCGGATGATTTTCTGTCTGCATCGTCATTCGCCGATCTCGTTGAGGTATTGGATGGCTGCGCGCAGCGCCTGCGCGCCTTCCGGCTGCAACTGCGCCAGCTTGCGGGCCAGCCAGTCGAGACGACGGCTGCGGATATCTTCGATCACCGCCGCGCCTTGCGGCGTGAGCTGCAGGCCGACGCGGCGGCGATCCTCGGGATTGGGCGCGTCGCGCCGCACCAGGCCGGCGTTTTCCAGCGCCTTGATGTGGCCGCTCATGGTCGGGCCGCGCAGCTTTTCCATGCGCGCCAGTTCGGCCACGCCGATGCCGGGCGTCCGGCTGATGGTCGATAGCAGCAGTTTGTGTTGCAAGCTCAGGCCATGCGGATCGCTGTCGCCCTCCTGGCGGATGCGGCGGAACACATGATGCAGCGCCGCTCTCAACTCGTCGGCCAGCGCGATGGCGTCCTTGGGTATCGGGGTTTCTTTGGTCATGGCATTCAATATAGGTAGGCTACCTATCTATATTAAGCGATGGCGGGCGAGACATCAAGACAAAAAAAAACCCGGCGAACCGGGCTGAGGCAGGAGAACTGCTGTTACTTGAGGGCGCCGAACACCTTGCCGATCAGCTTGCTACCGGCGCCGAGCGGATCGGCGCGGATGGCTTTTTCTTCTTCGCCTATCATCGTGTACAGGCCGTCCAGCGCGCGCTGGGTGACGTAGCCTTCGACTGTGGTCTGTTCCTTGGCCAGCACGCCCAGCTTGGGCGCCATCGCCATCGCGGTGTTGTACTTGTTGGCCAGGTCGGAGCGGTCGGTGACCTTTTTCACGATCGGCAGGAACTGCAGCGCCAGTTTCGGCGCGGTCTTCTCGCGGAAGAAATCGGTCACCGAGGTGTCGCCGCCGGTCAGGATGTTCTTGGCGTCGGTGATGCTCATGGACTTGACGGCGTCCACCAGCAGCGGCTTGGCCATCGGCACCGCCGCCTCGGCCGCGTGGTTCATCTGCACCACCAGGTCGTCGAGCTGCTGGCCCTTGCCGGTCATCTTCAGCAGCGGACGCGCCTGTTCCAGGATCTTCGGCAACGGGATGCGCACCTTCTCGTTGTTGAGGAAGCCGTTCTCCGCGCCCAGCTTGGCCACAGCCAGCGACGAGCCTTTGTCCAGCGCCGCCTTGAGCCCGCCGGTGGCGTCCTGGTTGCTCAGATCGGCCAGCGAGAGCGCATAGGCGCTGGCTGCGGCCAGCGTCAAGGGGAGCAGCAGGGCGACGGCGCGGCGGGAAATAGACATGGTTGACCTCAAGATTGGCATGGCCGGCGGCTGCCGGCATGGCGCTACTTTAACCTAGCGCCACGCATGCTGCCACCCCGTCCTGTACCATGTCGTGACGTCGCTAAAAATAATAATACGACCGTTCTTTTATGCGGTATAGTGAGTGGGCTGACGATCTTATTAAAGCTCCACTAAAACATAAGGAAGAGACATGACTGCTGAATATCAAGTCCGCGGCACGGTTGCCGTCATCACGCTGAACAATCCGCCGGTCAACGGCCTGGGCCTGGCCACCCGCACTGCGGCGGTCAAGGGCATTCAGCAGGCGCTGGCGGACGACGCCGTCAAGGCCATCGTCATCACCGGCGCCGGCAAGGCCTTCTCGGGCGGCGCCGACATCAAGGAATTCAATTCGCCGAAAGCGCTGAGCGAGCCCAGTCTGCACACGCTGATCGCCACCGCCGAAAGCTCGACCAAGCCGGTGGTCGCCGCCATCCACACCGTCTGCATGGGCGGCGGGCTGGAGCTGTCGCTGGGCTGCCACTACCGCGTGGCGATGCCGGGCGCACAGATCGCGCTGCCGGAAGTCAAGCTGGGCCTGCTGCCGGGCGCCGGCGGCACGCAGCGCCTGCCGCGCGTGCTGGGCCTGGAAATGGCGTTGAACATGATCGTCTCGGGCACGCCGGTGCTGTCCGACAAGCTGGCCAACACCGCGCTGTTCGACGCCGTGTTCGCCGCCGACGCCGACCTGGTCAGTTCGGCCGTGGCCTTTGCCGAGACCATCGCCGATGCGCGTCCGCTGCCGAAAGTGCGCGACCGCAAAGTTGACTACCCGAACCACGAAGCCTTCCTGCAATTCTCGCGCAACACCGTCAAGGCCATGTCCGGCCCGTTCCCGGCGCCGCTGGAGTGCGTGGAAACGGTGGCCGCCTCGGTCACGATGAAGTTCGAAGACGGCATGAAGTTCGAACGCGAACGCTTCCTGCACCTGATCCAGACCACCGAATCGAAGGCGCTGCGCCACGCCTTCTTCGCCGAGCGCGTCGCCAGCAAGGTGCCCGACGTGCCGGCCGATACGCCGGTGCGCGCCATCAAGCAGGCCGCCGTGATCGGCGCCGGCACCATGGGCGGCGGCATCGCCATGAACTTCCTCAACGCCGGCATCCCGGTCATCATGCTGGAGACCAAACAGGAAGCGCTGGACAAGGGCCTGGCCACGATCCGCAAGAACTATGAAAACACCATGAAGAAGGGCAAGCTGACGCAGGAGAAGTTCGACCAGCGCATGGCCCTGGTCAGCGGCACGCTGGCGTATGAAGACATCGGCCAGGCCGATATCGTGGTCGAAGCCGTGTTCGAGGAAATGGGCGTCAAGGAAGCCGTGTTCCGCAAGCTGGACGAAGTGATGAAGCCGGGCGCCATCCTGGCCTCCAACACCTCGACCCTGGACTTGAACCAGATCGCCGGCTTCACCAAGCGTCCGCAAGACGTGATCGGCACCCACTTCTTCAGCCCCGCCAACGTGATGAAGCTGCTGGAAATCGTGCGCGGCGCGCAGACCGGCAAGGACGTGCTGGCCACCGCGCTGGCGCTGTCCAAGAAACTCAAGAAGACCGGCGTGGTGTCGGGCGTGTGCGACGGCTTCATCGGCAACCGCATGATCGAGCAGTACAGCCGCCAGGCCGGCTTCCTGCTGGAAGAGGGCGCCTTGCCGGAGCAGGTCGACAAGGCGGTCGAGAAGTTCGGCTTCGCCATGGGGCCGTTCCGCATGGGCGACCTCGCCGGCAACGACATCGGCTGGGCCATCCGCAAGCGCCGCTATGTGGAGAAGCCGGAAATCAGCTACTCCAAGACCGCCGACCTGCTGTGTGAGATGGGCCGCTACGGCCAGAAAACCGGCGCCGGCTGGTACGACTACAAGGCAGGCGACCGCAAGGCTTATCCGAACGAGCAGGTCAACGCCATGATCGTGCAGCACTCGGCCGATATCGGCGTGGCGCGCCGCAAGATCAGCGACCAGGAGATTATCGAGCGCCTGGTGTACTCGATGGTCAACGAAGCGGCGCACATCCTGGAAGAGGGCATCGCGCTGCGCGCGTCGGACATCGACATGGTCTACCTGACCGGCTACGGCTTCCCGCTGTTCCGCGGCGGCCCGATGTTCTACGCCGACACGGTGGGCTTGCCGAACGTGCTGGCGGCGATCAACAAATACGCCCAGGGCCACCAGGGCAGCGCCTGGAAGCCGGCGCCGCTGCTAGTCAAGCTGGCCGACGAGGGCAAGGGCTTTAATAGTTGATGTTGGGAAAAACTCACACCCCAAAATAAATTTGCCGGGGTGTGAGTATTTTCAAAAAAACGGACTATACTTTCCATATAGCATCAAACAAACCTTCGAAGCCCTAAAAAACGGTTCGAGTTGCAGCGTGAGTAGCACGTTACTAACCATCGTTTTTGTGGAGGCTAACATGAAGCGTGTCATATCCCGCCCTTAGTGGCAGAGTCCATCACTTCCCCGATACTTTGCGATTCGTAGCCAGCCTTTGAGCTGTGCCGGGCAGCTTGGCGTCGATGCTTCATACCAAATTCGAAAGATTCACGCTTTCTCGTTTAAGCGCCTCGGCCGCCATATTTGGCGGCTTTTTTATGGCCGTTCAAAAAAAATAGCCGCCATCGCTGGCGGCTATTGCGGGCTAGGCCCAGAAGCTTAGTCGTTGGCGTAAATGTTGTTGTCCTTGGTCTCAGCGACGAACAGCGCGCCGATCACGGCCGTGATCAGGGCGATGATGATCGGATACCACAGGCCGTAGTAGATGTCGCCCTTGAACGCCACCAGCGCGAACGAGATGGTCGGCAGCAGGCCGCCGAACCAGCCGTTACCGATGTGGTAAGGCAGGGACATCGAGGTGTAGCGTATGCGGGTCGGGAACATCTCGACCAGCATGGCGGCGATCGGACCGTACACCATGGTCACATACAGCACCAGGATGAACAGCACGCCCACCATCATCGGCTTGTTCATCTGCGTCTCGTCAGCCTTGGCGGGATAGCCCGCGCCCTTGATGGCGGCGCCGACTTCCTTCTTCAGTGCCGCTTCGGTTTCCTTGCTGGCCTTGTCGAAGTTCAGGCCGTCGGGTGTCATGGTCGCGTTGAAGGAAGTGATTTCCTTGTCGCCGATCTTGATCTTGGCAACGCTGCCCGCCGGGCCGGCCTGCGTGGTGTAGTTGACCGAGGCCAGCGACAACATGCCGGTCGCGATATCGCACGAGGACGGGAATTTCTTCTGGCCAGTCAGGTTGAACTGGAAGTGGCACGATTCCTGGTCGGCGATCACCACCACCGGCGAGTTCTGCAGCGCGGTTTCCAGTGCCGGATTGCCGTAGTGGGTCAGCGCGCCGAACAGCGGGAAGTAGGTTGCCGCGGCCAGCACGCAGCCGCCCAGGATGATCCATTTGCGGCCCACTTTGTCGGACAGCATGCCGAAGAAGATGAAGAACGGGGTGGCCAGCGCCAGCGAAATGGCGGTCAGGATGTTGGCGTTGGCGCCGTCGATCTTCAGCACTTGCGTCATGAAGAACAGTGCGTAGAACTGGCCGGTGTACCACACCACGGCCTGGCCCATCGTCAGGCCGACCAGCGCCAGGATCACCACTTTCAGGTTGCGCCATTGGCCGAATGCTTCGCTCAGCGGTGCTTTCGAGGTGCGGCCTTCGGCCTTCATCTTGGCGAACGCCGGCGATTCATTCATCGACAGGCGGATCCACACCGATACGCCCAGCAGCAGCACCGACACCAGGAACGGCACGCGCCAGCCCCAGGCCGCGAACTCTTTTTCGCCGATGGCGGTGCGGGTACCCAGGATCACCAGCAGCGACAGGAACAGGCCCAGCGTTGCCGTGGTCTGGATCCAGGCGGTGAAGGAGCCGCGCTTGCCGTTCGGTGCGTGCTCGGCCACGTAGGTGGCTGCGCCGCCGTATTCGCCGCCCAGCGCCAGGCCTTGCAGGATGCGCAGCGAGACCAGGATGATAGGCGCGGCGATGCCGATCGCTTCATGGCCGGGTAGCAGGCCGACAATGAAGGTCGAGGCGCCCATGATCAGGATGGTGATCAGGAAGGTGTATTTACGGCCGATCATGTCGCCGAGGCGGCCGAACACCAGCGCGCCGAATGGGCGCACAATGAAGCCCGCTGCAAATGCCAGCAGCGCAAAAATAAAGGTGGTGGTCGGGTCGCCGATGAAGAACTGCTTGGCGATGATAGGCGCGAGCGAGCCGTACAGATAGAAATCGTACCACTCGAAAATCGTCCCCAGCGAGGACGCAAAGATCACCTTGCGTTCTTCCGGCGTGATCGCGCCGGACTTGGGCAGGTTGCGCGGATCGGCAGTGCCTGATGTTGTCGTCATTTATATCTCCTGTAATTTTTTTGAATTTCCCCAGCCGAGATAGTTACATTTCCGTCAGCTTGTGCGCAGTGTGCCGCGTGAACCTTACACAAAGCTTGCTCCAAACTTACATGAACCTTACATAAATATTTGCGAACGACCGTACTAAAATATGCTATTCTGGATTCACTAAAAACACCCACTCATAGGAGACTTTCATGATCGACGCCGTCATTGTTTCAACCGCCCGTACTGGTTTGGCCAAGTCGTGGAAAGGCGCGTTCAACATGACGCATGGCGCCACCCTGGGCGGCCATGCGCTGCAAGCGGCGATCAGCCGCGCGGGCATCGAAGCAGGCGAAGTGGAAGACGTGCTGATCGGCTGCGCCAACCCCGAGGGCGCCACCGGCGGCAACATCGCGCGCCAGATCGCCATCCGCGGCGGCTGCCCGGTGACCACCGGCGGCATGACCATCAACCGTTTCTGCTCGTCCGGCCTGCAGACCATCGCCACCGCCGCCCAGCGCATCATCGCCGGCGAAGGCGACATCTACGCCGCCGGCGGCGTGGAATCGATCTCCTGCGTGCAGCAGGAAATGAATATGCACATGTACAAGGAAGTCTGGCTGTCGCAGCACAAGCCGGAAATCTACTGGCCGATGCTGCAGACGGCGGAAACCGTGGCCAAGCGCTACAACATCAGCCGCGAGCGCCAGGACGAATACGGCGTGCAGAGCCAGCAGCGCGCCGCCGCCGCCCAGGCCGCCGGCCGCTTCGATGCCGAGATCGTGCCGATGACCACCACCATGGGCGTGGCCGACAAGGCCAGCGGCATGCTGCTGACCAGGGAAGTGACGATCTCGGCCGATGAAGGCATCCGCGCCGACACGACTTATGAAGCGGTGTCGAAGATCCGCAGTGCCATGCCGGGCGGCGTCATCAGCGCCGGCAATGCCAGCCAGTTCTCGGACGGCGCCTCGATGTCGATCGTGATGAGCGCGCAGACCGCGGCCGCCAAGGGCCTGCAGCCGCTGGGCATCTTCCGCGGTTTCGCCGTCGCCGGCTGCGAGCCGGACGAAATGGGCATCGGCCCGGTGTTCGCGATTCCCAAACTGCTGAAGAAGGCCGGCCTGAAGGTCGAGGACATCGGCCTGTGGGAGTTAAACGAAGCGTTTGCCGTGCAGGTGCTGTACTGCGCCGACACGCTCGGCATCCCGATGGACCGCCTGAACGTGAACGGCGGCGCGATCGCCGTCGGCCACCCGTACGGCGTGTCTGGCGCGCGCCTGACCGGCCATGCGCTGCTGGAAGGCAAGCGCCGTGGCGTTAAATATGTGGTCGTCACCATGTGCATTGGTGGCGGCCAGGGAGCGGCGGGCCTGTTCGAAGTGGTGTAAGCCATGCCGTCCCTTCTGCTGTCGCGCCGCGACATCGCCTTCATGCTGTATGAATGGCTGGATGCGGAGGCGCTGACGCGGCGCGCCCGCTTCCAGGACCACAACCGCGAAAGCTTCGATGCCGCCATCGATACGGCCGAGCAGCTCGCCACCGAGCTGTTCGCGCCGCACAACAAGAAGAGCGACAACCAGGAGCCGCACGCGGTGCCTGGCGAGCGCTGCCTGAGCGTCAAGATCATACCTGAGGTGAAGACGGCGCTCGACGCCTTCTCCGCCGCCGGCCTGATGGCGGCCGGGCAGGACTTCGAGCGCGGCGGCATGCAGCTGCCGGTGGTGGTGGAGAAGGTGCTGGCCTCGTACTTCACGGCGGCCAACGTGGCCACCAGCGCCTACACCTTCCTCACCATGAGCAGCGCCAACACCCTGCTCAAGTGCGGCACGCCGGAACAGGTGCGGCGCTATGTCGATCCGATGTTCGCCGGCCGCTTTTTCGGCACCATGTGCCTGTCGGAGCCGCAGGCCGGTTCCAGCCTGTCCGACATCACCAGCCGCGCCGTGCCCGATCCGCAAGCCGGCGAGGATGGTGAACGCCAGTACCGCCTGAGCGGCAACAAGATGTGGATCTCGGCCGGCGAGCACGAGCTGTCGGATAACATCGTGCACCTGGTGCTGGCCAAGATCCCCGGTCCGGACGGCAAGCTGATCCCGGGCGTCAAAGGCATCTCGCTGTTCATCGTGCCCAAGTTCCTGGTCCACGAAGACGGCAGCCTCGGCGAGCGCAACGACGTCGTGCTGGCCGGCCTGAACCACAAGATGGGCAACCGCGGCACCAGCAATTGCCTGCTCAACTTTGGCGAAGGCAAGTTCCAGCCGCAAGGCAAGGGCGGCGCCGTCGGCTACCTGGTCGGCAAGCCGCACCAGGGCCTGGCCAATATGTTCCACATGATGAACGAGGCGCGCATCGGCGTCGGCCTGGGTGCAGCGGTGCTGGGCTACACCGGCTATCTGCATGCGCTGGACTACGCCCGCAACCGTCCGCAAGGCCGCCATCCGGCGCAAAAAGATCCGGCCCAGCCGCAACTGCCGATCATTGAACACACCGATGTCCGGCGCATGCTGCTGGCCCAGAAGGCTTATGTTGAAGGCGGCCTCGGCCTTGTGCTGTACAGCGCCCGCCTGGTCGACGAACAGCACGGCGCCGAAACGCCGGAAGCCCGCGAGCATGCGGCGCGGCTGCTGGATTTCCTGACGCCGATCACCAAATCGTGGCCGTCGCAATGGTGCGTGGAGGCCAACAGCCTGGCGATCCAGGTGCATGGCGGCTACGGCTACACGCGGGAATACAACGTCGAGCAGTTCTACCGCGACAATCGCCTGAACGCCATCCACGAAGGCACGCACGGCATCCATGGCCTCGACCTGCTGGGCCGCAAGGCCACCGTGCAGGACGGCGCGCTGTTCAAGGCTTTCGGCGCCGAGCTGCGCAAGACGGTACGCAAGGTGCGCGGCAGCGTCGGCGCGCCGGATGTTGTATCGCCTGAGCTGGCCGGCATCAGCAAGGAACTGCTGGCGCACGCCGACGCATTGGATGCCGCATGGCAGGCAGTGGAACTCGTCACCCAAAAGCTGTATGCTGCCGGCGACCTGAATAAAACCCTGGCCAACGCCAGCCTGTACCTGGAGGCGGTCGGCCACGTGGTGGTCGCCTGGATCTGGCTGCAGCAAGCCTTGCTGGCCGCTGCCGCGCTGGAAACCGGCGACCCCGATTTCTATCGCGGCAAGCTGCAAGCCTGCCGCTACTTCTTCCACTGGGAACTGCCGAAAGTCGAACAGCAACTGGAACTGCTGGCCAGCATAGACACCACCACGCTCGACATGCGCGACGCGTGGTTCTAGACAAGCGATAACGAAAGCGAGACCAGATGATCAAGCACATCGTAATGTGGAAACTGAAGGACCATGCCGAAGGCGCCGACCGCGCCACCAACGCGGCCAAGATGAAGGCGCTGCTGGACGGATGCATCGGCCTGGTGCCCGGCCTGCTCAAGCTGGAGGCCGTCGTGGCCCAACCCGGCCTGGAGGCGACCTATGACGTGATGCTGTACTCCGAATTCACCGACAAGGCCGCGCTGGACGAATACCAGAACCATCCCGATCACGTGGCCATGAAACCCTTCTTCGTCGCGGTGCGCGATGCGCGCCAGTGCATGGACTACGAAATCTAACAGTTAAGGACACCGCAATGCGTACAACTCAAGAATTGTTTTCCCTGGCCGGCAAGACCGCGCTGATCACCGGCGGTTCGCGCGGACTGGGCCTGCAAATGGCGCTGGCGCTGGGCGAGCAGGGCGCCAAAGTCGTCATCTCCTCGCGCAAGCAGGCGGACCTGGATGAAGCGGTGGCCTTCCTGACCGGCCACGGCATCAACGCCCACGCCATCGCCGCCGACCTGTCGCAGGATGCGCACGCGGACGCGCTGGTGACGGCCGCGCTGGCCCACCTCGGCCATATCGACATCCTGATCAACAACGCCGGCGCCAGCTGGGGCGCGCCGGCCGAAGACCATCCCCTCGAGGCGTGGGACAAGGTGATGAACCTGAACATCCGCAGCATCTTCCTGGTGTCGCAACTGGTGGGCAAGCGTTCGATGATCCCGCGCGGCTACGGCCGCATCATCAACATCGCCTCGATCGCCGGCCTGGCCGGCAATCCGCCGGGCACCATGCAGACCATCGCCTACAACACCTCGAAAGGCGCGCTGGTCAACTTCACGCGCACGCTGGCGGGCGAGTGGGGCCGTCATGGCATCACCGTCAACGCGCTGGCGCCGGGCTTCTTCCCGTCGAAGATGACCAAGGGCTTGCTGGAGAAGCTGGGGCCGGACGAACTGTCCAAGGATGCGCCGCTGGGCCGCCTGGGCGACGACGAAGACTTGAAAGGCGCGGCGGTGCTGTTCGCCTCCGACGCCGGCAAGCACATCACCGGCCAGATCCTGGCGGTGGACGGCGGCGTGTCGGCGGTCTGACCATGACCGATATCCCCAAGACCTACCGGCGCATCGTGCTGGCGGCGCGTCCGCGCGGCCCGGTGGCGGTGGAGAACTTCCGGCTGGAGACGGTGGATGTGCCCGAGCTGGCCGACGGCGAGGTGCTGATCCGCAATCATTACCTGTCGCTGGATCCGTACATGCGCGGGCGCATGAGCGCGGCCAAGAGCTACGCCACTTCGCAAGCGCTGGACGAGACCATGATAGGCGGCACCGTGGGCCAGGTGCTGGCGTCGCGCAACGACTATTTTAAAGCCGGCGACTCGGTCGGCGGCATGCTGGGCTGGGCCGAGATGGGCGTGTCCGACGGCGTGCTGCTGCGCAAGCTCGACACCACCCGCATTCCGCTGTCGGCCTACCTGGGCGTGGTCGGCATGCCGGGCATGGCGGCGTGGTACGGCTTCCATCAAATCCTGGAGGCCGGCGCCGGCGACACGGTGGTGGTGTCGGCCGCCAGCGGCGCGGTCGGCAGCGTGGTCGGGCAACTGGCGCGGCTGCGCGGATGCCACGTGGTCGGCATCGCCGGCGGGCCGGAGAAGTGCGAGTACGTGGTCAAGCAGCTGGGCTTCGATGCCTGTGTCGACTACAAGGCCGGCAAGCTGGACGCCGACCTGGCCGCCGCCACGCCGGACGGCGTCGACGCGATCTTTGAAAACGTCGGCGGCGCCTGCCTGGACGCGGCGCTGGCGCGCACCAATCCCTTCGCCCGCGTGGCCTTGTGCGGCCTGATCGCCGGCTTCAACGGCCAGGAGATGCCGATCAAGAATTCGCGCCTGCTGCTGATCAACCGCCTGATGCTGCGCGGCTTCATCGTCACCGAGCATATGGAGTTCTGGCAGCAGGGCTTGCAGGAGCTGGCGGTGCTGGTCGCCAATCACCAGATCAAATACCGGGAATCGGTAGCGGACGGCCTCGCGGCCGCGCCGCAAGCATTCATGGGCCTGCTGCAAGGGCAGAACTTCGGCAAACAACTGGTAAAGCTTATCTAAAAATGAAAACATTCAGAGACAAGGTCGTCGTCATCACCGGTGGCGCAAGTGGTTTGGGTCGTGAATTCGCCAGTGTGGCGGCGCGCGAGGGGATGAAGCTGGTGCTGGCCGACGTGCAGGTCGATGCGCTGCAACGCGCCGTCGACGAGCTGAAGGCGCAGGGCGCCAGCGTGATCTCGCGCCTGTGCGACGTGCGCAAGGGCGAGCAAGTGCAGGCGCTGGCCGACGCGGCCGTCGCTGAATTCGGCGCCGTGCATCTGTTGTTCAACAACGCCGGCGTCGGCTCCGGCGGCCTGATCTGGGAAAACACCGAGGCCGACTGGGATTGGGTGATGGGCGTGAACGTCTGGGGCGTGATCCACGGTGTGCGCATCTTCACCAAGCTGATGCTGGAGTCGGCCAAGAGCGATCCGTCGTTCGAAGGCCATATCGTCAACACAGCGTCGATGGCGGGCTTGCTGAACGCGCCGGCGATGGGTGTGTACAACGTCTCCAAGCATGCGGTGGTGTCGTTGTCGGAGACTTTGTACCAGGATCTGCAACTGGTCGGCGCGCCGATCGGGGCGTCGGTGTTGTGCCCGTACTTTGTGCCGACCGGGATCAGCCAGTCGCACCGCAACCGTCCCGAGGACGTGCGCATGACGCAGGGCCCGACCGCCAGCCAGCTGGCGGCGCAGGCGATGACGGACAAGGCGGTATCGTCCGGCAAGGTGTCGGCGCAGGACGTGGCGGAGATCACCTTCAAGGCCATCGCCAACGGCGACTTCTACATCTACTCGCATCCGGGTGCGCTGGCCGGCGTGCAGGAGCGCATGGAGCACATCGTCGCCGGCACCAACCCCGGCGATCCCTACGCCGCCACGCCGCATGTGCGCGAAGCGCTGCGGGCCAAGATGAAGCTGGGCTGATCTTGCCGAGGCTGCGCGTGGCGGCTTTTCAGCGCCAGCCCGTCTTTGACGATATTGCTCAGGCAGCCCGCCGCCTGAGCGACGACATCGCTTGGTGTGAAAGCCAGGGTATCGGCCTGGCGCTTTTCCCCGAGTGCTATTTGCAGGGCTATGCAACCGACCTGCCTACGATAGCCCGCAGGGCGGTCGATGGTCCGGCATTCGCGAATGTCTTGGCGATGCTGCCGTCATCCGGCGTGGATGTGATTGTGGGCTTCATCGAGCAACGCGCGGACGGCTACTACAACTCCGCAGCGGTGATCGGCGAGGGCGCGCTACGGGGTGTGTATGCCAAGAGCCATCCTAACGAGCGTGCCTTCCTGCCGGGGCGCGAGGCGCCTGTCTTCCAGAAGTCCGGCCTGACGTTTGGCATCAACATTTGCTTCGATGCGAATTTCCCCGAGAGCGCCCGGCGTCTGAGCGAGCAAGGCGCCCGACTGATCTGCTACCCCCTCAACAACATGCTAGCCTCCGCGACCGCAGAAAAGTGGCGGTCCCGCAGCGTGGAGAATTTGCGGCAAAGGGCAATCGAGACGGCTTGTTGGGTCGCTTCCTCCGACGTGGTGGGAACGGCTGGGGAACAGATCAGTTTCGGCTGTACTTGCATAGTCAGTCCGCAAGGGGCGGTGGTCGCCCGTGTGGCCGAGGGAAGCGAGGGCGTCGCGGTATTTGAGGTGGGCTGACTGCCGCGCTGGCGATGGCGGCGACAAAGCGTGTATTTTGGCATAACGACATCGTGTTAAGCTAATGGCAAGTCTACTCACTTGCATCTTATGCTTACCGCCAAAAGACTGTTTTGGATATTGTCCGTTTTGGTCGCTGCGGCGGCTATCTGGAAGGGCGTCGATTGGCTGACCCGACCGCAAGACGAAGCCGCTCCAATTCTCAGCGCAAGTCCAGCCGGCCATGACGGCAAAGCTGCCCCGCCGGCCGTGCCTGCCGCCGCGACAGCACATGCCGCGCCGGCACCGCAGGCCGAAGTCCGCGTCGAAGATATGGTTCGCGCGGCCGCCGGGGATCCGGAAAAATCATTTGAGGCATACAAGAAGATCGGTGAGTGCCTGACCTTGGAGAGGGACAAGGAAATCGTCGATGACGTGAGTGTCAAGTTCGACAAGCTGGACACCGGTTTTCAACTCCAGCTGGTGGAGCACAAGGCCGGCGAGCCCACACTGCAGGTGCTGCGCAGGATATGCGCGGGTTTGACCGGCAGGACCAGATTGGACCGTTTTCATCTCTTGAGTTACGCCGTCGAGCAGGGGATACCTGGTGCTTTGGCGGTCTATATTTTCGCCGGCCCGCAGGGCGACCGCGCCGCGTTGAAGCAGCGGCCGGGCGATCCGGTCGTGGTCGAATGGCGCGCCGATGCGCTACGGCGCCTTGATGAACGCATCGCACAAGGCTATCCCGATGCCTTGCTCTTTGGCGTAAGCGGCTACGCCGAGCTGGGCAAGGTCATCAGCACGGCCGACCTGTACATGGAGTATACGGCGGCCAACAAGGTGCTGGGCGCGATCAATGCCGACGAAGGCGTTTATCCGAAGTCCATGCTGGAGGCCTGGGCCAAAGAACTGAGCGAGCCGCAGAAGAACGATGCCGACGCCCAGGCCGAGCGCATCTTCAGGGCCTGGAAGCAGCGCCAGACAACTACGCCGGCGCCCGCTACGGCGGCCCGCCGGCCGCCTACCGCGTGAAAACGATGACGGCTTGGGCGTCATTCGATGCCGTCTCGTCCTGTTCCTGCGCCGTCGGGTTGCGGCGTTCGCGCCGCCCGGTGCGACGGCTGACCGCCTCGCCGCGTGCTCGGTGGTGAAGGTGCGCGCCAGCGACCATAGCGCGCCGTGGCGGCCTCGACTACGGGGGTGCTGCCGAACTAAGGCCTGGCGTGTCCCCGGTGGCGCGCGTATGTCGACTTCTTTGAGTGGCATCTTGCATGCGAAAGTCTACGTTGAAGTTCAGTTACCGTTGGTGAGTATTGAATCTGGTTTACATGGGTAAAATGTAAATCTTGTGAAATATTCACTTAAATGCGGTGCGGCGGCCTTTACATGTGTAGAGCAACTGTCAAAGCCACTTGACGAAGGCGATCTATGAAATTGAAAGTACTGGGTGCTCTGCTGGGTTCCGCTCTGATCTACGCTGGCTCTGCCTATGCCGGCCCGCTCACCGTGGTGGGCGACAAGTACTACAAGGACGGCCAGCCCTTCCACGGCGTCGGGGTCAACTACTTCAATGCGTTCACGCGGAACGATCTGAGCTACCAAGGCGGCATCGATGAACTGAGTAAAAACAACATTCCTTTCTTCCGAATGAACACGCTCGGTTTCTGGCCAAGCGACCTTGCCTTGGTCCTGAACGCCACCAAGGATGGACTCAAACCGGAAGTGCTGGCGCGCCTGGACAAGTTCATGGACTATGCGCAGAGTAAGAACGTTGGCGTGGTCATGAGTGTGTTCTTCAACTGGACCGGTTTTTCGGATTTCCAGAAAGAGCGCATGCCGGCGTGGGGAAAAGACCAAAGTGTCACCCGCAAAGCCATGGTCAGCATCACGACTGAGTTGGTTAAGCGCTACGAGGGCCATCCCGCATTGTGGGGCTGGGAATTCGCCAACGAGGGCAGTAGTTTCATCGATCTGAAGGAGACCAACTACATCTATAAACCGGTGGATGTGGGGCAAGGCTCATTGCCGCCAGATGATCCGGATCCAAAAAAACCAGGTGCGTTGGCGGACAATATCGTCAGGGGAGATTATTTGAGCGCCTTGCAGCTTTTCGCGGCAACGGTGCAGTCGATCGACTCGCACAATCCCGTATTCAGCGGTAACAATGTGCCGCGCTACTGCGCTTACAATCTCGTTTTCGCCAACCCTACGGCGTGGAAATCGGATACGGAGAAGGAGTTTGGCCAGTACCTGTCGAGCAATGAACCCGCCCCGCTCAAGACACTGACGATGCACCTGTACCTGGATCCCAACCCGGAAGATATGAAACTATACTTCGGTCAAAAGACGGGTACCTATAGCCAGGTGCTGGCCGCCGCCATGGCTCAATCCAGGCTCGAGAAACGCGCATTCTTCCTGGGTGAATTTGGCGCCCCGGAGATCGGCTCGCCATCGACGACCAGCGCCAGGTTTGATGAGATCACCGGGGCCATTCTGGATAACCGAGTGCCGCTGTCCGCGCTGTGGGTCTATGATTTCCGCTATCAGGATTCTTCGTTCAACGTGACGACCACCAACGCCCGCAAATATCAGTTGGCGAAAGTGCGTGACATGAACACTGTCATGAGCACCTGGAGCGACACGCCTTAAGCAGGCCCAAGGCACGGCCAGCTGCCGTGGCGCCGGTTTCGACGCCACGGCTGTCCCCGGTTTCGCGGCAATGGCCTGGTCCGGCGTCCCGCATGCGACAATCGTGCTTCCCCAACTAGCCTGCACGCCGATGACCAACCCCGTCAAGCCCGTTATCCGCACCGGAGACTGGAGCGCCCTCAATACCGACCGGCTGGCGGCTAGTTGCCGTACTTTTTGAGCAGGGCACTCAGGCGTGCAGGTCCGTGCGTGCCGTACCAATGCCAGATGGCTTCGGCTTGCCGCCGGTTTTGCTCGTAGTAGGTCTTGTTGAGAGCCAGCCAGGCCGTGGTCGAAAACAAGGGCTTGTCGAGCCGCGTGAATTCCTTGCCGTAGCGCGCCGCCACGGTGGCGTCCATGTCGTCCTTCGACGCCAGCGATACGGCGAAACCGTCGATGCGGTGGTGGCGCAGCTTTTCGAAATTGGTGTCCGGATTGGCTGCGCCCTGGTCGACCTGGACACCGCGCTCGCGCAAGACCTTGATGTGGGGCGCGCCGTGCGACAGGCCGATGATGCGTCCGCGCATGATGATCGCCGGGTCGCCGTGCTTGGGCAGATCATCGCTGGTGCGCACAAACACCACGCTGTACAAGGCCATGCCGCGGGCGGGATCAGGCTTGCCGTGCTTGTCGAGGGGATAGACGATGTTCGGTGAAGGGCCGACCACGTCGGGAGAGAATAGCGAGGTGGCGTCGATCTCGCCGCTCTCCATGCTGAGCCGCAGGCGCGGCGGCGGCATGCGCACCATCACGGTGGTGCAGCCGGCGCTGGCGGCCGCTTCGCGGGTCAGGTCGGCCAGGGCGCCGGCGGCTGGTTTGCCTTCGTCCGCGCCAACGCCGAGATAGTAGGGCGGCACTGCCTGGTCGGTGTAGCCGAAGCGCAGCGGCGCGCAGGCAGCGGCGGCCTGCCCGGCCAGCAGCATCAGTAACGGAATGGACAACAACGGCGATACACGCATGGAGGTTAAGCAAGTGAGAAGCCTGCGGCGGGCCGGGGTGGCCGTGCGCGAACAGTTCTGCTTGCTAGTGTATCAGCATCTCTTGCAAGGTCGCAGGGGCGTCGGCGTAGAGCTTGACCACGGTGGAGGTGCGGGTGCCGTAGCTCGGGCTTTCGATCCGCACCGCCGACAGCATGCGTTCCAGGTCCAGCGGCACCCCGGTTTCCGGCAGGCGCTGGTCGGGCGCGGGCGTGGTGTCGGCCAGCATTTCGAAGTAGGCGTCGTCCGGCGCGCCCAGGCACAGCAGGCTGGCGAACTGCGCCTTGGTTTTCAACACCTTGGGCCACGGCGCGTCCAGCAGCGCGTTCGACAGGCCGTACACGCCCGGTTCCAGCGGCTTGCCGTTGCGCGGGTCGTCGTCGCCGCGGTTGGAGAACCAGATCAGCGTGTCGCCGTCGCTCAGCACCAGGTTGAAGCCGTTGTAGGCGGCGGCATCGGCGCGGATGGCGTCGACGTATTCCTGTGGCGTCATGTTGCCGGCCAGGTAGTCGGCCACCAGATGGCCGCGCGAGGGGGCGTTGTCGCGATGCTCGGACGGTGCGCGGATGTTGGTGATGGCGGCAAAGCGCGAGGCCTTGTTGCCGGGCGCTAGCTGCGTAATGCCCATCCAGCTGCCGCCGGCCTGCAAGTCGCGGCCCGCGAAAATCTGCGGATGTTCCGGCCACGGGGCCGCCGGCGCGGTGGCGCGCTGGTAGAACTCATCCCGGTTGGCGGCCGCCACCAGCGGTACCGCAGGGATGACCCGCCAGGCAAAAACGATCAGGCACATGTGACTAAATCCATAAACAATTCGGTGTGGCGCGGGCCGGCGGTCCAGGCGGACAGGCCGGCCTGTTCGACGGCTTCATCCAGCGCGGACGCGAATCCGGCCGGCGTGGCGGCATACACTTCCATCCACGTTTGCTGGCCGTCCCTGGCTTCGGGACGGCGCTTGAGCTGGCACACGACGCCGTGCCGCGCGCCCAGCGCTGCCTGCATCGGGACGACCGCCGCCAGCAAGAACGCCGCGTCGGCATCCTTGACCTGATAGTAAATGTAGAGATCCATGCTAGAGATCGAGTGGGTCCAGCACGTACGGCATGTCGAGGAAGGTCAGCGGTGCGCCGCCGGCCGAGCCAAGACGGACCGAGGCCGCGTCGATGGCGGCCAGCTTCATTTCGACCAGCGCGTCGATGCCGCCTTTGCCGTTGGGGGCGGCGTTGACGACCATGCCGCATGGCTGTTCGGGATCGGCGGTGGCGAACACTTCAACGCCGGCCGCCGCCGCCGCGTCGGCGATGCTGACCAGCGTGGTGCGCCGCTTGAGCTTGCCAAGATACTGGCTGCGGGCGACGATTTCCTGTCCCGGATAGCAGCCCTTCTTGAAATTGACGCCGCCCAGCAGTTCGAAATTGATCATCTGCGGGACGAACTGTTCCTGCGTGGCCTTGGTGATCTGCGGAATGCCGGCATGGATTTCCGACAGATGCCAGGCGTCGGTGCGGCCGACCGACAGCTTGGCGGCCAGCTCGGGCGCCACGGTCTGTGCGACTTCCGCCGACATCAGCCACTGGTAGCGCGGCGCGCCAAACGCATCGGCCACCCGGAGCAAGGTGCCCAGCGGATGGTCGACCTTGGTGAACGGCTTGCCCGGCAGCGGGTCGAACCAGTTTTGCAGCGCTTCTTCCGCCATGCCGCCGCCCAGGCCCAGCACAAGCTGATTGGCCGGCGACTCGCTCGCATCGCTGAGCTTGGTCTTGGCGCGCAGCACGAACATCGACAGCCGTTTCTGCACCGGCGCCTGGATCTCGCGCGGCAGTTGCAGGAAGATGGTGGTTTCGCTGCGCCACATCAGGAACGAGGCCAGCAGCCGGCCCTTGGGCGAGCAGTAGCCGGCCAGGCGGACTTCGCCCAGGCCCAGGTGTTCGACGTCGTTGGTCAGCTGATTGTGCAGGAAACTGGCCGATTCCTCGCCGTCCAGCGCGATCAGGCCCTGGTCGCTGATGGGCGCGACAAAGCCCACGGCGAGCTGGGTGGTGGTCAGCGGCTGCGCTTGCTGAGCTAAAAGTTCATTCCAAGAAGACATAATTTCCAATAATTTGACGATTAAAGCATTATCATTACGGGCTCATTATAGTGATGTCGGACGGATCGCGTCGGATACCGCGCAAAACGCGCACTGGCGGACTGTGCCAAGAAGTGGCAAGCTGTGCGACTTGTTCCAACCCTATGGCTTTAACAATGGCTTTTATCAAAAAAATCATCACCTTATGCATCATGCTGGCGATTGCCGGCGGCGGCTACTTTATGTATTGGTCCCAGCACCCGATCATCGGCGACGAGATCGAAGCCATTGAATTCACCATCGCGCCCGGCAGCGGCGCCCACGCCGCCGGCCAGCAGATCGCCGAAGCGGGCGTGCCGATCGAGCCCTTGCTGTTCAACCTGCTTGCCCGCGTGACCAACAAGAGCGGCAAGCTGAAAGCCGGCGCCTACGAGCTCAAGCCCGGCACCACGCCGCTGCGCCTGATCGAGCAGCTGGTGCGCGGCGAGTTCGCGCAGGAGCAGCTGACCATCATCGAAGGCTGGACCTTCCGCCAGATGCGGGCCGCCATTGCCGCCCACAAGGGCATGAAGCACGATACGGTCGCCATGTCCGACAAGGAAGTGATGCGCGCCATCGCCTCCGAATACAAGCTGCCGGAAGGCTTGTTCTTCCCGGATACCTATCTGTTCGCCAAGGGCGCCAGCGATTTGCAGATCTACAAGCAGGCGCACGCCATGCTGCTGACCCGCCTGAACGACGCCTGGGACAAGCGCGATCCGGCGCTGCCGTACAAGACGCCGTACGAGGCGCTGACCATGGCCTCCATCGTCGAAAAGGAAACCGGGCAAAAGTCCGAGCGCGGCATGATCGCCGGCGTGTTCGTCAACCGGCTGAAGCTGGGCATGCTGCTGCAAACCGACCCGACCGTGATCTACGGCATGGGCAACAAGTACGACGGCAAGATCCATAAATCGGACCTGGAGACCGACACCCCTTACAATACCTATACCCGCACCGGTTTGCCGCCGACGCCGATCGCCTTGCCGGGCGTGCAATCGCTGGCGGCGGCGCTGTCGCCGGCCAAGACGCAGGCGCTGTATTTCGTTTCCAAGGGCAACGGCACCAGCCAGTTCTCCGATAATTTGACCGACCACAATCGGGCAGTGAACAAGTTTCAAAGATAAAGTTTTTATGACTCAACACCGCGGTAAATTCATTACGTTCGAAGGCATAGACGGCGCCGGAAAATCGACCCACATCGCCTTCGTCGGCGACTATTTGAAGGCGCGCGGCGTCGACCTGGTCAGCTCGCGCGAGCCGGGCGGCACGCCGCTGGGCGAGAAGCTGCGCGAACTGGTGCTGCACGAGAAGATGCACCTGGAAACCGAAGCGCTGCTGATGTTCGCCAGCCGCCGCGAGCACATCGCGCAAGTGATCGAGCCGGCGCTGCATCGCGGCGCCTGGGCCATTTCCGATCGTTTCACCGACGCCAGCTTCGCCTACCAGGGCGGCGGCCGCGGCATGGACCTGGCCAAGCTGGAAGCGCTGGAGCAATGGGTGCATCCGCATCTGCAGCCGGACCTGACGCTGCTGTTCGACGTGCCGCTGGAAGTGGCGCGCGCCCGGCTGGACGCCACCCGCTCGCTGGACAAGTTCGAGCAGGAGAAGGCCGATTTCTTCGCCTCCACCCGCAACGAGTACCTGCGCCGCGCCACCCAGTTCGCTTCCCGATTCCGTGTGATCGATTCGACCCAGTCCATTGCGGACATCCAGGTCCGGATCGCCGCCATCCTCGATGAATTGCTTGCACTTTAAAAGTATTGCATAAGCGCTTGTTTTAAAACAGAATACCAAACAATGAGCAATTCCATATATCCGTGGCAGGAAGCGTCCTGGCAGCAGCTGCAACTGCTGCGCCAGCGCATGCCGCACGCCATCCTGTTTCATGGCGCCGCCGGGATAGGCAAATCCGACTTCATCGAACGCTTCGCCCAGGGCTTGCTGTGCGAGGCCGTGCTGCCGGACGGCCATGCCTGCGGCCAGTGCGCGTCCTGCGGCTGGTTCTCCCAGCAAAACCATCCGGACTACCGCCGCGTGCGGCCGGAAGCGCTGGAAGACGAGCCGGCGGCCGACGGCGAAGAGGGCGACGGCGAGGCCAAGAAGACGAGCGCCAAGTCGGCCAAGGCGCCATCCAAAGAGATCAAGATCGAGCAGATCCGCAACCTGGCGGACTTCATGAACATTTCCACCCACCGCCAGGGGCTGCGGGTGGTGGTGCTGTATCCGGCCGAGGCGCTGAACATGCCGGCCTCCAACGCGCTGTTGAAGACGCTGGAAGAACCGCCTCCGGGCACGGTGTTCCTGCTTGCCTCCAATAGCCTGGACCGGCTGCTGCCGACCATCTTGTCGCGTTGCCGCAAGTTCGCGCTGCCGATGCCTGGCCACGCCGAAGCGCTGGCCTGGCTGAAGTCGCAAGGCGTGCCGGACGCCGATAGCTGGCTGCGCGAGCAGGGTGGCGCACCGCTGGCGGCGATGGCGCAGGCCGAAGTCGGCAATCGTGACGATCTGGAAGTATTGCTGCAACTGTTGGCACACCCCAGCGTGGAAGGCGCGTTGAAAGTTGCCGACAAACTGCAAAAAGTGCCATTGAGTGCACAGGTTTCATGGTTGCAGCGCTGGCTTTATGATGTGTTTTCCTACAAACTGGCAGGTAACATCCGGTACTATCCTCGTTACCAGAAGGAGCTGGCCAGCCTGGCCTCCAAGATCCACGTCAGCCGCCTGCTGGCCGCGATCAAGGGCGCCAACGAGCGCCGCGCGACGGCCGACCATCCGCTGTCGCCCAAGCTGTTCCTGGAGGATATGTTGCTCGATTACGCCGCCTGCTGCGCCTGAAAGGGAATTAATGTCTGCTGCCAGCCCTCTCGACCCGAACACCGTGCCTGCCGTGGCACGGCCGACGGTATTGTCGCTGGCCATCAAGGAGAAGGCCGCGCTGTATGCGGCCTATATGCCTTTCCTGAAGAACGGCGGCATGTTCGTGCCGACCCAGAAGCCCTACAAAATCGGCGACGAGATCTACCTGATCCTGGCGTTGATGGACGACGTCAACAAATACCCGATCGCCGGCAAGGTCGCCTGGATCACGCCGCCCGGCGCGCATAACAACAAGGCGCAGGGCATAGGCGTGCACTTCCCGGAAGACGAGAGCGGCCAGCGTGCCCGCCTGCGCATCGAAGAAATCCTCGGCGCGGCGCTGCGTTCCTCGCGCGCCACGCATACGCTTTAGTTTTAAAATACTCCCTCACCGTTTTCCGACATGACCACAGCTTTCCGCCATCGCCTCGCCACGCTCGACGACTTGCCAACCATCGTCGCGATCTACAACACCACCATCGCCTCGCGCGAGGTCACGGCCGATACCGAGCCGGTGTCGGTGGAATCGCGCCTGGGCTGGTTCCACGAGCACACGCCGGAGAAGCGGCCGCTGTGGATCATCGAGCAAGCCGGCGATACGTCCCGCCAGCCGGAAATCCTGGGCTGGATGTCGTACTCGAACTTCTACGGCCGCCCGGCGTATTCGGGCACGTCGGAGATTTCGATCTACCTGGCCGAGGCCTGGCGCGGCAAGGGCGTGGGCGGCTACTGCATCGCGCAGGCCATCGCCCACGCGCCAGCGATCAAGGTGCACACCTTGCTGGGATTTATCTTCGGCCACAACAAGCCCAGCCTGGGCCTGTTCGCCAAATTCGGTTTTGAGACCTGGGCCAACCTGCCCAAGGTGGCCAATCTGGACGGCATCGAGCGCGACCTGATCATTCTGGGCAAGCGCGTAGGCTGACCGTTACTTCAACGCGCGGTCTACCGCCGCGCGGATCTGGTCGCTTGCGCAGACCACCGCCGAGTGGCCGCAATCGCCCTGCAGCACTGTGGTCGTGGCCTTGATCTGGTGCGCGAACGCCAGCGCCGGCGCCGGATTAACAATCAAGTCCTGGCGCGGGTTGATGATGTGGACCCGCGCTTTGACCTTCTTGGCGGCATCGTCGCCGATATCCTGGGTCAGGAAGGCGCGCATTTGCCAGCGCATATCGTTGGCGTCGGCCGCGTCCGGGTCATCCTCGACAGTCTCCGCGATGAATTTGTCCACTTCGGATGGCTTGGTCTTGGCCGCGCGGTAGGCCGGCGTGTCGAAATTCAGTGAAAAAATCTGGTGGTACAGGGGCAGTTTGGGATTTTGTTTGTAGTCGCCGCTGGCGTATTGCGGATCGGCCAGCATGGCCGCCTCCTCGGTGCGCCAGAACAGCAGGTCGTAGCTGGTCTGGCGCGGCGTGCCGGCGATCGGCACCGCCACGTCCATGTAGCCGGGATGGCTGACCATCCACTGGAAAGCCTGTGTCGCGCCCATCGAGTAGCCGACGATGGCGTGGATGTGCTGGAGGCCTAGCTTCTCGCTCAGCAGCCGATGTTCGGACTCGACCATGTCACGCACATTGAAGGCCGGGAAGGCCGTACCGTGCTGCGTCGCGCTGTTGGACGGCGAGCAAGCCACGCCATTGCCGATCGCATCGATGACGATCACGTAGTGTCCGGCGGTATTGAACAAGCCTTTGGGGCCCAGCAACGCTACCGCTTCGCCGCTCTTGCCGGTGTGCCAGGGCAGGAACACGACGGCGTTGGAGCGCGCCGCGTTCAGCGTGCCGATGGTGCGATAGCCGAGCTTGCAATCCTTGATGACGGCGCCGCTTTCGAGCCGGACGTCGCCGAGGTCGGCAAACTGCTGGGGCGGCGCATCGGCGGCAATGGCGGCCAGCGGCAAAACAAGGGCGAGGGTAAAAGGAAGGCGGCTGAACATCAGGCAAACTCCTGCAGTGAATAGGAACGCCGATTCTAGGCCAGGCGTGCTTAGGTTACAATCACGGCATGTTTATCGATTCCCATTGCCACATTAATTTCCCCGAGCTGGCTGCTCGCATGCCCGAGATCCTGGCCAAGATGGCCGACAACAAAGTCACCCATGCGCTATGCGTGTCGGTCGACTTGCCGGATTTCCCACAGGTGCTGGCACTGGCCCACGAGTATCCGCACATCTACGCCTCGGTCGGCGTGCACCCGGATTATGAGGACACGCCTGAACCGACCGTCGAACAGCTGGTGGAGCTGTCCAACGACCCGAAGATCATCGCCATCGGTGAGACCGGATTGGATTACTTCCGCCTGCAAGGCGACCTGGCATGGCAGCGTGAGCGCTTCCGCACTCACATCAAAGCCTCAAGAATCACGCGCAAGCCTTTGATTATTCACACCCGCAATGCCAGCGAAGACACCATCCGCATCATGCGCGAAGAGGGTGCGGGCACGGAGGCGGGCGGCGTGGCCGGCGTGATGCATTGCTTTACCGAATCGCTGGAAGTGGCGCGCGCGGCGATCGAGATGGGCTTCTACATCTCGTTTTCCGGCATCGTGACCTTCAAGAGCGCCAAGGATTTGCAGGCGGTGGCGCTGGAAGTGCCGCTGGAACGCATCCTGATCGAGACCGATTCGCCTTACCTGGCGCCGATGCCGCACCGCGGCAAGATGAACGAGCCGGGTTTCGTGGCCCACGTCGGTGAATATATCGCCAAGCTCAAGGGCGTGCCGGTGGAGCAGGTCGCCGAGCAGACGACGGCCAATTTCTTCAAACTATTCAACGTGGTAGCGTAGTTCCTTAATGCTGAATCTATCAAAACGCCGCATGCTGCTGGCCGTCCTGGCCGCCACCTTGACGATGCCCGTGCTGGCCGCCGGGCAAACCGACGATGAAGTCGACCTGTTCCGCGCCGCCCAGTTGGATAATGTCTCCGGCGTCAAAAAGCTGCTGGAGCGCGGACTGAGCCCCAATCTGCGTGAGCCGGGCGGCGAAACCGCGTTGATCGTCGCAATGCGTTACGAAGCCTACCGCGTCGCGACCTTGCTGATGGATCAACCGGGCATCGACCTGGAAGCCAAGGCGCCCAACGGCAACACCGCGCTGATGATGGCGGCCTTCCGCCAAAGCAAGGCGACCGTGGTGGACATGCTCAAGCGCGGCGCGCAGGTGAACCAGAAGGGCTGGGCGGCCTTGCACTACGCGGCGGCGGCCGGCAGTACCGAGATCACCGGCATCCTGCTGGAACACCACGCCTACATCGACGCCGAATCGCCATCCGGCATGACGCCACTGATGATCGCCGCCCGCGAAGGTCAGGAAAACGTCGTGGAATTATTGCTGGAGCAGGGCGCCGACGCGACCCTGAAAGACGGCGGCTTCCACCAGACCGCCGCCGAGTTCGCAACCCACGCGGACAAGCCCTGGATCGCCAAAACCATCGATGCCCACCTGGCCGCGAAGGCCAAACGCTAAGGGCGTGCCGAATTGACAAGGCCCGAATTGGTGGGTTTTTGGCGCTTATCTCCGGGTTTGCTTGGTCAAGATTGTTAACGATAATGGATCCAGTGCATTGCCTCCAGACACAATGCGCATTAACCAAGGATATCCATGCTGAACGAACGCGAGATTGAAAGCTGCTATCTGGGGCAATTCATTCCAGTCCACTACCATCACAATATGCTGATGGATCAAAACCGTATGCACGGCTTCAAGTCGGCCATCGACTACGCCGTCAAGCCGGGCGCCAAGGTCCTGGAGCTTGGCGGCGGCACCGGCGTGCTGTCGTGGTTCGCGGCGGCCAAGGCGGACAAGGTGTATTGCGTCGAATTCAATCCCGACATGGTCAAGGAAGCACGCAAGATGCTGGCGCTGAACCCCAACGGCGAAAAGGTCGAAGTGGTCCACGCCGACGCCTTCGAGTACCTGCCGCCGGAACCGGTCGATGTGGTGATCTGCGAGATGATCCACGTCGGCATGCTGCGCGAGAAGCAGGTGGAAGTGATCGAATCGTTCAAGCGCCGCTATACCGAGCGCTTCGGCGGCCCGTTGCCGGTGTTCCTGCCGGAAGCGGTCATCATGGCGGTCCAGCCTTTACAGCAGGAATATGACTTCGAAGGTTTTTACGCGCCCATCGTGCAATTCCAGGAAACCAATGTGATTTACCCTGGCACCGTGGAAGTGGCGCAGCCTGCGGTGTACAGCATCATCGACTTCAACCAGCCGAACGACCTGACCTATGCATGGCAGGGCAAGTTCGTGGTCGAGCGTAGCGGCGAGATCAACGCCATGCGCTTCGTCACCAAGAACATCCTGGCCGTGGTGGCGGAGCGTTCGACCACCATCGACTGGCTCAACCACTACATGACGCTGCCGCTGGCCAACCCGGTCAAGGCACGCGAAGGCGATGTGCTGCAAGTGAGCTTCCAGTACCGCGCCGGCGGCTCGATTCCGTCGCTGCAAGCCTCGCTGCATGCCGAAATCCTGTACGAGGCAGCGCTGCAACCGGCCAGCTACGTGCCGGCCTACGCTTAAAAAGCTCTTCACGCGGGTCGTTCTGAAGCGTATATTTCGTCTTTTGCAGAAAGAAATATATGGAACAGAACGACCAACGCTACCTCATCCAGCAGAACAAGATCGCCGACGGCGACCAGAAACCACCCGTATTCGCCAAAGTCATGCGCAGCAAGGACGGCGTGTTTGAAGGCGTTTCCTTCATCAAATCGAAGGAAAAAGCTTCGATCTTGACTATCGAACAAGCCAACCAGGCGATCGAATGGGCGTCCAAGAAGAAGCCGAACGCCCATGAGTACATCACCAAGATCATCTGCGTCGGCCAATAATCCCCATTCATTCCCCGTTTCGCGCGATTGATCGCGGTTTTCTGCCGTTGGTCGCATGCCAATTGCCCGCCGGGGAGCGCCGCACTACAGTGACAGCATTGACAACGCATCAACTGGATCGGGAGCATCTCATGTTCGGATTTCTGCTGTGGCTGGTTTTGCTGTTCCTGTGCTGGCCGCTGGCTCTGCTGGCGCTGGTGCTGTATCCCTTGTTCTGGCTGATCACCTTGCCGTTCCGCCTGATCGGCATCGGCGTCGAAGGCGTGTTCGAGCTGCTGCGTGCCGTGGTCATGCTGCCGGCGCGCATACTGCGCGGCTCGCCAGGCCGCTAAGCCGGCCTAGAAATCCACCAGGAAGCCGCCTCCCAGCGATTTCTGCGAATAGTTGTAGTCGATCAGACTCTGGCCATAGCCGCTGAATACTTGCACATAGCCTTTCAGGTTGGCCAGCACCGGGAATGACCAGCCCGCCTGCAGGGCGCCATGGCGCGTCGAGAAATTGCGGCGCGCCATGAGCGAGAACGTATGGCCGTCGCTGCGGTAGCTCACGTTCAGGTCGCCATGGCCGAGATAATCGGTGATGTCGATGTTGTCATTGTCCGAGCGGGCATTGTCCAAACGCTTCCAGAAGCGCAATTGCGCCCCCAGCTTGCCGTGCTCGGCGCCCACTTCCGCATACACCCGGTTCCAGCTGCGCGACAAGGTCGAGGTCTGGCCGTTCGACTGGTGCACCATGCCCACGGTCAGGTAGCGGACGTCGAGGGCCGGGCCCAGGTTCAGGTTCAACGGCGTGGTCAGCATCAGCTCGGGCTGGTAGTTGGTCTCGCGGAAGGGGCTGGAGGCGGCGCGGTTGTAGGCTTGCCAGAAACTGTTCTGGGTGTAGCCGAACCACAGGTCGATCGGCGTCTTGAACGCCTGTTCGATCAGCTTCATCTTGAAACTGAGCTGGTAGGTCAGTTCCGTGTGCTGCGACTTGACGCCAGCCGGCGTGAAATCGTCAAAAGGCGCATCATTGGAACTGGTGCTGTAATTGGCCAGCATCAGATAGGTATCGTGGTGCGGGCGGACGTTGAACACGCCGCGCTTGGCCGAGCGGTCCAGCTCCCACCATTGCACCATGCGCGAGACGGTGTCTTCCGGCGGTATGGTGGTCATCGCGGCGACCACGGGCGGCAGCACCGGCGCGGCGGGCGGATCGGCCGGCTGGGTGCTGGAGGGCAGCGTCAGGGCGGTGGCGATCTTGCTGACCTTGCCAGAATCGGGTACGCCGACCGCGGCGCCGCCGAGCGCCTGAATGGCGGGACCTGTCTTGGCCAGACGGTCGTAGCACGCCAGGCGGGCGCTGGCGTCCCCCAGCACGGAGCAGCGTTCGATGCGCAGTTCCAGATCGGTGGCCGCTGGCGGTGCGGCGGATTGGGCTAGTGCCAGCGCCGGGGCCATGCCCAAGGACAGAAGCAGGGCGTGTTTCGATGGAACAGTCATGGAAAACTTTCAGTTAAACTTGCTAGTTATTCTGCAGCCTATATTAATTGCCGTTAGTCATGTCGCACGGCAGAAATAAGCTAGCTCTTGAAATTTGCATTAATCGCTACACTTGAGACTTCCTGCATTCACATTGCATCAAGGAGAGAATGATGACCCGCAAGACCCCCATCGAGCGTTACCGCAACATTGGCATCAGCGCGCACATCGACGCTGGCAAGACCACGACCACGGAGCGCATCCTGTTTTATACCGGCGTCAACCACAAAATCGGCGAAGTGCACAATGGCGCCGCGACGATGGACTGGATGGAGCAGGAGCAGGAACGCGGGATCACCATCACCTCGGCCGCCACCACCGCCTTCTGGAAAGGCATGGCGGGCAATTTCCCTGAGCACCGCATCAACATCATCGACACGCCCGGCCACGTCGACTTCACCATCGAGGTCGAGCGGTCCATGCGCGTGCTCGACGGCGCCGTCATGGTGTATGACGCCGTCGGCGGCGTGCAGCCGCAATCGGAGACCGTCTGGCGCCAGGCCAACAAGTACGCCGTGCCGCGCATCGCCTTCATCAACAAGATGGACCGCGTCGGCGCCGACTTCTTCCGCGTGCGCGAGCAGATCGCCGCGCGCTTGAAAGGCGTCGCCATTCCGATCCAGATTCCGCTGGGCGCGGAAGACAACTTCCATGGCGTGGTGGACCTGGTCAAGATGCGCGCGATTAACTGGGACGACGAGAGCCTGGGCGTCAAGTTCAGCTACGAGGACATCCCGGCGCACCTGCAGGCGCTGGCGCAGGAGTGGCACGACAAAATGGTCGAGGCCGCCGCCGAAGGTTCGCCCGAGCTGCTGGAGAAATACCTGGACGGCGGCGTGCTGACCGAAGAAGAGATCAAGGCCGGACTGCGCCAGCGCACCATCCGCAACGAGATCGTGCCCATGCTGGCCGGCAGCGCCTTCAAGAACCGAGGCGTGCAGGCGATGCTGGACGCGGTGGTCGAGTATCTGCCGTCGCCGCTGGACGTGCCGGCGATTGCCGGTCACGACGAGGATGACAATCCGATCGAGCGCCATCCGAGCGACAGCGATCCGTTCTCGGCGCTGGCGTTCAAGATCATGACCGATCCCTTCGTCGGCCAGCTGACGTTCTTCCGCGTGTATTCGGGCGTGGTCAATTCCGGCGACACGGTCTACAACCCGACCAAGAGCCAGAAGGAACGGCTGGGACGCATCCTGCAGATGCACGCCAACGAGCGCAAGGAGATCAAGGAGGTCTACGCCGGCGACATCGCGGCGGCGGTGGGCCTGAAGGGCGTGACCACCGGCGATACCTTGAGCTCGCCGGATCACGTGATCGTGCTGGAAAAGATGATCTTCCCGGAGCCGGTGATCTCGCAGGCGGTCGAGCCGAAGACCAAGGTCGACCAGGAGAAGATGGGCATCGCCCTGAACCGGCTGGCGCAGGAAGACCCGTCGTTCCGCGTGCATACCGACGAGGAATCGGGCCAGACCATCATGTCCGGCATGGGCGAGCTGCACCTGGAAATCCTGGTCGACCGCATGCGGCGCGAGTTTGGCGTCGAGGCGACGGTGGGCAAGCCGCAGGTGGCGTATCGCGAAACCATCCAGAAGACGGCCAGCGATGTCGAAGGCAAGTTCGTCAAGCAGTCCGGCGGACGCGGGCAGTACGGCCACGTGGTGCTGACCCTGGAGCCGATGGAGCCGGGCAAGGGCTATCTGTTTGTTGACGCTATCAAGGGCGGCGTGGTGCCGCGCGAGTTCATCCCTGCGGTCGACAAGGGCGTGCAGGAAACCTTGCGCAGCGGCGTGCTGGCCGGCTATCCGGTGGTCGACGTCAAGGTGACGCTGACCTTCGGCTCCTACCACGATGTCGACTCGAACGAGAACGCCTTCCGCATGGCCGGTTCGATGGCCTTCAAGGACGGCATGAAGCGCGCCGATCCCGTGCTGCTTGAGCCGATGATGCAGGTGGAAGTGGAAACGCCGGAAGAGTTCATGGGCAACGCCATGGGCGACTTGACGGCGCGGCGCGGCATGGTACAGGGCATGGACGAGATTCCCGGCGGCGGCGGCAAGATCATCCGGGCGCTGGTGCCGCTGGCCGAGATGTTCGGCTACTCCACCACGCTACGTTCGCTGACGCAGGGCCGGGCCACGTACACGATGGAGTTCAAGCACTACGCCGCCGTGCCGAAGCACATCCTCGACCACATCGCGACCTCGTCCAAGGCGCGCCACTAACCCACCCCGCACTTATTCGAAGACCTTCAGCTTGAGCTGGACGGAAATGGCGCCATAGAGCCGATCCTTGTAGGTCGGCACGATGGCGACATTGACGCCCACGCTCTTGTATTCGAAGCTGGCGGTGGGGATGGCCGCCAGGAACCAGCCGCCGTCGCGCATCTTGGGGTAGCCGCTGAAGCCGCCCGCCACCGCGCCCAGGCGCACCGGGCCGACCTTCCACGGCTGGTAGTACACGCCCACATAATTCGAATAGCCGCGGTCGCTGTTGTAGAAGCGGCCCGCCGTCGCCGACGCCACCGTCGAAAAACGGTACTCGCCGCCCAGGCCGGGATTGCTGTCGTTCAGGCCCTTGTCGCGCTGGAAATGGTAGGAGTAGAAACCGCCGTTCAGCCACACTTCCTTCAGCGGCGCCGATTCGATGGTCTCGAAGGTGTCGGCCACGGCCGCGCCGGACAGGCCAGCCAGCAGCAGCGCGCCGGCCATACGTAAACTTTTGATCATCCGAAGCTTTCTTCGTCATAGTGAGGACGTTGGATTATAGCGAAGGATTGCTCCCTGCTTGATCTGGATTAGACGGGAAATATTTTCCTTGTGGAAAATGAGAGCTCCACGTCCAACAGGGAGAATTCCATGCAACGCATACGTACACCGGCCTGCACCTTGGCCATCGCGCTGGCGCTGGGCGGCTGCGCCTCCACCACCAAACCCGGCGTCGTCGGCGCCCAACGGCAGCAGTTGATGCTGGTGTCGGCCGATACGGTCGAAAAAATGGCGCTGGTGAACTACACCCAGCAAAACCAGCAGGCCAAGGCGGCCGGCCGCCTGGTCACCGGCGGCGCCGAGTACGAACGTCTGGCCCGCATCGCCACATGGCTGGAAAAGCAGGTGGGCGCCTTCCGCGACGACGCCGTCAAATGGAACTGGCAACTGGTGCTGATCGACGCGCCCATCCTCAACGCCTCGTGCGCGCCGGGCGGCAAGATCACTTTTTACAGCGGCCTGGTGCGTCAACTGAAACTGAGCGACGACGAAATCGCCGTCATCATGGGCCACGAGGTGGCGCACGCTTTGCGCGAGCACGGCCGCGAGCGGGTGTCGAAAGCCTACGCGCAGAACGCCCTGAGCCAGGCGGCGCTGACGGCCGCGCCCAACAGCGCGGCGCAGGTCGAGGCCGCCAATCAGGTGGCGCACTATCTGTACGCGTTGCCGAACTCGCGGCAGAACGAATCGGAAGCCGATGGCATGGGCCTGGAACTGGCCGCCCGCGCCGGCTACAACCCGAACGCGGCGCTCTCGGTGTGGAACAAGATGGCGGCCGCCAACAAGGGCAAGGCGCCGGCCGAGTTCCTGTCCACCCATCCGTCCGACCAGACCCGCATCGCCGATCTCGGCGCGTTGATGCCCAAGGTGACGCCGCTGTACGAAGCGGCGCGGCGCTAATTGCAGACGCCGCGCCGGCATTGCTGCGCCAGATTAAGTTTGTGCCGGTGCCGGTGCATATGCCGCATCGGCAGTCGCACACTGGCCGATGGACGTTCTGGAAGCGGCCGTGGTTCGCGTTGCGCGGAATTGCAGAGTTGCGGAAACTTTAACTAATTGATGGACCATCGGGATTGCTGCGAGTACACTCCAATCAGCAACCGCACCATATGCCAGCTGGTCTAGTGACTTTTGAATGAGTATTGACTTGGCTTTCTCGTCCTGCAGGACGTCATGCGGCCCGGTGAATATAGAGTCGCGAAACGGCTTCCGTATCCTCAGCTTTTACGAGAAGGCACAGATATGTCCTCGCTCAGCAATCCGGCTCCCGGCAGCGACGGTCCGATGGCGACCACCAACGAGCAATCAGAATTTTTGCAGAACATATTGGAGTCGTCGACCGAGTACTCCATTATTGGCAAGGACTTGAAGGGCAAGATCCAGCTGTGGAACGCCGGCGCGCGCAGGCTGTACGGCTACGAGCCGGAGGATGTCATCGGCAAGGCCAACTCGTCGATGCTGCACACGCCGGAAGACATCGCCTCCGGCCGTCCTGAACAAATCATGGCGGCGGCCATGGAGAACGGGAAGTGGGAAGGCACGCTGACGCGCGTGCGCAACAACGGTTCCCGCTTTACGGCGCGTGTGGTCATTACGCCACGCCGCGACAGCACAGGCAAGGCCATCGGCTATCTGCTGATCTCCAAGGATATCTCCGATGAAATTCGCCTGACCGAAGAGCTCAGGGCCACGCAATTCTATGCCCGCAGCCTGATCGAGGCCTCGCTCGATCCGCTGGTCACCATCAGCCCGGAAGGCAAGATCACCGACGTCAACGAGGGCTCGATCAAGGTCACCGGCGTGCCGCGCGAGAAGCTGATCGGCACCGACTTTTCCGATTACTTCACCGAGCCGGAGAAGGCGCGCGAAGGCTATCAGCAAGTGTTTTCGCGCGGCGCGGTCACCGACTACCCGCTGACCATCCGCCACAAGGATGGACGCCTGATCGACGTGCTGTATAACGCCTCCGTGTACAAGGATGCGCAGGGCAGCGTGCTGGGCGTGTTTGCCGCCGCGCGCGACGTGACGGCGCAAAAACAGGCGTCGCAATATGCGCGCAGCCTGATTGAGGCCTCGCTCGATCCGCTGGTCACCATCAGCCCGGAAGGCAAGATCACCGACGTCAACGAAGGTTCGATCAAGGTCACCGGCGTGCCGCGCGGGAAGCTGATCGGCACCGACTTTTCCGACTACTTCACCGAACCGGCCAGGGCCCGCGAAGGCTACGAACAAGTGTTCGCCGAAGGCTATGTCACCGACTATCCCTTGACGATACGGGGCAAGGATGGCAGCTTGACGGACGTGCTGTATAACGCGTCGGTGTACAAGGATGCGCGCGGCAACGTGCTGGGCGTGTTTGCCGCGGCGCGCGACGTCACCGCACAGAAGCAGGCTTCGCAATATGCCCGCAGCCTGATTGAGGCCTCGCTCGATCCGCTGGTCACCATCAGTGCCGAAGGCAAGATCACCGACGTCAACGCGGCCTCTGCGGAGATCACCGGACTGGCGCGCGAAAAGCTGATCGGCACCGATTTCTCCGACTACTTCACCGAACCGGAGAAAGCGCGCGAAGGCTACAAGCAAGTGTTCGACAAAGGCCTGGTCTCCAACTATCCGCTGACTATCCGCCATCGCGACAGCAAACTCACCGATGTGTTGTACAACGCTTCCGTCTACAAGGACACGCGCGGCAATGTGCTGGGCGTGTTCGCCGCAGCACGCGATGTCACGGCGCAGAAGAAAGCCGAGGCCGAAGTTGCCGAACAGCGCACCAAGGAACTGGAGCGGCTGGCCGAGCTCGAACGTTTTCAACGATTGACGGTCGGACGCGAGCTCAAGATGATCGAGCTGAAGAAGGAGATTGAAGAGCACAAGAGGGCGATCGGCCAGCTACGCACCGTCGAAGGCAGGTGACGCCGATGCCAGACATTGTGGCATACCGGCGTGACCCGGACCAGCAGTTCAGCCAGGAGGAATATGCCAGGGCAGTCCTCAACATCCTGGACGATGCGGCCGAGGAACGCGCGCGCCTGCACGAGGCCCAGCGCGCGGTGCTCAATATCCTGGAGGACGCCGCCGAGGAAAGGAGCTTGCTGGAACTGACCCAAAAGGCGGTGCTGAATATCCTGGACGATTCCGACGACGAAAAAATTCGTCTGGAGGAAATGCAAAAGGCCGTCCTGAATATCCTCGACGACCTAGCCGGTGAAATGGAGGAACGCACCCATCTGGAAGAACGGTTTCGCTCGCTGCTGGAAACCGCTCCGGACGCGATCGTCATCGTCAACGATGCGGGCAGGATCGTGCTGGTGAACGCGCAAACGGAAACCCTGTTCGGCTATGCGCGCCAGGAGCTGCTGGGCTCGACAATCGAGGTATTGCTGCCAGAACGCTTCAGAGCCAAGCATCCGCGCTACCGTATGGGCTTTAACGCCGATCCGCAGGTCCGTCCGATGGGCGCCGACCTGGAGTTGTTTGGACGGCGCAAGGACGGTAGCGAGTTCCCAACCGAAATTCTGTTAAGCCCGGTGGTGACCGATGAAGGCGCGCTGGTGTCGGCGGCCATCCGCGACGTCACCCGCACCAAGGAGATCGAGCACCAGATTCGCGCCTCCCTGAAGGAGAAGGAGGCGCTGCTGCAGGAGATCCACCACCGGGTCAAGAACAATCTGCAAATCATCGCCAGCCTGCTGTCGCTGCAATCGGGCTATATCAGCGACCCGCAAACCTTGCGGCAGTTCCAGGACAGCCAGGGACGCATTCGGTCGATGGCCCTGATCCATGAAAAGCTCTACCAGTCGGAAACGCTGGCAGCGGTGGATCTGGCCGACTATGTGCGCTCGCTGACGGGCATCTTGATGCGCTCCTACACGGCCAACCCCCACGTGCGCCTGGAGTGCCAGACCGATCCTGCAATGGTGAGCATCGACACGGCGGTGCCGCTGGGACTGATGCTCAATGAACTGGTGACCAACGCGCTGAAGTATGCGTTTCCAGCCGATCGGCGAGGCTGCCTGACGGTGACCTTGCGCGCCCTGGCGGACGGCGAGCTGGCGCTCATGGTGCACGACGACGGGGTCGGCATGTCGGCGGATTTTCAGCTCGAACACGTGAGCTCGCTGGGATTGCGGCTGGTCCGCATGTTCGCCAAGCAGTTACGGGCCGGTCTTTCGATGCGCTCGGAACCCGGCCATACGTCGTTCGACATCCACATCAAGGAGTCGGTGCTCAAGTCGCCGGCATAGCATATGGAATATGCATCGAAAAAAATTCGCGTCCTGGTTGTAGAAGATGAGATCGTCGTATCGGAAGATCTTCAGCAGCGTCTTCGAGTGCAGGGCTACGAAGTGACGGGGGCGGCCGATACCGCCGCCGAGGCGATACGGCTGGCGATCCTGACGGTACCCGACGTGGTGCTGATGGACATTATGTTGCATGGCAAGGCCGAGGGCATCGATGCGGCCGAGTATTTGCGGGAACAGTTGGACCTGCCCGTCATTTTCCTGACCGCGCACAGCGACGCCGCCACCTTGCAACGCGCCCGCCTGACCGATCCCGCCGGCTACATCGTCAAACCCTTCGATGACGTGCAACTATGCGCGGCCTTGGATATAGCGCCGGCCCGGCGCGAGATGGAGCGTAAAGCGCGGCGCGTGGCGCGCTGGCTCACCGCGACGCTGACCAGTATCGGCGATGCGGTGGTCGCCACCAATACCATGGCCGAGATTATCCTGGTCAACCCGGCGGCGGAAAAGCTGACCGGCTGGAGCCAGGCGGATGCGGCCGGCAAACCGTTCGCCGACGTGGTGCGGCTGGTGAACCGTGTTAGCCGGGCGCCGCTGGAAGATCCCGCCACGCGCGCGCTGCGCCAGGGCCTGACCATACGTATCGATCCCAGCACCCTGTTGCTGACGCGCTCGGGCGAAGAACGGTTTGTCGACGACAGTGCCTCGCCCATCGTCGACGAGAGCGGCACCATCTTGGGCGCAGTGGTCGTCATCGTCGATTCGACGGACCGCCTGGCCACGCAAAGCCGCGTGGAGGCACTGGCGCACCAGGTGGAAAACCTGCTGGCCGACCAGGCGCGCAACGCCACGACCACCGCCGAGCTGGAGGCGTTCGCCGCAGCGGTGAGCCACGATTTGCGGGGGCCGCTGAACGCCATTGCCGGCTTCTCCTATCTGCTCACCCAGCAGCACCGCAAGCAGCTCGATTCGAGTGGGCAGCGTTTCCTCGACCAGGTGCAAAAAAATGCGCGGGAAATGATCAGTATGACGGAAGGCTATCTGCGTTTTCTCGGCCTGAATCGGGGACAGGACCTGGCGCTGACGGAGATCGACGTGCACGGGCTGGTACAGGATATTTTTCGTGGCCTGAGCGCGCGCTTGGAAACGCGGCCGGTCCAGTTCAGCTGCGCGCCATTGCCGATGATCGTTGGTGACGATGTCATGCTGCGACAGGTGTTCGCCAATTTGTTGGGCAATGCCATCAAATACACGTCCGGGCAGGCGCAGCCAGCGATCGAGGTAGGGGTCAAGACGGGAGGCGAGGGGACTGCGGCCATGCATACTTTTTTTGTGCGCGACAATGGCGTCGGCTTCGACGCCGCCGGTGCAGAGAAGCTGTTCGAACCTTTCCAGCGCTTCCATAGCGCCGCCGATTTCCCCGGGACGGGAGTGGGCCTGTCGATCGTGAAGCGGATTGTGGAACACCATGGCGGCGCGCTGTGGGCGGAAAGCCAGACCGGCGCCGGCGCCACCTTCTTCTTGACGCTGCCAGCGCGCGCCGGCGAGCCATGATACTGACCTCGCTGCTGATCGTTGAGGACCAGGCCGCGATCGCCGCCGACCTGGAGGCGCAGCTGACCCGTCGCGGCTACCATGTCTGCGGCATCGCCGCCAGCGGCGAGGAGGCGTTGGTGCTGGCCCGCCTCCATCGTCCCGGTCTGGCGTTGATGGACATCCGGATGCAAGGCACCATGGATGGCATCCAGACCGCCGACATCCTGCGGCGCGAACTGGACGTGCCGGTGATTTTTCTCAGCGCCTATTCGGACGAACTGGCGCTTCAGCGCGTCAAGGCGAGCCATCCCGGCCTACCCTACGACGACCCGCAGCTGCAATTCAATATCGAGCAGGCGGTCAGAAAACATGCGGACGAGACGCCCGCAACGGCGACCGCACACCCGATTAGCATCTTGATCGTCGAGGACGAGGCGGTGATCGCGGAAGATCTCAAGGGCAGCCTGAGGCAAAACGGCTACCTGGTGTGCGGTATCGCCGCCAGCGGCGACGAGGCGCTGGACCTGGCGCGCCAACACCAGCCGGACCTGGTGCTGATGGACATCCGGCTGCAAGGGGCGATGGACGGCATCGAGACGGCCACCGTCCTGAGGCGCGAACTCGACATCCCGGTCATCTTTGTCAGCGCGCATTCCGATAACCAGACGCTGCGACGCGCCACCCAAAGCACCCCCTACGCATTTTTGCTAAAGCCATATGATGACCGCGAATTGCAACTCAATATAGAGGTGACGGTCCATAAACACGCGGGCGAACGGCAGCTCGCAGTCGCCCACCAGGAAATCCGGCACATCAACGCCACGCTGGAGCAGCACGTCGCGGATCGCACAGCGGCTTTGTCGGCCGCGCTGGAAGACCTGCAAAAGAGCGAGCTACGCTTCCGGCAACTGGCGGAGAACATACGGCAGGTGTTCTTCCTGATCGATATCGACAACACCCGCTTGTTCTATGTCAGTCCTGCCTACGAAGATATCTGGGGCCGCAGTTGCGCCAGCCTGTATGAGCAGCCGGACTCATGGATGGACGCGGTCCACCCGGACGACAGGGATGCGCTCCAGGACAACGCGTCCGAGCGGGCCGCGAGCGGGCGCTTCGACCTAACCTACCGCATCCTGCAGCCGGACGGCGCGTTGCGCTGGATACGCTCGCGCGGGTTTCCGATTGCCGACAGCAGCGGGCAGATCGTGCGCATCGCCGGCATCGCCGACGATATTACCGTTCACGTAGCACAGGAACACCGTATCGCCCGTCTGGCGCGCATTGCGCTCGTCTTGTCCAGCGTGAATTCTGCGATCGTGCGCATCCGTGATCGCGACACCCTGTTCAGCGAGATATGCCGCATTGCCGTCGACGAGGGCGCCTACAGCATGGCCTTTATCGGCTTGATGGAGGCTGGCACCCAGGACGCCACCGTGGTGGCCTGGCACGGCGCGCCCGACGGCTATATCGACAAGGTCCGCCTGACGGCGCGCGCCGGCACGCCAGACAGCGAACGTCCGGCATGCATCGCGCTAAGGGAAGGGCGCGCAGTCATTTGTAACGACGTGCGCAAGGAACTGTCCATGGCGCCATTGCGGGACGACTTGATACGCCGGGGACTGTGGTCGGTGGCCGCCTTGCCGCTGATGCTGGACCAACGCGCCGCCGGCGTGCTGGTCTTGTTCGGCAGCGAAGTGGGTTTGTTCGACCTGGAGGAATTAAAGCTGCTGAACGAGGTGGCCGGCGATATTGCGTTCGGCATGGACTTTATCGCCAAGGCGGACCAACTCAACTATATCGCCTATTTTGATCTGCTGACCGGCTTGCCCAACAAGATGCTGTTCCATGAGCGCTTGGCACAGTGCCTCAGCGACGCCCACGCCGGCGCCAGCAGTATCGGGGTAGTGGTCATCGACCTGGTTCGTTTTTCTCAGATAAACGATGTCTATGGCCGCCATGTGGGCGACGCCATACTGCGCGAGGTGACCGCCAGGCTCAAGGCGGCGTCGAGTGAATCGGCGCGCCTGGCCCGGATCGGGGGGGATATGTTTGCCGTTTTCATGCCTGAGGTGCGCGAAGTGGTGGATGTGGTGGAACTGTTCGAGCAGCAGCTGGCCACGGTGCTGGAGCAGCCTTTCCGCATCCTCGACAAGGCTATCCACTTGACCATCCGGGCCGGCATCGCCGTCTATCCGCAGGACGGCCAGGATGCCGAGCGCCTGCTCAAGCATGCCGAAGCGGCGCTGAAGAAAGCGAAATCGTCCAACGAACGCTACCTCTACTATTCGACCCAGATGAATGCCACGATCGCCCTGCGGCTCCAGCTGGAGCACGATTTGCGGGAGGCCATCAATGCCCAACAATTCCTGCTGTATTACCAGCCGCGGGTCGATCTGATCAGCGGACGCATCGTCAGTGCCGAGGCGCTGATACGGTGGCAACATCCGGACAAAGGCCTGGTCTCGCCTTTCCATTTCATCCCGCTGGCGGAGGAAACCGGCTTGATCCTGCCGATCGGCGCCTGGGTGATTAATGCGGTATGCGACCAGCAGGCGGACTGGCGTCGGCGTCATCTCAAGATCGTACCGGTGGCGGTGAATTTGTCGGCCATCCAGTTCAAGAAGCGGCAAGCCGTGTCGACCATACTTGAGGCATTGCAGCGCAGCGGACTGGAGCGGGAGTATCTGGAATTTGAACTGACCGAATCGATCCTGATGGATGATCCGGACGAAGCCGCCGCCAGCCTGGCGGCCTTGAAAGCGATAGGCGGCGCGCTGGCGCTGGACGATTTCGGCACCGGTTATTCCTCGCTGGCGTATCTAAAGCGCTTTCAATTCGACATAGTGAAGATTGACCGCGCGTTCGTGACCGAGATTACCCGCAGCAGGGAGGACGCGGCCATTGCGACCGCTGTCATCGCCATGGCCCACAATCTGAATATGCGGGTGGTGGCCGAGGGCGTTGAAACTGCCGCTCAGTTAAAATATCTGCGCAGGTTGCGTTGCGACGAAATTCAGGGTTATTTCTTCAGTCCGCCTGTTCCGGCGCACGAGTTCGAGCACATGCTGAGCACCGACCGCCGCCTGGCGCTGGAGCGGGAAGCCGCCGCCCGGGCCGATACCTTGCTGTTGGTGGACGACGAGCCCAATATCTTGTCTGCGCTAAAGCGCCTGTTGCGCCAGGATAGCTACCATATCCTGACCGCGACCAGTGCTGACGAGGCCCTGGAGCTGTTGGCGCTCAATGCCGTGCAGGTGGTGGTGACCGACCAACGCATGCCTGGCACGTCTGGCACCGAGTTCCTGTCCATCGTCAGGAGCATGTATCCCGACACCGTGCGCCTGATCCTGACCGGCTATACGGATCTGGCGACCGTCACCGAGAGCGTCAACCGGGGCGAGATCTTTAAGTTCATTGCCAAGCCTTGGCATGACCAAAATTTACGCGAACTGATACGCGACGCTTTTCGGCACTATCGCCCGCGTTTCTATCCCGACGCCGAGCCGGCGTAGCGCTGGCATCGTTGCGAAGCAGCGCGGCGTCAGGCGGCGCCATCCTGGCGTTGTGTCGCCGCAGGCGCGCTCTCGGCCAAGCCGTAAGCCAGCGGCCAGCCGGCCGGCAAGTGCCAGGTGCCGAAGACGCGGTCGAGGAAGGGTAGGGTCGACGAGAAGTTGCGGTCCAGCGGCGCCACGCTGGTGTGGTGCCAGTGATGGAAGGCAGGCGTGGCGATGATCGATTCCAGCGAGCCGAGCCGGACCCGCAGGTTCGAATGGATGAAAAAACCCCAGACCGTGCCGATCACGATCACCAGCGCCGGCGTGGCGCTGCCGCCCGCGCTGGCGCCGGCCAGGCCGAGCACGTACAGCGGCGTCATGCCGAACAAGCGGGTGACGATCATGTCGACCGGATGCGCATGGGTGTTAATCAGGAAGTACAGGTGTTCCGGTTTGTGGTGCACCGCATGGAAATGCCACAGCCACGGCAGCTGGTGGCTCAAGCGATGGCCCCAGTAAAAGCCGATTTCCGCGATCAGCAGGGACAGCGGCAATTTCACCGCCAGCGGCAAGGCGCCCACGGCGGCGGGCACAGCGGCCGGCAGCAACGCTTGCGCCGCCACGGCAACCACGGACATCAACGCCCCCAGGACGGCGGCCGGCAGCAGGCTGTTGAGGAAGTACAGGCCCAGGTTGATCGCCAGCGCGCGGCGTGGCAGATGCGCCTTGCGCACCGCGAGCCAGCGCTCCAGCGGCACGAACAGCAGCGACAGCAGCACCAGCCACACGCATAGCCGTCCCACGTTGACGGCGAAAGTAGGCAGGTGGGCGAGCAGTTGGTTCATCAGTGTCATGGGGCAGTAGAGGGCGGAAACGACAATGCCGGACGCGAACGTCCGGCATCGATTCAGACAGGCGGCGAGTTAAGCAGCCTTGGCTTTGCGGCGACGTGCGGCGAAGCCGACCAGGCCCATGCCCAGACCCAGCATGCCCCAGGTTTGTGGCTCAGGCACGGCCGAGGTCATCGACACGCCATCCAGCAGCGAGAACGGTGGCACGCCGGCAGGGGTACCCACCGCCAGGAAGCTCAGCACTTCGCTGGCGCCGGTGGCGGTAAAGGTGAAGGTCTCCTTCTGCCAGCCGGTGAAACCGTGGCTGGCGTTGTTCTTCACCGCGGTCGACAGGGTTTGGCCGCCCAGCGACACTTTCCACTGCTCGGTGGTGGCGCCGTTGAAGTTGTATTGCTGCGCGCCAGCCCAGTAGAAGCTCAGATTGTATTGCTGACCAGCGACCAGGCCGTTGACGGTCTGGCTCACCGGGGCGATTTGAAATGCGCCGTCGGCGGCGATGAAGTTGCCGCCGGCCGGGCTGGCGCCCAGGCCGTTGGCGGGACCATTACCGGCGCCCCACAGTTGCAGGTTGCCGTAGCTGCCGGGAACGCCGCCTTGGTCGGCGTTGCTGTCGCTGAACAGGAAGTTGTAGCCGGTGCTGGTCCAGCCCTGAACTGCATGGCCGGCGTAGCCGATTTGGCCGTAGTCGCCGACTTCGAAACCACCGTTGACGATCAGTTCGCCAGGGACGGCGGCATTTGCCACGCCTGCGCACAGGGCGGCTGCGGCGGACAGGGCTAACATTATCGATTTAATACGCATGTAAAAACTCCAGAATTCGAATTTCAAGCGGGCTTCCGGCCGCTGGCGGTATGGAAAGTCGATTGATTTTGGTCAATTAACTTGTTCTTAATACATTATGTATGAACAATGTTTAAAATGGAATATTTTTAATTTGTAAAGTAAGTTGAGCGTGATGCGATGCCTGTGCTAGCTATGGAAGCGCTACCGTCGCTTGCGAAACAAAAGCAAGTGCCTCAGATCGTGGCGCGCCACCCTCGCTTTTCAGCCCCTGCCATGGCCAGCCAGAAGAACGCCGTGAATGCGACGGCGAACGTCAGCGAGGCCACCCATGGTCCAAATATTGGCGTCAGCGGGCCGCTGAAGACGTGGGCGTAGAGTGGTCCCATCAGGCCGCTGCCTTCAATCACGCAAGTGGCGATCCAGGAACCGGCGTAGGCGGCGATGGCATTGAGGCCCATGGCTCGGCCCAGCGCCGGCCAGCCGCGCACGTCGATCAACTGATGGGCCAGTGCGATCAGCAGCATGCCGAAACCGCCGGTCCACAGCACGAACGACGAGGTCCACAGCTGTTTGTTCAGCGGCAGCGCCAGCGACCACAGGCCGCCCAGCAGCATCGCCGCGGCGCCCGCCATCGCCAGCGTGCGGGTCTGGCCGCGCCGCAGCCAATCGCCGGCGCGCAGGCCGAGGATGACCGTGGCCAGCGACGGCAACGTGCCCAGGATGCCTTCGGGATCGTGGCCGATGCCGGTGGCCGCGTCGTACTGGTAGGCCAGGTGGCCCAGCAGCGCGCTGTCGATGCGGTCGGACAGGTTCAGGCCTGGTTCCAGCGAGCCGCCCGCCGCCAGCAGCGCCCAGTAGCCGAGCAGGATCGCCGCGAAAGCCGTCCATTGGGCGCGGGCGCTGCGCAAGTAGATGGCCATCAACCCCGCCGCCGCGAAGCAGATGCCCGTCCTTTGCAATACGCCGAACAGGCGGAAACCGCGTCCGTTCAGGAGCAGCATTGCCACCACGTGCAGCGCGATCCCCAGCAACACGATGCGCAGGCCGCGCCAAAGGACCGCGCGCGCCAGCGGCGCGGTGTCTGCACCCGCGTCCAGGCGTGGGTTGAGCGCCAGCTTGATGGAGACTCCCACGATCAGCATGAAGATGGGGAAGATGAAGTCCGGCGGCGTGCAGCCGTGCCATTCGGCGTGTTCCAGCCAGGGGTAGACGTGCGACCAGTCGCCGGCGTCGTTCACCAGCAGCATGGCGGCCACCGTCAGGCCGCGCAGCGAGTCGATAGAATTGATACGCATAGTTTAAGAGTTCGCGCCGGTTTAGAGTTTGCCACGCAACCCCAGGTAGTATTGGCGGCCGTTCGAATACGAGGCGATAGGCTGGTCCTTGTTCTCGCCGTAGTAGCGCAGCACGGCGTTGTTGATGTTCAGCGCATCGAAGGTGATCGACAGGTTCTCGTTGATCTTGTAGTTGATCGACGCCGCCAGGTTGCCGGTTCCCGCCATCACCTGCGGGAAGCTGTTGTACAAGCCGCCGGAGAAGCTGGAGCGATAGGTGTAGGCCAGGCGGGCGCTCAAGCGGTCGTCCTCGTAGTAGGTCTCAGCGTTGTAGGTGTTTTTGGAATTTCCGACTACCGGCTTGCCGTCGGCCGCGCTGCCGTCGGTGTAGGTGTAGTTGGCCAGCACCCCAACGCCGCCGAACAGGTGCTGCTGGTAGGCCAGCTCCACGCCCTTGTTCTTGGCGCTGATATTGGTCGGCGAGGAGATGGCGTAGCTGTCGAAGCGCTTGAACGAGTTGTTGAAGTAGGTGAGGTTGGCCGTGCCGTAGGTGACGTAGGACGACATGTCCATGTAGAACACACCGGCCGACAGCAGCGCTTTCGGCGCGAAGTACCATTCCAGCGCGACGTCGTAGTTGGTCGAGCGGACCGGCTTCAGGTTCGGGTTGCCGCTGCTGCCGGTCAGGTTGGTGTCGTTCAGCGTGACCGCGCCAACCATGGCGCTGAAGTCGGGGCGCGCCATCGTCTTGGCGACGGCGGTGCGCGCCACCAGCTTGGGCGACAGGTCGAACTTGAAGTTCGCGCTTGGCAGGAAGTCGTTGTAACCGGTCTGGTTCAGCGTTGGCGTGTAGACGCCGTTCACGTTGTCCTGGCCGATGGGATGGTCGCCGCCAGGGATGTTGGTGATGGTGGCCTGGTTGGTGTGCACATAGCGCGCGCCCACGTTGCCGCGCCAGCCGTCGCCGGCCAGGTTGACCATGCCGTAGATGGCGCTGGATTTCTCCTTGACGTCCATTTCGCCGGCCCAGTTTTCGGTGGTCGGGCCGCCTGCCAAGTCGTACTTGGCCGCCCATGCGGCGATGTCGCCTGGATTGATCTGCCACACATTGCGCAGGAAGTTTGCGCTGTTGGTGATGCCGTTGCCGAAGTTGGATGGGTAGGTGGCGCCGTTCCAGGCCGGCAGCGGCGCCGAGGTGGTGCCGTCGCAGGCCTTGCAACCGCGGTTCTCCGGCTGGCTCACGCTGCGATGGTGCTCGGAGAAGCGCACGCCGAACTTGGCTGATTCCATGACGCCGCGATCGAGCCGCAACTCGCCATCGGCCTGCGCGTATTTTTCGCTGTCCTTGGTGATAACGTGCGAGCCCCATGCCGAAGCGGTGACGTAGTTGGTGAATTTGGAGGTGTCCGCGCCGGGGAAGGACATGGTGGCCGGCGACATGCCGTTCAGCGTGTAGCTGGAGCCGGCCCCGGTCAGGCCGGCCTCGTAGCCGATATCGGCCGGAGTCTTGCCGGAGCCGCGCGTGTAACCCACGCTGCCGCTGATGCGCAGGTCCTGGTTGACCTTGTAGCTGCCGTCCAGGTCAAGGTAGGCCGACGAGGACGATGAGCCGGGACGGTAGATCTGGTCGCCGAAGGCCGAGTACAGCGACGAGTTGTAGGTCTGGGTGGCGCTGACGGCCGGGTATTGCGATGCCGGTATGGTGGCTGCCACCAGCGTGCCACTCTTGATGGTGTAGGCCGACGGGATCACGCCGACCGAAGCGCCGGTATCCGGATTGGTGGCGTTGATGTTGGCGGCGATGTTGTTGTAGAAGCTGCGGTTGTAGTTGGCCGCGTCCAGCTGCGAGCTGAAGCCGTTGATGTCGAAGCTCAGGTCCTTGCTTGGCTTGAATTGCAGGTCGAAGGCGCCGCCGGTGCGCTTGCGGGTCTGTTCGAACAGCGAGGCGCTGATGCCGGCCGGCGCCAGGATGCCGGCCAGTTCCGGGTGCGCCTTGGCGGCGTTGCTGTCGGCGGCGATGGCGGTGTAACCGTAGAACTCCTGGCCGTCGCGGCGTTCGTGGCGCTTTTCCGAGAACAGCTGTACCAGCACGCCGAAGGTCTTGGCGTCGTTCTTCCAGCCGATCAGCGCATTCATTTGCGGATCGGTCTTGCTCGGCAGGTCGGAGTAGATGGCTTGCACCGTGCCTTCCACCGTCAGCTGCTTTTTGAAATCGAGCGGCTTGCGGGTCTCGATGTTGACCGAGCCGGCCACGCCGCCTTCGACCATGTCGGCCTGCTGGCTTTTCTGCACCGTGACGGCGCCGACGATCTCCGACGGCAGCAGCGCGTAGCTAACGCTGCGTCCCACGGCGCCGGCCTGGTCGAGCACGAACCAGTCGCCGGTGCCGATCGCGTGGCCGTTGACCTGCGTCTGGGTCAGGCTGGAGCTGGTGCCGCGGATGCTGACCCGGTCATTCTCGGCGAAACCGCCTTCGCCGCCGGCGGAGGACGAGATGTTCACGCCCGGTACGCGCTGGATGGCGTCGGCCACGTTCTTGTCCGGCATCTTGCCGATGTCCTCGGCCGATACCACTTCGGACAGCGTGTCGCTATTGCGCTTGCGGGCCAGCGCCTGCTGCAGGGATGCGCGGATGCCGGTGACCACCACCTGTTCGAGCGGTTGGGCGGCGCTGTCGCCGGCCTGCTGTTGCGCCATCGCCGGCGCGGCTGCGGCTGCGCATGCCAGCATCAATCCCACCGCCGCAGCGATAGGCGTGAGTGTCGTTTTGATCCCTGCGTTGCTGTCCATCTGCTCTCCCTCGTTTTTAGTGTGTGCAGATTGTCCCCAGTCTTCCTTAACGCCATCCAAAAGGAACCTTAAGGTTGTCCTAACGCTGTGGCGCGCAGACGATTGACAGTTCGGCGGGAAGATGCGTAGATACGGGCTTCACGAATGAGGTAGCGACATATGAAGATTTGCCTGGTCGAAGACGACCTGGAATTGGGCAAGGCCTTGCAAGCGGCCTTGCAGGATGCGGGACAGGAAGTGATCTGGGTGCGCCGCGCCAGCGACGCCCGTCATTGGGTGGAGAACGAGCCGTTCGACGCTGTGCTGCTGGACCTGGGCCTGCCGGACGGGAACGGCATCGACGTGCTGCGCGAACTGCGCTCGGCCGGCCACACGCTGCCGATCCTGGTCATCACCGCGCGCGACAGTTTGGAAGACCGCTTGAATGGCCTGGATCGTGGCGCCGACGATTACCTGGTCAAGCCATTCGTCGTCACGGAACTGCTGGCGCGGCTGCGCGCGGTGATGCGGCGCGCCACCGGCTGGAGCGAAGCCGGTGAGCCGGTGTGGAAGGTCAAGGACCTGGTGCTGGACGATAAGCGCATGCTGCTGACCCGCGCCGGCGCCAACGTCATCCTGTCGAAAACCGAATTCGCGCTGCTGCACGCGCTGATGCGCTATCCGGACCGCGTGCTGACCCGGCGCGAGCTGGAATCGCGCGCGCTGCCGCACAGCGAGGGCGCGGCGCTGGACGTCCACATGTCGCACCTGCGGCAGAAAATCGGCGAGGGCTATATCCGCACCGTGCGCGGCGTCGGTTACGTGGTCGACAAATGACGATGCACAACCGTTCGCTGTTCAAGCGCCTGCTGTTCGGCTTCATCTCGGTGATGATGTTGATCTGGCTGGCGAACCTGGCGCTGGACGTCTATGAAACCCGCACCAGCAAGCGGCGCGACATGCAACGCGAACTGCGCGCCAGCGCCTTGCGCATCATCGTGCTGATGCAAACGGTCGGCGAGCGTCCGCCGGAACAGGTCAAGCCGCTGGTGCGCAAGATGGAGCAGCTGCACTACGCGCTCTACACGGAGCTGGGCTGGTACATCCCGGCGCTGCAAACGCAGGTATGGCGGCATGGACAGCTGGTCTACACCTCGCCGGACCCGGGCCTGCCGCCCACCGATGCCGCCGCCGGCCCGCGCGGCCAGCCGCTCAAGGATGGCTGGGTGGTGTCGGTCGAAGACGATCCCGCCACCGGCGTCACCGTGCGCATGGCGACGGAGGTGATCGGCGAGTGGATGCTGCAGGTGTCCAGCATCGGCTACTATTTTGCGCCGCTGCTGTTCAGCGTACCGTTCCTGTTGCTGCCGGCGTGGTTCATCATCCGCGTCGGGTTGCGGCCGTTGAAGTCCATCGTCGGCGAGATCGAAGAACGCTCGGCCACCGACCTGTCGCCGCTGGCGCCGTCGCCGTACCTGGAATTATCGCCGCTGGTCGGATCGGTCAATCGCCTGATGGAACGGCTGACTGAAAGGCTGGAGCGCGAGCAGGAATTTCTGGTCGATGCCGCGCACGAACTCAAGACGCCGCTGTCCATCATCCAGATCAACGCCGATACGCTGACCACGACACGCACCGCACAGCGGTTGGAGGAGGCGGGGCAGGGCTTGCGTACAGGCGTGCAGCGCGCCACGCACACGGTGCACCAGTTGCTGGCCCTGGCCCGCTCGGGCGGTGATCGGGACCACGCCAGCCTGGTGCCGCGCGACCTGGTCGAACTGGTGGCGGACCGGCTGGCGCTGGCCGGGCAGATCGCCGCCACCCGCCATATCGAAATCGAATTGCAGGCGCCGGAGCGCTGCATGCTGGCCATGCACATGGAAAGCATGGCGTCGTTGATCGATAACCTGGTCAGCAACGCCGTCAAGTATTCGCCGGAAGATGGCCGCGTGACGGTGGCTCTGACCCAGGCGGAGGGCCGCATTGTCCTCTCGGTCGCCGACCAGGGGCCCGGCATCGCGCCGGAAATGCAGCGCAAAGTATTCGAACGCTTCTTCCGTCTGCCGGACCAGGACCAGGCGGGCAGCGGTTTGGGCCTGGCCATCGCCGAACGCGCCGCCGCGCGCAACCAGGGGCGCATCCAGCTGGCCAATCGCGAGGATGGGCCGGGATTGCTGGTCGCGGTGAGCTTTGCCGATGTAAGGGAGTGACGTATATTTTCTTTGTTATTTATGCCATATAATCGGGCCGCTGACACTCTCAAAAGCCGCCATGAACTATCTGACCCGTTTTCGACCGCTGATCCTCGCCGTGCCGCTGCTGCTGGCCGGCTGCCAATCCACCATGCAGCGCATCGCCGATTGCAAAGTCGGCGACTGGGCCGCCATCGGGCATAAGGACGGTGTGTCGGGCGAGCCGTCCGACTACTCCGAGCGCAAGGATTTCTGCGAGGATCATGCCGATGACAAGAAGCCCGCAGCCATCGGCGCCGAGGCGCAGTACATCGCCGGTTGGGCGCAGGGCAACTGGGACCTGTGGTCGCAGCTTGGCCAGCAGGATGGCGGCAAAGGACTCCAGTCGCAATATGACGCGCACGCCGCCGGCGACGAGGTCCGCAAACACAAGACACCCCTGAACCGTCCCGCCTACGATGCCGGCTGGGCGATCGGCAATTCCGACTACTGGAAAGGGATGGGCAAACGCTCAGGCACCGACGGCCAGCCCTTGTCAGCCCAGAAGGATGCCGCCCGCGCCAAGGCTGCCGGCATGCAGCTGCGCTTCGACGAAGCCGCCTACACCGATGGCTGGCAGATCGGCAACCGCACCTTCTGGCAGGACGCCGGCTACACCGATGCGCGCAACGGCACGCCGGACAGCGCCTTCCGTGACCGTGCGGCCAGCGCCCGCAGCGCCGGCGTACAGGTGCAGGAAGAAGCCTATCGCGCCGCCTGGAACGGGGAGATCGTCAACTACTGGCGCAATCTCGGCACGCAGGATGCCGTCAGCGGCAAGGACTTCGGCTTGCGCAGCAAGGAGGCGCGCGCCAAGGGCCTGAAGATTTTCGAATCCGAGTATCGCCAGGCCTGGGAAGCGCGCCTGACCGACTATTGGCGCCAGGCCGGCGCCGACGACGGCTACGGCAAGCCTTTCATGCTGGACGATCGCATCGCCAACGCCGGCCGCAATGGCGTGTTTGTGATCGCGGCGACGCGCGACCTGTACACGTCGGCATGGGACGCGCAGAACGCCAAATACTGCTTGCCGGAGAATGCCTTTGAACGTGGCCGCACCAACAGCGGCATGGCGGTCGACGTCTGCCGCGTCGAATTGCGCAACCAGTTAAAGCACGCCTATGTCAGCGGGCAGGATTATGAAGTGGCTGCGGCCAAACATCGTCAGGCGGTTGACGACGCCAACGAGGTTTCGGGGCGCCTGAACGACGCGCACCGTCGACTGGAGCGGCTGCTGCGCGAGATCCGCTCGAACCTGGAGGCCAAGGACCGCGTCGTCAACGACGACACCAGGAAGCAGGATGCCCGCCGCGAGCAGGAGCGGCGCGATCTGGTCGACTATATCCGGCAACTGGAGCGGCAGCTGGACGACGCCCGCCGCTGGGTGGAGCGTCACGAACAGCAAATGCAGCGTCTGCGCCGCGAGATTTACTAAGCCTTAAAAATCGGCTTGCATTTCAGCCAAGATGCTCTATGATTGCGATACTGTGCTACTTCACTAGCACACTAAACACATTCAATGGAGCATCAATGCCATCGTCGCCAGATCACTGCATGCCCGGCACTGTCCGCGCAAAAACCCTCCGTTTGCTTGGCGCGCTGTTGCTGGCGATGGCCAGCGGCACGTCGGCCGTCGCCGCAGAGCCCGCGCCATCCACCCTGCAAGAGCTGGACCAGCGCCTGGCGAAAATGTTTGCGCAGCGCGGCATTCCGGGCGCGGCGCTCGCCCTGGTGGAAGATGGCAAGGTAGTCCTGCTCAAGGGCTATGGCGTGGCGGACAAGGCCAGCGCCGCACAGGTCACGCCGGATACGATCTTCCGTGCCGCCTCGATTTCCAAGAGCTTCACCAGCATCGCCGTCATGCAGCTGGTCGAAAACGGCAAACTGAAACTGGACGCGCGACTGGCCGACCTGGCGCCCGAAATCAGCTTCCATAATCCATGGGAACAAAGCGACCCGGTACGGCTCGTTCACTTGCTCGAACATACGACGGGGTGGCCTGACATCAGTACGCGCGTCGAGCTGCAGAACGGTCCCGGCTGGCCGGTGCGGCGCGGTGTCGAGTTCGCCAGCCCCGAGTATGTCAGTCGTTGGCGGCCGGGCCAGTTTGCCGTCTATGCAAACGCTGGCCCGGCGGTGGCGGGCTATGTGCTGGAAAAAGTCTCAGGACAGGACTTTGCTGCCTACGAGCGTGACCACGTGTTGCGGCCGATGGGCATGGCGAGCGCCGATTTCACGCTGACGCCGGAACCGGCGGCCAGGCTGGCCAAGAGCTACGCCCCCGACGGCAAGCCGACGCCGTACCAGCACATCATCATGCCGCCGTCCGGATCGCTGGCCACCAGCGTGCGGGAACTATCGCGCCTGCTTCTATTCTTTGTGGGCAGGGGCACGGTCGATGGACAGCGGATTTTGTCGGCGCAGGCAGTCGAGCGTATCGAGCATGGCGAGTCCTCGCTGGCCGCGCGGGCAGGGTTGGACGAAGGCTATGGCCTGGGCAACTTCCCGTTGAGTGAAGCCGGGCCGAGCTTTCGAGGGCACAACGGAGAGATCGATTCCTTTACTTCCGTGTACGGCTATTCCGTTGCGCAAGGCAGTGGTTATGTGGTGCTGGCCAATGGCGGCGAAGGCGTGGATTTCCGGACGCCGGTTACCGGCTTGATCCAGGCTTACCTGAGCCGCAAGCATGTGTTTTCCCCAGCGCCGCTGTTCCCCGTCGACCAGGCGGAACTCGCCGCACTGACCGGTTTCTATCGCAATGTGACGCCGGCCAAGGACTTGATGCGTCCCTATGCGGAGGTGTTGGGCATGTCGCGGGTCACCTTGGCCGATGGCGGCCTGCGCATCAGTGGCAAGCCTTATCTGCCGACCGGCAAACACACTTTTCGCCGCGCCGATCGGGAAGCGACCAGCCTGGCCTTCGCCGTGCAAGACGGAGAGACCTACCTGCTGTCGGGCGGCCTGGGTGACCGCAAGCGCGAAGCCGCGTGGCGCATCGCCGGCTACGCCACGGTGGCTGCGCTGGCCTTGCTAGGCGGCGTATTCGACCTGTTGGCTTTGCCTGTCTGGGGCGTGGCCGCATATCGGAAGACCCTGCAAGCGAGGGGCGGCTGGAAGGTGCGGGTCATGCCGTTGTTGGCCGTGGGCAGCTTGTGCGCCACCTTTATCTTGCCCTTGATCGGCCTGTCCGGAGGAATCGGGACCATGGCAATGCTGGCCACGCCGAGCCTGCTTTCACTGCTGATTTTGTTGTGCAGCGTGGCCTTCCCGCTGCTTGCGGCGGCGGGCATGTGGTACGCGCTGAGGACCAGGCACGCCAGCCGGCTGGTGCGCTGGCATGCCGGGCTCACATCGGCAGGGATACTGGTCATCGCCGCTTATGCATGGTCGATCGGTTGGATCGGCATGCGCACCTGGACAATGTAACGGACGATGACGCCTTTCGGGGCCGGCAATATTTGGTAACAATACGCGGGCTTTCGCGGCCAGGCGCTTGCGTTATCATTACGCCATGTCCGCGCCACGATCCGATGAAGTCCTGATGCTCAGCTATCGCGATGGCGATCTGGCGGCGTTCGCGGAACTGTATCGGCGGCACAGCCAGGGCTTGTATCTATTCCTGGCATGGCGATCGCCGCGCCGCGAGTGGGTCAACGACATCATGCAGGACAGCTGGGCCAATCTGCACCAGGCCCGCGCGCGCTACGAGCCCGGCGCCAGCTTCCGCACCTATCTCTTCCAGATCGCCCGCAACCGCCTGATCGACCTGATACGCCTGAACGAGCACGTGCTGCTGGCCAGCGACGGCGGCGAGGACGATTGGTTCGATCACATGGCCGACGCCGCACATGACAGCCCGGCGCCCGACGGCCAACTGGAACGCAAGCAGCAGACCAGCCGTTTGCATGCGATGATACGCTTGCTGCCGGTCGACCAGCGCGAGGCGCTGGTGCTACAGCAGTTCAACGGCATGAGCCTGGAAGAAATCGCGGAACTGGTGGCGGCGCCGGTGGAGACTGTGAAAAGCCGCCTGCGTTATGCGATGCGCAAGTTACGGCAGGAGTTGGCGCCGGCGGCCGAAGAGGCGAGAGCATGAATCCACACGATCACACTGAAGACACAGAGTTCGAAGACTTCCTCAAAGGCGAGGGGGATGTGGCGCGTCAGCTGCGGGAGCTGCCGCAGCCGCAGCTGCCGGAGGCTTTGTCGGCCGCCATCCTGGCGCGGGCGGCCTCGGACCTGGACGGTGCCGCCGTGCCGGGTGCGGCGGCCAACGACACTGTGCATCATGCCGTGCCTGCAGCACCGCCGGCGCGCCACTATCTGCGGCGCGCGCGGGTTCCGCTCGGCCTTGCCGCCAGCGTGGTGCTGGCCTTGTTTGTGGTGCGCGGCTTGATGCCGCAGGCGTTCGGACCGGAGGTGGTCTCGCAGGAGGCTGCGGCGCCGGATGCAAAAATGGTTGCCGCAAGCCCGGCGGAGCAAGCGCCTTCCGCTGCCGTGTCGGCACCACCGCCGCCCCCGCCGAAGCTCGCGCAGGTGAAGCGGTCAACGGTTCGGACAGCGACGCGGCCGGCCCCTGTCGCTGATATCGTCATCGCGGATGGCGCCATCGCAGCGGCGCCGTCGCCACCCAAACCAATTGCTGTCGAATCGTCGGCCAGCGCCGACTACGCGCGCGCGCAGAAGCCTATGATGCTTGCTGCGCCCGCGCCTGATCCGAAGGCGCTGGGCTATTCCGCTGCGGCGCCAGTGTCGATGCGGAGCGCGCCAGCGGCGGAAACCTTGTCGGCGCCGGCCTGGCTGGCGCGCATGACCGACATGCTGAAGGCCGGCCAAACGAAAGAAGCGCAGGCGGAGTGGCTGAAGTTCCGCATGCGCTATCCCGATGCCGAGGTGCCGCCAGAATTACGGCAGCAGCTCGACGCGATCAATTAACGTCAAATTCCCCGACCAGTACCGTGCTGCCAGTGTCGCGCAGGCGCAGCGTCACCATCTGGTCGCGCTGTTTCGGCGTGCCGAAGCCGGTGCTGAGGCGCAGTTGCACAGTGGTGGCGCCGGCCACGATCTGCCGGCTATGTCCGAACGAGTTGACCTCCACGCGATATTTGCCCGGCTTGGCCACCCGTAGTGAAAATTCCTCCGGCCCGTAACCGCCGGTGAAGTCGCGCGACATGCGGCCGCCCTGGTAGGTGTAGCGGTTGGCGTAGTAGCATTTCTCCCCATTCGGATCGGTGACCCATAAGTCGATGTCGGTGTTGTCGGCGTCCCAGGTCAGCACTGCCCGCAAGGCCAGCGGCAGGTTGCGCAGCAGGCGGCGGTCGATGCGACTGGTATCCGGCTTGGCGGCGGCCTTGGCGACGATGGCGTTGAGCTCCGCCAGCGTCACCAGTTCGATCTCGGCGAAGCGGCCGTCCCACGGGCGGTTGAGCACCTCCGCAAGTTGGTCGATTGCGGGTTGCACCTGGCCGGCGGCGGCGTAGGCGAGTCCCAGGTCGCGATACGATTGCGGTTCTTCCTCGGCCAGCCGCAGCACCTGCTGGAAGACCGGAATCGCCAGCGCCGGCTCACCAGCCTGCAGCAGGCGGTAGCCGAGGATGCGCAAGACCTGGCGGTTTTCCAGGTTCATTTCCGCCAGGTTCGAGAGTACGCGCAGCGCCAGGTCGCGCTGGCCTTGTTCGAGCAGCATGTCGGCGCTGTCCAGGAAAAAGGCGCTGCTGTTGGTGTAGTTCGGTTTCTCGTCCAGGTAAATCGCATACAGGTCGGCCGCTTTGGCGGACTTCATGCGGGCGCGGTACGGCTCGTTGGGTGACCACTTCTTGAGCTGGATGCTGGCGGTGCCTGGGTCGCCGACCGCTGCCGCCTGAGGCTTAGCGGTCGTTTCCGCGCGTTGTGACTCCATTCGACCATAGCTTGCCACGGGCGCTGCCAGAGGCGCCGGTGGCGGCGCGTATGCCGAGCGTGCCGCCCTGATTGACTCTGGCGCGGCGTCGGCTGATACTTCGCCGGACTCCTTGAGGTCTATCCGCTTTGGCACGCCGGACTTCGGATAACTCTTTTCCCACCATGCGACCTTTTGTTCGAACTCGCGCACAATCTGGTCGGTGTGCTGAACGGTGACGCGCCGTTGCGATACAAGCCGGTTCTGTTTGAGCTGGGCGTAGGCCTCCTTGTAGGCTGCCGGTGGTTCGATGTCGTAGCGTATGTAGTCGTCCAGGCGATCCAGCACCAGCAGCGAGGTCTCGCGCGTGGGTATGCCGAAGCGTTGGCCGATGCGGCGGATTTCACCGCGCTTCAAGTCATAGTCCGCCTCCAGCGCTTGCAGGCGGTAACCGGCCCACACGCCGGCGGCCAGCGGATGATATGGCGCACCGTCATTCACTGGCAGGGTCACAGTGTGGTTCTTGCCTTGCTGCGTCAAGGTCAGTGTCAGTTCCGCCGAGGGCTGCGCCAGTCGCCCTGTGATGCGCAGCACGCCGTCTTGCGGTTCATGCGATTCCACCGAAATATCCTTGGCGCCGTTGGCGGTGATATCGCTCAATCGCAGCGTATCCGCCAGTAGCGCTTGCGAGGCTTGCGCCGGCTGGTCCGCTTGCAGCTGCACCAGGCGGCCACCGTTGCGTTCCGCCAGCGCGGCCAGGCGCCCGCTGTCCGACACCAGCGCCGAATTCAAGGCAAACAAGCGCTGGGCCTTGGCCAGTGTGGGGAAGGGCGCATCGCCATAGTTGGACAGCCCGTCGCTGACCAACAGGTATTCGTTGATGTCCGCTTCCGGCTTCCACGCGCCGAGCGCACTGGCGCCATCGTAGGCGGTTGCCGCCAGTGCGGTTCGCAAGGTGCTCCAATTGCCGTTGAAGATGCGGAAGCGCTGGCTGGCCTCGGCGCGGTCGCGCAGGCGGATCAGGCGCACTTCCACATTGGGCACGGCTCTGAAGTAGTGATCCAGCACGGCCAGTTCGGCTTCGGTTTGGCGCTGTGCGCCCGAGCCGGAGCTGTCCCACAACAGTCCCAATACGGCAGGCGGCATGCGCACCTGTGGCGCGCTGTTGCCGCCGACGGCGATCTCGCAGAGGAAGTAGGTATCGCCGTCAAATTCCTGCACAAACGTTTGCGGCTGCGTGGAGGCGGCCAGTATCAGTTCCAGCGTGCCATCGGCGCGGTAAGCGCTTTTGGTCACGCGGGCGCGATAGCCGTCCTGCTGTCGCTCGAACTGCATGCCGCCCAACACACCGCGAGGCTGCGGCGCGGAGGTCGCGCCGTGCACGTTTAGTTCTAGATCAAATTCGGCGATGGCGTCGCCGTACGCCAGAGGCAGGCGATAGAGGCGCTGGCCTTCATTGCGCGCCAGCGGTTCGGCGTATTTCAGCTGCACGGTGCGGGTACCGCGCGGCGGTATCGGATAAACGCGCAGTTTGAAATTGTTCCCCTGCGTGACCTCCAGCAGCGCCGGATCGATGCGGCGGCGCTCGACCTCTTCAAAGATCATGCGGCCCTTGGCCTTCTCGACCGGCACGGCCGGCCGCAGCGCGCCGTCGATATCCAGCGCGAAGGCCGTTATCCGTTGTCCGGGCAGCAGCGGGAATTGCAGCTCGCCTTCCAGTTGAACCGTATTGGGATTGTAGAACACCATCTCCACGGTGGTTTGCGCCAGGCCTCCACTAATCTCTGCGTTGAGGTGCAGGCTTTGCAGACGCACCGGCGTTTGCGCGCGCGGCACGATCAGGCGGGGCGGCATGATGGGCGGTATCGGCGCGATGGCGTGGGCCATCGTCGATACCGCCATAAAAAACACGACTAGCAGTGGGCGTAACATGACGTCTCCTTCACCGGAAAAGCCCGGCGTCCAACATGAAACGGCGCAGCCCAGCAAACGGGGTTAAACCATCTGAAAAAAATCCATGCGGCAGCGCAGCAATTTTCAATTGCTTTATTTGCAGTTATTGCTATCATTTCCCTGGCTTACCGCCGAGGAGAGTAGATGAATGCCCCGAACACGTCTCACCCGAATTACGACATACTGATCGCTGCGGCGCGCAAAGTAGGCCCCGTGACGGTCGCCGTCGCGCACCCGTGCGACCGCCATGCGCTGGAGGCGGCGCTGGACGCCGCCCGCATGGGTTTAATCAGCCCGATACTGGTCGGTCCGCAGGCGCGCATCCGCAAGGCTGCGGAAGAGGCGGGACTGGACATCTCGGCGCTACCCTTGATCGACACTGAACATAGCCACGCGTCGGCGTTCCGCGCGGTGGAGCTGATCCGCGAAGGAAAAGCCTCGGTACTGATGAAGGGCAGCCTGCACACCGACGAGTTGATGGGCGCCGTGGTGGCCGGCGACACCGGCCTGCGCACCGGCCGCCGCCTGAGCCACTGCTTCGTGATGGACGTGCCGGGCCGCAGCGAGCCGCTGATCATCACCGACGCAGCCGTCAACATCAATCCCACGCTGGACGACAAGGTCGACATCATCCAGAACGCCATCGACCTGGCCCATGTGCTCAAGTTCGATCCCGTCAAGGTGGCCATCCTGGCGGCGGTCGAAACGGTCAGCGCCAAGATGCCGTCGACAATCGACGCAGCCGCGCTGTGCAAGATGGCGGACCGTGGCCAGATCACCGGCGGCATCCTCGATGGTCCGCTGGCGATGGACAACGCCATCGATCCGGAGGCGGCGGCCATCAAGCATCTTGTATCGCCGGTGGCCGGCAAGGCGAACATCCTGGTGGCGCCGGATCTGGAAGCAGGCAATATGCTGGCCAAGAGCCTGACCTTCATGGCGGGCGCCGCGGCGGCCGGCATCGTGCTCGGCGCCCGCGTGCCGATCATCCTGACCAGCCGCGCCGATTCGGTGACCGCGCGCCTCGCCTCCTGCGCGGTGGCGGTGCTGGTGGCGCACGACAAGCTGGCCAGCGCCCGCATCCTCGGAGACTGACGCGATGGCCCCCAACGATAGCATCGTCGTCATCAACGCCGGCTCGTCGAGCATCAAGTTCTCGCTGTTCAGCGGCGGCGCGCTGGCGTTGACCTTCAAGGGCAAGATCGAGAACCTGTACAGCGGCGTCACGCGCTTCAGCGCCCAGGACGCGCAGGGCAAATCCATTGGAGAGCGCAGCTGGCCGGACGCTCCGCTGGACCACGAAGCCGGCATGCGCTTCCTGATCGATTTCTCGCAGACCCACCTCGAAGGCCATCGCGTGGTGGCGGTCGGGCATCGCATTGTGCATGGCGGCGTGGCCTACAGCGGGCCGCAGCGCCTGAACCCTGAAGTGCTGACAGCGCTGGAGAAGCTGATACCACTGGCCCCACTGCACCTGCCGCACAACCTGGCGCCGGTGCGCGCCGTGATGGCGATGGCGCCGGGCGTGCCGCAGATCGGCTGTTTCGACACCGCCTTCCACGTTGGGCAGCCGGCGCAAGCCCAGGCTTTCGCGCTGCCGGCGCGGATCACGGAGCAGGGCGTGCGGCGCTACGGTTTCCACGGACTTTCATACGAATACATCGCCAGCCGCCTGCCGGACGCCGATCCATCGCTGTCCGGCGCCAAGGTGGTGGCTGCGCATCTGGGCAACGGCGCCAGCATGTGCGCGATGGCGGCGGGACGCAGCGTTGCCAGCTCGATGGGTTTTACCGCCGTGGACGGCCTGCCGATGGGCACGCGTTGCGGCGCGCTCGATCCCGGCGTGGTGCTCTACCTGATCGATGAACTGGGCATGGATGTCGGCGCCGTGCAGAAAATGCTGTACCAGGAATCGGGCCTGCTCGGCGTCTCCGGGATTTCGTCGGACATGCGCACGCTGGAGCAGAGCGACGATCCACGCGCCAAGGCAGCGATTGATTTAATGGTCTATCGCATCGGCCGCGAACTTGGTTCGCTGGCGGCCGCCTTGAGCGGGCTCGATGCGCTGGTCTTCTCGGGCGGCATAGGCGAGAACAGTGTCGCCTTGCGCGCCGCCGTCTGCCGCGACGCGGCCTGGCTGGGCGTGAAGCTGGATGCCGCCGCCAACGCGGACTATCCGCGCGGCGTGGCGCGCATCAGCACCGCCGATAGCAAAGTGGCGGTCTGGGTGGTGCCCGCCAATGAAGAATTGATGATAGCCCGTCACACGCTGACCTTATTGGAGCATGCATGAACACGGAAACGATTTATCCGATTTTGGCCGGCAAGCGCGCGCTGGTGGTGGGCGTGGCCAACGAACATTCGATCGCCTGGGGCTGTGCGCTGGCGTTCCGCAAGCTGGGCGCGGAAGTCGTGCTCACTTATCTGAACGAAAAGGCGTTGCCGTACGTAGCGCCGCTGGCTGCGGAAATCGACGCGCAGCTGCTGCCGCTGGACGTGACGAAGCCCGGCGAGATGGAAGCGCTGTTTGCCACGCTGGCGAAGCAAGGCAAGCTGGATATCCTGGTGCATTCGATCGCCTTCGCGCCCAAGGCCGATCTGCAAGGCGGACTGCTGGACTGTTCGCTGGAAGGTTTTTTGCAGGCGATGGATGTATCCTGCCACTCCTTCGTGCGCATGGCCAAGTTGGCCGTGCCGCTGATGACGGACGGCGGCAGCATGTTCGCCATGAGCTACCACGGCGCCGAGAAGGTCGTCCCGAACTACAACGTCATGGGCCCGGTGAAGGCGGCGCTGGAAGCGTGCTGCCGCTATCTGGCCTATGAGCTGGGTCCCCACGGCATCCGCGTACACGCCATCTCGCCAGGACCGCTGCAAACGCGGGCCGCCTCCGGTCTGAAGGACTTCGAACTGCTGCTGCGCGACGCGGCGACACGGGCGCCGCTGGGGCAACTGGTCGATATCCTCGATGTCGGCAACACCTGCGCCTACCTGGCTTCGCAATATGCGCATCGCCTGACAGGCAGCACCGTGTATGTCGATGGCGGCCTGAATATCATCGCTTGAGGATCTCAATGGCTGCCCACGTCACACTGCAAGACATCGATGAAGACAATTTCGAGAGTTTCATGGATATGGAACTGCCGGAACATCAACGCGATTACCTGGACAGCAATGCCTATTCGATCGCGCAGTCCAAGTTCTATCCCGACTTCTTCACCCACGGGATCTACTGCGACGGCGAGCCTGCCGGCTTCCTGCTATACGATTGCCGCGCGGACGATGTCCCCGGCCTGTACGGCATCTACCGCTTCATGGTCGATTATCCACGGCAGGGCAAGGGCATAGGCCGCAAGGCGATGGCGCTGCTGTTGGCGGAACTGCGCGCGAAGCCCGATGTCCAGCGCATCATCATCTACTACAAGCCGGATAATGCGGTGGCGCGCGAGTTCTATCGCAGCTTCGGCTTCCACGAATGCGGCATCGATGAGGAAGGCGAGATGATCGCCGAGATCATCCCGTCAGGGCTCGCCGATTAGCAGATATCATCGCCTGCTCACCAAAATACGGAATATCAGCAGGTGGGACACCAGCAGCAACGGCACCAGGAAAGTGGGGAGAAAGTACGCGGCCCCGAACTGGCCGGGCGCCAGGCCGGAAGCGCCGGCCTGGTAAAAGGCGTTAAACAGGTCCAGGCTACCCCACAGATTGAAGACCCAGGCAAACGCATATCCCGCCCGGCTGCGTAATGACGCCAGGGCCAACAGGGCAAGTAGCGCCGCCAGCAGGTCGCCCCAGGCGGCGCTGTGGGCGAACCGCAAGGGCAGATCGGCCGACACCACGCCCGGCACCAGGAACGACATGCCGATGAAGCGAAACGCGTGCATGGCCAGCAAGGGCCGCAGCGCGTCGGCGAAGGAGCGCTGCCGCAGCTGCGGCCACACATAAAGCGCGCCGAACACGGACCAGGCCAGCAGTCCGAACGCGACACCAATTCCAAAGACAATTCTTGTATCCATCGCAGCCTCCGTTTCCATACGCCTGAAGTCTAGCGGGCTTGCGGCGGCTGATAAACCGATATACGCTGCATGCACCTTGACGTCCTCCCCGTCCTAAAGCACGGGGATTCCTACATCTAGCGTCGCACGTCCGCGACGGAGAATGTTCAACGCAGCATTGAGATCGCGATCATGTACGCAACCACAATCACTACATTGCCACTCTCTTATTCCAAGGCCTGCGATACCTTTCGGCCTCGAACCGGGCAAGGCGCCGCAATTCGAACAGGTTTGGGAGGTAAATCTTTCATTCGCTTCTACGAACCATGCGCCATGCTTAACGGCCTTGTACGCCAGTTTGTTTCGGAAGGACGACCAGCCGGCATCGAGAACGGACTTCGCCATGCTGGTCTTGGCAAGTCCGGCGGCGCTCACATTGCCCACCGCGATGTAGTCGAACTCACGCACCAGACGGCTCGACAATTTATGGTGAAAATCGTTTCTGCAATTGGCTATCTTGGCGTGGATCGCTCTCACCCGGCGCTTCTTGCGCGCACGCTGGGCGACAGCAAGCGCTTGTTCCATACCGCGGTAAATCCGCTGCGCCTCGATTTTCTCGCCAGTGGACAGCGTCGCGAAGTCTTTCAGTCCAAGGTCAATTCCCACCCCTCGCACCGGCGCGCGCGCGTGAGCGGCCGTCGCATCAACTTCAATCACGATGTTGAGAAACCAGTTACCCCGGCTGTCGCGGGAAAAATTCGTACCGTCCTTGATCTTGCCTTCCGGGAGCGGGCGACTGTTAAACACGCGAAACGTATTGCCGGCGAACCGGAACGCATCACCTTCGCGTTTCAGTTCGCGCCCCTTGAGCGGAACCCATCCGAGGTTCTTTTTGCCTCGGTAGCGCAAAAAAGGGCGCTTTTTCTGCGCTCTCGACTTGGCGTATTGCTCGCAAACCGCATTGATCGTGCCCGAGTGCAGGCCCAGTTCCTTGCTGCTGCCTTGCGTAAGCTTGTTCAGGTCGAAACCTGTGTGCCAACGACGACCAAACCGCAGAGCGTCTTTCTGCCTGTCGTTGCAAAAATTCCAGACGAAATTGCACGCCCGGCTTTGCTTGTTCAGCAAGCCGATCAGCGACTTCACTCGGTAACGATAGACCAAAATCATACTGTGATTATATACAGTTATCTTAACCAAAGGGCGACGACTGCTTTGCAGTCGGCTCCTTTCACTCCCCGCCCTGAAGGACGGGGTTTCTCGGAGCAAATCTGATGATGTTTTCGCTGCGCGCACGTGTGTCCATGTTTGCCATGCTGCTCGCCATCGCCTGCGCGCCAGTGATGGCGGCGCCGATCAATGTCGCGACCTACAACCTTCGCTACAACAATGCCGGCGACGGCGCCAACGCCTGGCCGGCGCGCAAGGAGATGGTCAAGTCGCTGATCCGCTACCACGAGTTCGATATCTTCGGCACCCAGGAAGGCCTGGCCGATCAAATCGCCGATCTGGCCCAGATGGAGGAATTCGACCATGTCGGCGTTGGCCGTGACGACGGCAAGAGCGCCGGCGAACATTCAGCGATCTATTTTCGCAAGCGCCGTTTCGCCTTGCAGGGCAAGGGCGACTTCTGGTTGAGCGAAACGCCGGACCGCCCCTCGTTCGGCTGGGACGCGACCTGCTGCCACCGGCTGGCGTCGTGGGCGCGCCTGCGTGACCGGAGCAACGGCCGCTCGTTCTTCGTCTTCTCTGTCCATTTCGATCACCAGGGCGAACAGGCCCGACGAGCTTCCGCCGACCTGGTGTTGCGCAAAATGGCCGAGATCACCCGTGGCGCACCGGCTATTTGTGTCGGCGACTTCAACTCGACGCCGGAAACGGTGCAGATACAGACCATGGCCAAGGCCATGCGCGACGCCTTCCGGGTCAGTGCGGCGCCGCCATATGGCCCCATCGGCACCTTCAACGACTTCCACCTGGACGCGGCGATGACGGAGCGGATCGACTACATCTTCGTCGACCGCCATTTCGACGTGCAAAAATATGCGGTGTTAAGCGACTCGCTGGACCGGCGCTACCCATCCGACCATCACCCGGTGGTCGCACGGGTCATCCTCAAATAGGACTTGACCTTACCGCAGTGGGAAGGTGTAAGGTGTGCGAAGTTGCCTGTTTTAGAGAGACTGCTGTACCATTTAGCCGACCATGCGCCTATTCATTCGTTTCCTGCTCTGGATGTTAATAGCAGCCCTGCCGCTGCAAGGGACTGCTGTCGTCCTGATTCCGTGCGCTGCGTTGACAACGACTATGCAGGTGGCCAGCCAACCGGCGGCGAAAGCAGGGCACTGCGCACCTGCGAAATCGGATCAGCAGGCGTCCGGCGCGCATGGCAAGTGCAGTCATTGCGTCAGCTGCGTGGGTGCTTTGGCGCCACCCGCCGTGCCGTCCCTTGTGTTGCCCGCATCGGTATCCGGCGCCGGCTTCATCGCAGCCGACCCGTCGATGACCGCCTATATTCCCGCCACGCTGGAGCGTCCGCCGCGCCTGTCCTGACTTTGCCGACGCTGCGGGCTGGTCCCGCGTATCCGTAATTTTTCAGGAATTCTATGAAACACATCCCTATACTGCTACCCGCAGGACTTTCGCTCGTTCTGCTGACGGGGTGCGCCAGCCTGTCCAGTGACGGCGGGCTGAATGACGTCTCGCGGCTGACGCAAGAGCGCATTGGCCAGCCGGCCGGCTTCTCCCGCGACACCAATAATGACCGACAAGTAAGCACGCTGCTGGCGCAAACGCTGTCCCCGGAAACCGCGGTGCAGATCGCACTGCTCAACAGCCCCGCGCTCAAGGCTTCCTTTGCGGAGCTGGGCGTATCCGAGTCCGAGTTCGTCCAGGCGGGCCGCATGCGTAACCCCAGCCTGGGTTTCGGCCGCATACGCGGCGGCGGCGAGACCGAAATCGATCGCAGCGTGATGTTCGACATCGCCGGTCTGCTGACGTTGCCGGCCCGCTCGCGCATCGAACAGCGGCGCTTCGAACAGGCCAAGCTGCGCACCGCCGCGCAGGCCGTCCAGCTGGCGAGCGACACGCGGCGCGCCTACTACATGGCCGTGGCGGCAGCGCAATCGGCCGCGTTTGCGGATCAGGTACGGGGCGCCGCCGAAGCGTCGTCCGAGCTGGCGGAAAAAATGTCCAAGGCTGGCAACTGGAGCAAGCTGGATCAGGCCCGCGAGCGCGCCTTCTACCAGGATGCGTTGACGCAGCTGGCCCGTAGCCGCCACGAAGCGGTGGCCTCGCGCGAACAATTGATACGGCTTTTGGGCTTGTCCGGCGAGCAGCAGAGTTTCGTGCTGCCGGATCGTTTGCCCGATCTGCCGCCGCAACCGCGCGAGATGAACAACGCCGAAGCCCAGGCCTTGTCCCAACGGCTGGACATGTTGGCCGCGCGCCGTGATACCGAAGCCATGGCCGACGCCCTCGGCCTGACCAAGGCCACCGGCTTCATCAACGTGTTCGACGCCGGCTACGCCAACAAGAGCAGCATCGGGCTGCCGCGTGAAAACGGCTACCAGGTGACGTTTGAACTGCCGATCTTCGACTGGGGCAGCGCCAAGGTGGCGCGTGCGCAGGCGCAGTACATGCAGTCCGTGCACCGCGCTGCCGATACGGCGGTGCGCGCCCGCTCCGAAGTGCGCGAGGCGTATTCGTCCTACCGCACAACCTACGAGATCGCGCGCAACTACCGCGACGAGGTGGTGCCGCTGCGTAAAAAAATCTCCGACGAGGTCCTGCTGCGCTACAACGGCATGCTGGCCAGCGTGTTCGAACTGTTGGCCGACTCGCGCGAACAGCTCAACAGCGTCAACACCGCCATCGATACCCAGCGCGATTTCTGGATCGCCGAGACCCGCCTGCAAGCAGCCGTCAACGGCGGCAGCGCCAACGAAACAAGGATGAACCCATGACCTCACGTAGAGACTTCTTCAAAGGCGCGGGCGCCATCGCAGTCAGCGCGGCCGCCATCAGCAAGGCCGGCGCGGCGACGCTGCCGGAAGCGATGACGATGGATAATGCGAACACCCACGTGCCGCCGCCGCCGTCCAACGGCCGCCCGTTCAACCCGGTGGTGACGCTGAACGGCTGGTCGCTGCCGTGGCGGATGAATAACGGCGTCAAGGAGTTCCACCTGATCGCCGAGCCGGTGGTGCGCGAAGTGGCGCCCGGCATGAAGGCCAACCTGTGGGGCTACAACGGCCAGTCGCCCGGCCCGACCATCGAAGTGGTGGAGGGCGACCGGGTGCGCGTGTTCGTCACCAACAAGCTGCCGGAGCACACCAGCGTGCACTGGCACGGCCAACGCCTGCCGAACGGCATGGACGGCGTGACCGGGCTGACGCAGCCTGGCATCGAACCGGGCAAGACCTTTGTCTACGAGTTTGTCGCCAGGCGGCCCGGCACCTTTATGTACCATCCGCATGCCGACGAGATGACGCAGATGGCGATGGGGATGATGGGCTTCTGGGTCACGCACCCGAAAGACCATACGCAGTACGCGGTGGACCGGGACTTCGTGTTCCTGCTGAATGCCTACGACATTGATCCAGGCAGCTATACGCCCAAGACCAACACCATGTTGGACTTCAACCTGTGGACTTTCAACAGCCGCGTATTCCCCGGCATCGACTCGATGCCGGTGCGGCAGGGCGACAAGGTGCGCATCCGCGTCGGCAACCTGACCATGACCAACCATCCGATCCACATCCACGGCCACGAATTCCACGTCACCGGCACCGATGGCGGTTGGACGCCACCAGCTTCGCGCTGGCCGGAAGTGACGACCGATGTCGCGGTCGGCCAGATGCGGGCGATCGAGTTCATCGCCACCGATCCGGGCGACTGGGCTTTCCACTGCCACAAGGCGCACCACACCATGAACGCCATGGGCCATAACGTGCCGACCATGATAGGGGTGGACCACAGCGGCATCGCCGAAAAGATCAACAAGATCGTACCGGACTACATGACCATGGGCGACAAGGGTGGTTCGATGGGCGGCATGCAGATGCCGCTGCCGGAAAACACGCTGCCGATGATGTCGGGCGATGGCCCGTTTGGCGGCGTGGACATGGGCGGCATGTTCACCGTGGTCAAAGTGCGCAAGGAGCAGAAGCGCGGCGACTACACGGACCCGGGCTGGTACAAGCACCCACCGGGCACGCAGGCCTACGAATGGACCGGCGCCTTGCCGGAACCAGCACGCAAATATACCGCCGGCGGCCAGTCCATGCCGGCATTGAACCAACCGGACGTTGAGCTGACCGTGCGCAAGCCGAGCGGCCATAGCGGACATTAAGGAGAAAACAGATGAAAACATTACAAACCATGCTGGCATCGGCGATCGTCGTGACAGCCACGCTGGCCGCGCCGTTCGCCGCCGCCCACGCAAGCCTGAAGAGTTCCGATCCGGCGGCCAATGCCGTGCTGGCCGCGGCGCCGAAGGCGATCGCGCTCACGTTCAACGAAAAGGTGGAGCCGGCCTTCAGCAGCATCACGTTGACGGATGCGGGAGGCCAAGTAGTTGTCGGCGCTGACAAAGCCAAGGCAACCGTTGACGAGGCCAATCCAGCGATCCTGCGACTGGTCTTGCCGCAGCTGCCGGCTGGCTCCTACACGGTCGGCTGGGCGGTCGCGGGCCATGACGGCCATCGCCGCAAAGGCGATTTCACGTTCACGGTCAAATAATGGGGGCTGGCTACGATGCGGTGTGGCTGCTGCAAATCAGCTCTGCATTCCTGCTGGTGTGCGGCTTCAGCTGGCTGGCCGGTTCCTGGTGTGCGCGGCGCTGGCTGCCGTCCGGTATTGATGTACGGTTGCACTCCTTCGATTTGCTGGCGGCCGGCGTTGCCGTAGTCGCCAGCGTTCTGTCGTTGCTGGCGGCAACCGCCGTCATGGGCGGCACTGGCCTGTTGGAAGCATGTAGCATGTTCTGGATGATGGTCACCAGCACGGCTTACGGCCTGACCTGCTGCGCCGCCATCGCTGCGCTGCTTGTGGTGTTGGCGCTGCGCTGGCCGCGGGGCCGGTCGGCGGGGCGCGAGATGGCCGTTGCGGCGGCCATGCTGGTGTTTGCGGTCACGCGCGCCTCCATGGGACATGCAGGCGAGGAGGGCATCTGGACTATGCCGATGGCGGCGGAGTCCATCCATTTGTCGGCGATCGCGGTTTGGGTCGGCGTGGTGGCGGTGTCTGGCTGCTGCGTGCTGTCGGCGCAGATGTCGGCGGCCGACAGGAACCGGTATCTGGATTGGATGTCGCGTGCCGCGATGGGAGCCGTTATTGCCATCGTTGTCACCGGCATTTACAGTGGTTGGCATCGCGTCGGCAACGCCGGGAATTTGATTAATACCGTTTACGGCATTATCTTGCTGGGCAAGATCGCCCTGGTGCTGGCTGCCATCGGCATCGGCGGCTATAACAAATTCATTGGTTTGCCAGCCGCCTCGCGTTCGTACCAGGGTGTAGTCACGGTGCGGCTGGCATTGCGTATCGAGATGGCGCTGCTGCTTGGCGCCATACTGGCCGCCGCCATCCTCACCTCCCAACAGCCACCGTCAGCGCTCTGACGGCGGCCGCTGTCTCTACAGGGACTTCAGGAAAGCCAGCAAGGCATCGCGATCAGCCTTCGACAAATTCTCGAAGCGTTGACGCGATTTTTCGGCCTCGCCGGCGTGCCACATGACAGCCTCGGTCAGGTTGCGCGCGCGGCCGTCGTGCAGGTAGCCGACCTTGCTGCTGTTGCCCATCACCTTGTCCGTATATCCTATGCCCCACAGTGGCGACGTGCGCCACATGCCGCCCTTGGCCTGGCCTTCGACGAACTTGTCGGCCAGCCCCGTGCCCATGTCGTGCAGCAGCAGGTCGGAGTAGGGACGGATGGTCTGGTTGCGAAGCTCTGCAAACAGGTGGCCGGAACCAGTCTTCATTTCCGCGGTGTGGCAAGCCACGCAGCGCATACCCTGGAACAGTTTGGCGCCGGCGGCGACTTGCTGGGCATCGACGCGATGTTCATCCAGCGGAGCCACGCCTTTCGGGAAGCCGCTCGGTATGCTGCGCTGGGCCGGTACCGCCACCAGCGACAGATAACGCGAGATCGATTGCAGGTCGGCTTCCGAGATGCCTTTCTGCGTGCCGCCGGCGGCGCAGCCGGTTGGGCCGGTGGCGCAGGCGCGGTTGGGGTAGACCGGTGAAGTGACCGCCATGTCCAGCAGCAGTGCTTCGCTGGCCTGGTGGCGCAGTGTGGACTTGCCGGCCTTCCAGCCGAAGCGCCCCAGGCGCACAGCGCCCGTTTCCGGTTCGTAGACATAGTTGGCCACGCCGACCACGCCATCGGCGTCCGGCGCGGTGCGGGCGCGGGCGATGAGGTCCGCTTCCGGTATGGCTTCCAGCAGGCCGGCGCCTATCATCGGCTGGGCGGCGCGCAGCGAGTAGATGTCCGGCGCAGGCCCCTCGAAGGCCAGCGTAGGCTTGCGCAGTTCGACTGTGGTGCCGTCGGCCAGCTTGACGGTGCGGGATTCGAAGCCGCCCACGCTAACGGTGCTGCCCCAATTCTGCGGCGCGCCGCTGGCCGATACCGCGTTCATCTGGATGGCGGTGCCGTACAGCGCGTGCGGCAGTTGCTGGCCTTGGGCATTGGTCGTCGCCACGCGGATGGCCATGTTGTCGAGCTTTTGGTTGATGGCGGTCGGCGCCGCGCTGCGGCCGTTGTTGACGTGGCAGGCGATGCAGGCGGACTGGTTGAAGCGCTGTCCCTGCAAACCCACGGCCGGCAGGTAGCGGTCGTTGCCCGGTTCGTTGTGGTCGCCGGTGGTGAAGTTGGTGTGCACCAGGCGGCGGCCTTCAACAAAGCGCTGCATATTCTGCATGCCGATGTTGTTGTGCGGCTGCTGGAACATGAACAGGCCGTTGTCCGAGTAGTTGTACGACACCGAGCCCTGGCCGCCGGACAGCGTTTCCTCCGGCAGCGGCACCGAGTTCAAACGCGGTTGCACGCCGTACCACGGCTTGAGGCCGGCGCCGACCACGTAGGTCCACTCGTAGGAGTAGTAGCGTATGCCGCCGGTGTCGCCGTTGGCGGTCATGGATGCGGTGGTGGAGAACATCGACGGCGAGACTTCGATGATATCGCCGGTCACCAGCGGACGTGCCGGCACGTTCTGGCCGTTGGGCATGCCGTTGGCGTCGAGCGCGCCGTGGCCTGGATAGTCCCGGATGCGCAGCGTGCAGGGACCGTTGATGCCGTCGACGCTGGCCAGCTTGCCGGCGGCGGGGAAGGCCACCGGATTGCAGACGGGGACGTTGCGGTCCACCAGTTCCCCCGGCGCCATCCAGCCATAGCCGGTTACGCCGGGGCGGTCGAAGCCGCGGAAGAAGGCGATGCCGCCGGACAGGAAGTCGACCGTGGTGTACTGGTTGACGATCAGCACCGGCTTGGTCACGCCCGGTACGCGGCTGTTGTCGATGATCTCCACGCCCCAGGTACGGTTCTTGAAGTAGTTCGACACGAAGGTCAGGTAGTTGCCCGGGCCCTTGTCGAGCGGCAGGCCGGTGGCCGGATCGACGGTTTCGTTCGGACCGTAGCCGATCTCGTTCCACTCTTCGCCGCGCTCGCGGCCGTGGCGGGCCAGGCCGCGCGCGCCGAAGCGGGTGACCAGGGTGCCGTCGGGCAGCGTGAATTGCAGCGTTTCGAGCGGTTGCGTGGCGGCGGGCAAGGGCGCCCAGCCGGCGCCGCTGGCCGGGTATTTCAGCGGCGAGGTGGTGGTGCTGGACAGCGTATTGTCGCTGCCCGGCGTCTTGAATTCGACTTCGTACAGCGAGTAGCCGTACTGGGTGGCGCGCGCCACGCCTTGCAGGCGGATGTAGCGGGCGTTGATGCCGAGGTTGTAGAACTCTTCGGTGCCGCCCTGGCCGGCGCCGACGTAACGCACCTGCGACCAGGCCTGGCCGTCGTCGGACACGCGCAGCGCGTACTGCTTGCCGTAGGCGTTCTCCCATTGCAGCTTCATGTAGCCGACCTGGGTCTTGGCGCCGAAGTCGAACTGGATCCAGGCGCCGTCTTCGGCGGTGCTGGCCCAGCGGGTGGTGGCCTTGCCGTCGATGGCCATGCTCGCCGACAGGCCGCCGTTCTCCACCGCCGACGAGGTCGCCGCCAGCGGTTTGATGGCCACGCCTGGCTTGCTCGGGTCGATCACCACGGGTGGCGTGTTGTCCACCGGCGGTGTTGTAACCGGCGTGCCGGTGTAAGCCTGGATTTCAAAGATCGAATAGCCGTACTGGCTGGAGCGCTTGAGGCCTTGCACGCGCAAGTAGCGGCCCTGGCCGGTCAGGCCGATCCAGTCTTCAATGCCGCCCTGGCTGTTGTCGACGGTCTTGATCGTGGTCCAGGTCGCGTTGTCGTCGGACACTTGCAGCTGGTATTGGGCGGCATGCGCGTTTTCCCAGGCGATGTGGACACGGCTGATGGTTTGAGACGTGCCGAAGTCCAGCGTCAGGGTCTGGTCGTCGCTGAAACCGCTGCTCCAGCGGGTGCTGTCGTTATGGTCGATGGCCGCAGCCGCGGACAAATCGCCCCGTTCGGACGAACTGGCCGTGGCGTTGATTGGCGTCAGCGCAGTTTCGGCCGAGGCGGCGGCGCCACCCTGGAGCCTCATCGCGCTGAGCATGCGCGCCGCTTGCGGTGTGGCGGCCTGTTCGCCACCACCGCCGCAAGCGGCCAGCAGTAGCGACAACGCTACGGGGAGACCCGCTAGCGCTAGATTCCTGCAACGATTATTCATGGTGCGTCCTTCGGTCCTGATTCGTGGTGGCGAAAATCGGAGGGCGTGGAAGCGATTCCACATCCGGGCGTGGCTTTCCTGTCGGGTACTGCGATTCAGTTAAGGTTGGGCTTGCTGGGTGGGTGCAGATGAAACTCGCCCGGATTAAGTTTTATGAAAACTTTCAATAGGGCAATGATTGTGAAGATATCCCGAGTCGTCAGACATGTCAAGCGTGCGCGCCACGCACCGTTGCACGGCGCGCGTCCGGCTTAGATTTTGACGCCGACGATGACGCTGGACGCCTTGAAGGCCGCGGTTGCAGTCTTGCCAGCGGCGAGGCCCAGGCTTTGCACACTGTCGTTGGTGATGATGGCGGTGATGACGGTGCCGCTGCCCAGGGTCAGGATGACTTCCGAGTTGACCGCGCCCTTGATCACTTCGCTCACGGTGCCGCTCAGCTGGTTGCGGGTCGACAGGCGTATGCCCGTGGTGTCGGTCAGCAGGATGACGGACGAAGCCTTGATCAGCGCGAAGGCGTCCGAGCCGGCTTGCAAGCCCAGGGATTCGGTGCTGCTGTGGGTCAGGATGGCGACGATCACTTGGCCGTCGGGCAAGGTAATGGCGACTTCGTCATTCACTGCGCCGCGTTGGATGGCCGAGACTTTGCCGCTCAGTTGGTTGCGGGCACTGGTAAACATGTTTTCTCCTTGATGGTGGTGTGGTTCAAGGGCGTTATGTTATCCGATAAGCATGATTGGCGGCAGGGCAAATGCTTACAGTTGCTATAGCCGGGGCGGCATAGCGGCACCGGCGCGGCGTCCCCATTTTTTCGCTTGACTATTCATAACCCGATGGCTATGATTCAATCCATAACTTAGTGGCTATGAATTGAAATGACAAACTCCCATGACGAGCTGTTTCGCGCGCTTGCCGATCCCACCCGGCGGGCCATCTTCGAACAGCTATGCACAGGCGGCGAACAAACCGTAGGGGTGTTGACCACCCATGCGCAGGTGTCGCAACCGGCGGTGTCCAAGCATCTGGCCGTGCTGAAGCAAGCCGGGCTGGTGCGGGACCGGCATGCGGGACGCCAAACCCACTATAGCGCGCAGCTGAAGGCGCTGACCCCGCTGTTGGACTGGACCAGCCAGATGAGCCGCTTCTGGGATGGCAAGTTCGACGATCTTGATGACCTACTCAAAAGGATGGATCAATAATGAACGATATCGCACACCAACTCCGCACCGTCGTCGTCGAACGGGAGTTTTCACATCCGCCGGAAAAACTGTGGCGGGCGCTGACCCAGCCGCATCTGATCGAAGCCTGGTTGATGAAGAATGACTTTCTGGCCGTGTCGGGCCATCACTTTAATTTCCGCGCGGACTGGGGCACGGTCGATTGCCAGGTGATGGAAGTCGAACCGCAAAAGACGCTTGCCTACACCTGGAACGCGCTGGGTCTGGAAAGCGTGGTGACGTGGACGCTGGCCGCCACCGCGACCGGCACCCATTTGCGGATGGAACAAACCGGCTTCCGTCCGGACCAGGAGCAGGCCTACCAAGGCGCCCAGTATGGCTGGCCGCATTTCTTCAACTCGCTGGAACAGGTGGTGGCGCAAGACGCCGCAGCTTCACATTAATTTACAAAAACTACATAAACCAGCATCGCAGTCCCCTTAAAGTCGTCCCCGGCATGCGGAATAAACCTCATGCCTTAGACCAGAAAAGGGGACACCATGCACCACTCTGCAATGACCTTGGCTGACCAGCAGCACCGGTCGTCGGCCCGCACCGCCGGGTTGGCGATCGCCGCCGCAACGATATTATCGACCCTCTTTGTCGCGCTGGACCAGGGCGCGACCGGCACCACACCGCAGGAGATCATGGCCAGCATGGCGGCCATGCGGCCGATGAAGTCGCTGGTGCATGCGGTGGCGATCGCCAGCGTGCTGGCCTATGCCTTCGGCTACGCCAGCCTGGCGACCCGGCTGGATGTGCGGCGGCCGCTGGTGCTGGCCAGTTTGACGACGTATCTGATCGGCTGCGTGGCGATGATAGGCGCGACCACGCTCGACGGTTTTGTCAGCGGCGACCTGGCCGTGATGTTCGCCGGCGCCTCGCCCGACAGTGCCAAACAGGGCTACAACATGATCGCTTTCATAGGTGTCGCCTTGACCGATCTGGCGCGGGTGGGCTGGGTGCTGCAAGCGGCGGCCGGAATAGGGTGGTCGCTGGTGTTGCTGGGCGGTCGCGGACTTCAGCGGGGCGTGGGGCTGCTTGGACTGCTGTCAGGCGCGCTGGTGGTGGGCACCGTCATTGTGGTTGGCGCCAATATGAGCCTGGCGGCCATACTCAGCATCCTGGTGGCGCAGGCGGTCTGGAACCTGGCGGCGGCGTTGCTGCTGGTACGCAATAAGTTCGTTGCGACTGTTCATGCCGGCGGCGGCGCACCGTTCCCGGCCTGAGCGTGTTCAACGGCCTTTGCTGCAAGGCGAGAAGGGCGGATAATGGCGGATTATTTTGCGCAAAAATTGGAATTTACCCATGGAAATTAAGGTCAACTTTCTCGATAAGCTACGCCTGGAAGCCAAGTTCGACGACTTCACGGTCATCGCCGACCAGCCTATCCGCTACAAGGGCGATGGCTCGGCGCCGGGGCCGTTTGACTATTTTCTGGCCTCGTCGGCCTTGTGCGCCGCCTATTTTGTGAAGTTGTATTGCTCGACACGCAATATTCCGACCGACAATATCCGCCTGTCGCAGAACAATATCGTTGATCCGGAAAACCGCTACCAGCAGATTTTCAAGATCCAGGTTGAGTTGCCGAGCGATATCTCCGACAAGGACCGCGAAGGCATCTTGCGGTCGATCGACCGTTGCACGGTGAAAAAAGTGGTCCAGGCCGGCCCCGAGTTTGTCATCGAGGCGGTGGACAATCTGGACGCCGATGCCCAGGCCTTGCTGATGCTGAACCCGGCTTCCGAGGCCAGCACCTACATTGCGGGCAAGGACCTGCCGCTGGAGCAGACCATCGCCAATTTGTCGGGCCTGCTGGCGGGTCTGGGCATCAAGATTGAGATCGCATCGTGGCGCAACATCGTGCCCAATGTGTGGTCGCTGCATATCCGCGATGCGCATTCGCCGATGTGCTTTACCAACGGCAAGGGCTCGACCAAGGAAAGCGCGCTGGCGTCGGCCTTGGGTGAGTATATCGAACGACTGAGCAACAATCACTTCTACGCCGGCACATTCTGGGGCGAGGACATCGCGCAGGCGGCGTTTGTGCACTACCCGAACGAACGCTGGTTCAAGCCTGGCCGCAAAGATGCGCTGCCGGCGGAAATTCTGGATGAGTACTGCCTGGAAATCTACAATCCGGATGGCGAGCTGCGCGGCTCGCATCTGTATGACACCAATTCCGGCAATGTGGAGCGTGGCATCTGCTCGCTGCCGTATGTGCGGCAGTCGGATGGCGAGGTGGTGTATTTCCCGTCCAACCTGGTCGAAAACCTCTTCGTCAGCAATGGCATGAGCGCCGGCAATACCCTGGTCGAAGCCCAGGTCCAGTGCCTGTCGGAGATTTTCGAGAGGGCGGTTAAACGCGAAATTCTGGAAGGTGAAATCGCGCTGCCGGATGTGCCGCAGGAAGTGCTGTCGAAATATCCCGGCATTCTAGCCGGCATACGCGGTTTGGAAGAACAGGGCTTCCCAGTGCTGGTGAAGGATGCGTCGCTGGGCGGCGAGTATCCGGTGATGTGCGTGACCTTGATGAATCCGCGCACCGGCGGCGTGTTCGCCTCGTTCGGCGCACACCCGAGCCTGGAAGTGGCACTGGAACGCAGCCTGACGGAGTTGCTGCAAGGCCGCAGTTTTGAAGGCCTGAACGATTTGCCACGGCCTACCTTTGTCAGCAACGCCGTGACCGAGCCCAACAACTTTGTCGAGCACTTCATTGACTCGAGCGGCATCGTCTCGTGGCGCTTCTTCAGCGCCAAGGCGGACTACGAATTTGTCGAGTGGGATTTCTCCGGTCACGGTGAAGACTCGAATGCCGAGGAGGCTGCGACCCTGTTCGGCATCCTCGAAGGCATGGGCAAGGAAGTGTACGTGGCGGTGTATGACCAGCTGGGTGCTGCCGCCTGCCGCATCCTGGTGCCGGGCTATTCGGAAGTCTATCCGGTGGAAGATCTGATCTGGGATAACACCAACAAGGCATTGAAGTTCCGTTCCGATATCTTGAACTTGCATCGCCTGGATGATGCCAGCCTGGAAGCGCTGATCGAGCGTTTGGAAAACAGCGAACTGGATGAATACTCCGATATCGCCACCTTGATCGGCGTCGAATTCGACGAGAACACGGTCTGGGGCCAATTGACGGTGCTGGAGTTGAAGCTGCTGATCCAGCTCGCCTTGCAGGATTTTGAGGCGGCGCAAGAATTGGTGGAAGCCTTCCTGCAATACAACGACAACACGCTGGAGCGCGGCTTGTTCTACCAGGCCTTGAACGTGGTGCTGGAGGTGATCCTGGACGACGACCTGGAACTGGATGACTACCTGGTCAATTTCCGCCGGATGTATGGTGATGCGCGGATGGACGCGGTGATCGGCTCAGTGGACGGCAGCGTGCGCTTCTTCGGCTTGACGCCGACCAGTATGAAACTGGAGGGGCTCGACCGGCATCAGCGCCTGATCGACAGTTACAAAAAATTGCATGTGGCGCGCGCCAAGGCGTCGGCTGCGTCCAGCTAGGCCAACTGTCGTACGCGTATCAAAGCGGTACGGGTACGACGGCGTGTTCCTGGATGCGCATGGCATCCTCGTGCAGCGTGAATTCCAGCGCCTTGCTGCCCTCGTCACATTCTGCGATGAGCCTGGACAACGGGCCTAGAAATGCACGAAACTCTACGCCTGTGCACGTGGGGAGATAGATGGTGAGCACGCGCGGGTCGTAGTAGCGAAAGGCTAGTACTTTCCCGTCTTCCGTCTGTACGCGCAGGAATTTCTTCAGATGAAGGCGCTGCTCGGCCAGCGTGACGTCAGCCTTGGCGACGGTGAAGATGCCCCATGCCTTACCCCAGCCGCGCTTCAGCAGTTCGGTGGTCGCCGGCGAGTCTGCGGGCAAATGCACGAGATAGGGGGCTGCAGCCTGTAGCCGGGGGTGAATCTGTCCCGAAAACAGGCAGGCATGTTCCAAGCCACTGGCACGGACTAGTGTAACGATGTCAGGATCGCGCGCTCCATCGAGTATCCAATGGACGTGCCAGCCTTCCAGCTCGGTGTTATCAGCCCAGAGCTTATCGATCAGGGGCTGCAGTGTGACGTCATTCATCCGAAGACTCCTGAATTGCTCGCATTTTCTCGCAAATCTCGCAGAATGGTGCTCCATTGTGCGCAGCCTTTTCCAATGTATCAGCCTGTGCAATCTGATTTGCTTCGGCTTCCGCCGACTGTTGTGCTGCCTTGCGCGCTGCCTCGCATACCTCGCAAAATGGCGTGCCATCCTTGGCGGCCGTCTCCAGCGCTTCCGCCTGCGCAATCTGGTCAACATCGGTCGCCGATAATTCCGATGCAACGATAGGTGGGGCGTCGCTGGTCTCCGCTGTGGTCGTTGCCGCCGCTGGTTCCGGTACTGGCGGTGGCATGACGGACGTTGCGTCAGTTAGCAGCGGCAGGGCGGCCAAAGCAGCATCTGTCGTGCCGGCAGTTGTTGGAGCGATCAGCCGCCCAGGGGCGCCCAGGCGGGTATTTTCTTCCACGATCACCACGGCGCCCGTTGCCATGCGCCGCGCCAGCGCATGCTGCCAACCGTCCACGCCCGAATGCGCGCCGGCCAATGACGGGCCCGAGCGTTGCAGGATCGATTTGAGTTCGGAGCGCGCACCTGGCTCGCCCAGCCAGTAGCGCAAATAGTCGAAAGCGTCGACCTCAGAAACAAAGCGCCGCCGGGTGCCCATCGGCTGTGGTCGGTCCGATCCGTCCAGGCCGGAAGAAGCGTACTCGGGTCGCTCCGTGGATTGGTAGAACAGCGCGCGTGCCGGATGGCGCCAGAGGCTAGCAAGCGGATGCTGCATAAGCTGGAATCCCGACTTTGAAATCGATTCGACACACTTTCTTGATTGTCAATGATATACCAAAATCAATGTCGTGGCTCCGACCGGGATATTTTAGTTCGATCTGAAACTCTTCGCATAATTTATATTATGTCAAATTTAATCCATCACTTATGTCGCCTCTTACGGACAAACCGTCCGGCGTCCGGTGAAGTAAAAGTGCCCGATTAACGGAAGTAAAAAGGCTGGCGGAATCTCGCCCGAGGCCAAAATCGCGATGAGCGCCTCTTTTCCGGGGCATCGACCGTTGGGGACACATCGGCGATGCCGGGCCGCATATCAACAGCCTGGTGCCATTGCCGCGCTCCCTGTTCGATGCCGCAGGTGTCCCGTTCGCGCAGGAGTACTGCGGCCATTCGCTGCGACGCGGCTGCGCCAACTGGGCCAGGTACTTGACACCACATGTGAACCAACATACGCTAACCGGACCATCAACATCGCTTTCCCCATGAAGACCTCCCGATCCACGCGCCTTCTGACGGCCATCGTCGCGCTGCTCAGCATGCTGTATATGCAGCTTGCCATGGCGTCGTACGTGTGCCCGGGCGCGCCGGCGGGAAGCCAGGATGACGCCGCAGCGACCCAGGCCACCATGGCCGGCATGCCAAACTGCCAGGGCATGGATCCCGGACAGCCCCAGCTCTGTGATCTGCACGCGCATGGCGAACCCGCCAAGCAGCCGCTCGACAAGTCACCGGCGGCGGACGTGCCGCCATTCGCGCCGAGCGCGCTGATATTGGAACTGCGGCATATCGACACTGGCTTGTAGTCCGACACACCGTCTTACCGGTCGATCGCCCTGGCGCGCTCGACCGCCCCGCCCATCGCCATCCGCAACTGCTGTTTCCGCATTTAATCCCCCAGACCGCCTAGTTCGTCATCGCGTCGCCGAGGCTGGCGAGCGCAATGTTGTCCATCGCATTCTGGAGGTTCCATGTCATCCCCGCAATTCGTGCGTTTTCATGCGCGCACTGGCAGTCCACGCACCTGGTCGGTGATCGGTGTCGCCCTCGCCTTCCTTGCCGCAGAGCCCGCAGCGCCGGCGCAGTCCCAACCGCTGACGCTGGGGCAGGCCCAACAACAAGCAGTCGCCCGCTCGCGCCAGATGAGCGCCCTGGATCAAGCGGCTGCGGCGTCGCTTGAGATGGCGGTCGCGGCCGGCCAGCTGCCCGACCCCGTCCTCAAGGTCGGCATCGACAATCTGCCGGTCAGCGGCGCCGATCGGCTCAGTCTGGGCAATGATTTCATGACCATGCGCCGTGTCGGCGTGTCGCAGGAATGGACGCGCGCCGACAAATTGCGCTGGCGCTCGGCGCGGTTTGAACGCGAGGCGGACAAGGCCCAGGCTGAAAAGGACGTTGCCATCGCCGCGATCCAGCGCGACACCGCGCTTGCCTGGCTGGAGGTGTTTTACACGGGACAGATGGCCGAGGCCGTCGCACAGCAGGCGGCCACGTCGCGCCAGGAGATCGAAGCCGCCGAGGCGGCCTACCGCGGTGGGCGCGGCGGCCAGTCCGACATCCTCGCGGCCCGCGCCGCCCTGCTCACGCTCAATGACCGGGGCAGCGAGATAGGCGGCCGGCTGCGTGTCGCCCAGACCAGGCTGGCCCGTTGGACCGGCGGCGAGAGCACCGTTGCCGGAGCGCCCGACGTCGACAGCATCCGCCTGGATCCCGCCTCACTCGACCCCGCCCTCGCCCACCACCCGCAGATCGCGGTGTTGAACCGGCAAGAGGACATCGCGCTGGCGGACGTCAATCTGGCCCAGGCCAACCGACGCACCGACTGGAGCGTGGAGGTCGCGTTCCAACAGCGCGGCTCGGCTTATTCGAACATGGTGTCGATCGGGATTTCGGTGCCGCTGCAATGGGACAGGAAGAACCGGCAGGACCGGGAACTGGCCGCCAAGCTCGCGCAGGTCGAGCAGGCCAAGGCCGAGCGCGACGAGATGCAGCGCGACCACGTCGCCGAGACACGCACCCTGATCGTCGAGTGGCAGAGTGGAAAGGAGCGGGTTTCCCGGTACAACCGCGAAGTGCTGCCGCTGGCCGGTGACCGCAGCCAGGCGACGCTGGCCGCCTACCGCGGCGCCAAGGCGACGCTGGCCGAAGTGCTGGCGGCAAGGCGCAACGAGGCGGAGATGCGTCTGCAGGCGCTCCAGCTGGAGCTCGATACCGCGCGGCTATGGGCGCAACTGAACTTCCTCTTTCCAGACGGCGAAATGGTCAAGCATGCGGCCATGAATCATCAACAGGAATCCCAATGAAGAACAAGAACATACCCGCGCTGCTGCTCGCGATCTCCGTCGCCGCCGGCGGATACGCCGCCTACCGGTTCGGCCTGCACCAGGGCATGCAAGCGATGCCGGCAGTCACCGGCACAGCAGCGGCTTCCGCCGCCGCGACCGCCAAGAAGCCACTCTATTGGCACGACCCGATGGTGCCAGGCCAAAAGTTCGACAAGCCCGGCAAGTCGCCGTTCATGGACATGCAACTGGTGCCGGTCTATGCCGGCGCTGATGACGACGACGGTGCCGTCACCATCAGCCCCCGCGTGCAGCAGAACCTGGGCGTACGCACGGCGCTGGTCACCACGGGCAGGCTGCCTTCCGGCGTCGCCGCGGTCGGCAGCGTCGCCTACAATGAACGCGACGTGGCGGTGGTCCAGGCCCGCAGCAATGGATACATCGAGCGCCTGCATGTGCGCGCGCCGCTCGACCCGGTCAAACAGGGACAGCCGCTGGCCGAGCTGTACATCCCCGACTGGATCGCGGCGCAGGAAGACTACCTGGCCGCCCGCCGCATGCAGGGAGGCGACACCACATCGCTGGTCGACGGCGCCCGCCAGCGCATGCGGCTCGCCGGCATGTCCGAGGCGCAGATCCGGCTGGTCGAATCGAGCGGCAAGGTGCACCCTCGCATCACCGTCTCCGCGCCTGTCGGCGGCGTGGTCGCCGAGCTGGGCGCGCGCGAAGGCATGACGGTGGCGCCGGGGGCGCTGCTGTTCCGCATCAACGGCCTGTCCACGGTGTGGGTGAACGCGGACGTGCCCGAGAACCTGGCGGCCAAGGTGCGGGCGGGCGACGCGGTCGAGGCGCGAACCCCGGCGCTGCCGGGAAGCGTCTTCAAGGGCAAGGTCGGCGCGGTCTTGCCGGAGGTGACCGCTGCCACGCGCACGCTCAGGGCGCGCATTGAACTGGCGAACACCGGCGGACAACTCGTGCCTGGCATGTTCGCCACGATCACCTTCGCGTCCAATCGCGGCGCCGACGTGCTGCTGGTGCCGTCGGAGGCGGTGATCCAGACCGGCACGCGCAGCGTCGTGATACTGGCGCAGGATGGCGGAAAGTTCCAGCCCGTCGAGGTGGAGCCGGGAGGCGAAGGCAATGGCATGACAGAGATCCGCAAGGGTCTGGCCGCCGGGCAGAAGATCGTCCTGTCGGGCCAGTTCCTGCTCGATTCCGAGGCCAGTCTGAAGGGGACGGCGACCCGGATGGGCGACGCCCAGTCGTCCGCTCCCATCGCCCCGCTGCAAAGGGGCGCGATGAGCATGGGGTTCAAGACGCCGCCGGCGGGCCTGCCGCGCAATGTCGGCGTGGGCGACCGCGTCGCCTTCGACCTCCGACAGCGCCAGGACGGCACCTCCCAGGCTCCCGCGGGAGTCAAGCAATGATCGCGAAACTGATACGCTGGTCGATCGTCAACCGCTTCCTGGTCCTGCTGGCGACCGTGTTCATCGGCGCGTGGGGTGTGTGGTCGCTGGCGCGCACGCCGCTCGACGCGATTCCCGACCTCTCGGACGTACAGGTGATCATCCGCACCACCTATCCGGGCCAGGCGCCGCAGATCGTGGAGAACCAGGTGACCTACCCGCTGACCACCACCATGCTGTCGGTGCCCGGCGCGAAAACCGTGCGCGGCTATTCCTTCTTCGGCGACTCCTTCGTCTACATCCTGTTCGAGGACGGCACCGATCCCTACTGGGCCAGGTCGCGCGTGCTCGAATACCTGAACCAGGTGCAAGCGCGCCTGCCGGCGCAGGCGAAGACGGCACTCGGCCCGGACGCGACCGGCGTCGGCTGGATCTATGAATACGCGCTGGTCGACCGCAGCGGCAAGCTCGACCTGTCACAGCTGCGCGCCTACCAGGACTGGTTCCTGAAGTTCGAGCTGAAGGCGGTGCCCAACGTTTCCGAGGTGGCCAGCGTCGGGGGCATGGTGCGCCAGTACCAGATCGTGCTGGACCCCGACAAGCTGCGCACCTATGCCATCCCGCACGGCAAGGTGATCGAGGCGGTGCGGCGGGCCAATCTGGAGACCGGCGGCTCGGTCATGGAGCTGGGCGAGGCGGAATACATGGTGCGCGCGTCGGGCTACCTGCGGACGCTGGACGACTTCCGGAGCATTCCGCTGATGACGAGCGATGCCGGGGTCCCGGTACGCCTGGGCGACGTGGCGCGGGTGCAGCTGGGCCCGGAGATGCGGCGCGGCATCGCCGACCTCGACGGTCAGGGTGAAGTCGCCGGCGGCGTGATCGTCATGCGCTCGGGGAAGAACGCGCTGGAAACCATCGAAGCGGTCAAGGCCAAACTGGCCAAGCTCAAGGCAGGCTTGCCGGCCGGCGTCGAAATCATCCCCGTGTACGACCGGTCCAACCTGATCAAACGCGCGGTCGACAATCTCCAGCACAAGCTGATCGAGGAGTTCATCGTCGTCGCCCTCGTGTGCGCGGCATTCCTGTTTCATATCCGCTCGGCGCTGGTGGCCATCGTGTCCCTGCCGCTGGGCATCCTGATCGCCTACATCGTCATGTCCTACCAGGGCGTGAACGCCAACATCATGTCGCTGGGCGGCATCGCGATCGCCATCGGCGCCATGGTCGACGCGGCCGTCGTGATGATCGAGAACGCCCACAAGCACATCGAGGCGTGGAATCACGCCCACCCCGGCCAGAAGCTGGCCGGCGAAGCCCAATGGACGGTGATCGGCGACGCGGCGGCCGAAGTCGGCCCGGCGCTGTTCTTCTCGCTGCTGATCATCGTGCTGTCCTTCATTCCGGTATTCACGCTGGAGGCGCAGGAGGGGCGATTGTTCGCGCCGCTGGCCTTCACCAAGACGTACGCGATGGCGGCGGCCGCCGGGCTGGCGGTGACATTGATCCCCGTGCTGATGGGCTACCTGGTACGCGGACGCATTCCCGACGAGCAGAAAAACCCGCTGAACCGGTGGCTAATCGCGCTCTACCGGCCGTTGCTGGAGATTGTGCTGCGCCATCCCAAGGCCACGCTGGTCGCGGCCGGCCTGATCGCGCTCCTGACGGCCTGGCCGATGGCGCGCCTGGGCGGAGAGTTCATGCCGCCGCTCGACGAGGGCGACCTGTTGTACATGCCGTCCGCCCTGCCCGGCATGGGCGCCGGCAAGGCGGCGCAGCTGCTGCAGCAGACTGACCGGCTGATCAAGACCGTGCCGGAGGTGCAAACCGTGTTCGGTAAGGCCGGCCGGGCCGAGTCCGCCACCGATCCGGCACCGCTGGAGATGTTCGAGACGACCATCCAGTTCAAGCCGCGTGACCAGTGGCGGCCCGGCATGACCACCGACAAGCTGGTTGCCGAGCTGGACCGCATCGTCAAGGTGCCCGGCCTGTCCAACATCTGGGTGCCGCCGATCCGCAACCGCATCGACATGCTGGCCACCGGCATCAAGAGTCCCGTCGGCGTCAAGGTGGCCGGCGCGAACCTGCGGGAGATCGACCGCATCACCGGCGAGATCGAACGGGTCGTCAAGGGCGTGCCTGGCGTGTCGTCCGCGCTGGCGGAGCGGCTCAACGGCGGCCGCTACGTCGACATCCATATCGACCGCGACGCGGCGGCGCGCTTCGGCCTGAACATCGCGGACGTGCAGAGCATCGTGTCGAGCGCCATCGGCGGCGACAATATCGGCGAGACGGTCGAGGGATTGCAGCGCTTTCCGATCAATGTGCGGTATCCACGCGAAGTGCGCGACTCCGTCGAAAAATTGCGCGAGCTGCCGATGCTGACCGAACGCGGCGCCCAGATCCGCCTTGGCGATGTGGCCACGATCGGCATCAACGACGGACCGCCCATGCTCAAGAGCGAGAACGCGCGCCTGTCGGGCTGGGTGTATGTCGACATCCGGGGCCGGGATCTGAGCTCCGCGGTGCACCAGATGCAGCAGCTGGTCGCCAAGGAGGTCGCGCTGCCGGCCGGCTACTCGGTGTCCTGGTCCGGGCAGTTCGAATACCTGGAACGCGCGACCGCCAAGCTCAAGATCGTCGTGCCCATGACCTTGCTGATCATCTTCGTGCTGCTGTACCTGACCTTCAAGCGCGTCGACGAGGCGGCACTGATCATGGCGACGCTGCCGTTCGGGCTGGCCGGCGGCATCTGGTTGCTGTGGGCGCTGGGACACAACCTGTCGGTCGCCAGCGGCGTCGGCTTCATCGCGCTGGCGGGCGTATCGGCCGAATTCGGCGTGATCATGCTGCTGTACCTGAAGCACGCGTGGGAGGCGCGGCTGGCGAAAGGTCCGGCAGGCGAGGCCGAGCTGCTGGACGCCATTCGGCAAGGCGCCGTGCTGCGGGTCCGGCCGAAGGCGATGACGGTGGCCGTGATCATCGCCGGCCTGGTGCCGGTCATGATTGGTTCGGGCACCGGCTCCGAGGTCATGCAGCGCATCGCGGCGCCGATGGTCGGCGGCATGATCACCGCGCCCCTGCTGTCGATGTTCGTGGTGCCGGCCGTGTATCTGCTGTTACGGCGCAGGAATTTTTCATCACCCGCCAACCGACACCAGGGGTGATCGTTCATAAAAAGCGTCGCCGCGCAAGAGCGCGGTATCGCTGCCATAGCCGCACCTCAATCGCTCTTCTTTTGAGTGACCATGCGCGCATGGTCACGGCCGGACATTGTCTATCCCGGCAGTCCCTCCTATCCAGCGGCAATATTGACATTAATCTTAGATTGAATGGTATTCTATGACCATTTCATCCCTCCCTCTGTGAGGCCATTTACATTGGAGCAGGCACTTATGGCCATTCCCCTGGCGCCCGATCAACGTATGGAAAGTGTCGGACATTACCAATTGCGTAAATGTTTAGGTGAAGGCGGATATGGCCAGGTGTACGAGGCATGGGACCAGATGCTGTATCGTAGCGTCGCGCTGAAATGCCTGAATATTGCCGCTGTCGAACCAGGCACAGATAAGCTGATCAGCGAGGCGCGTCTGGCCGCGTCGCTGCAGCACCTCGCCTTCGTCAAGATCTTCGGATTCGAGGACGATGGCCGTTCCCAATACATAGTGATGGAACTGGTGCGCGGCAACACCCTGCGCAGCCACGTCGCCGACTGTGCGTCCGACCCATCGCGCGCGCTCGACATCATCGGCCAGGTCGCTGCAGCCATGGCGGAGGCGCACGCGTCCGGTCTGATCCACGGTGACTTAAAGCCGGGCAATCTGATGCTTGAACCAGGCGGAACGGTGCGCATCCTCGACTTCGGCCTGGCACGCCATATCGATCCGCTCGCCACTCAGTCGGGCGCGCCCGAGGATCCGCTGGGCACGATCGCCTACATGGCGCCGGAGCGGCTGGCGGGCCGCCCTCCCACTGCCGGCACCGACATCTATGCGCTCGGCGTGGTGCTGTACCAGCTGGTCACCGGTGAACGGCCGTTCGCCGCTTTGCAAGGGCTGGCGCTGGCCACCGCCCTCATGCAAACCAGCTCTCATCAATGGCAATACGCGAACTCGATGGATAACGGTCTGCTGCAATTGATACTGGCGATGACCGCACGCGACACCGAGTTGCGTCTGCCGAGCATGCTGGCAGTATGCGAGCGCATCGCCCAACTGCGCGGCGTCGCTGGCGTCAGCGCGCCGGTGGAGCCATGGCGCCGGCGGCGCCCCGCCGGCATCCGCGCGCAAGTGCTGCTGGGCGCCGCCTTGCTGGCCGGCGCCGGCTTAATCGGGCTGGCCCTGCGCGCGCCGGCCTGGCTGGCGCCGTCGGCGCCGGCGCATTCCGAATCGGCCTCGATGCAGGCTGGCATGGATGCCTTGCGCCACTTTGACCGCGACGGCGCCATCGATCAGGCGCTGCTTGATTTCGGCGCCATCCTGGCCCGCCGCCCCGACCATGCCGCCGCCGCCGCCGGTCAGTCGCTGGCATACAGCATGCGCTATATCGGCGACGGCCGCGACGAGACCTGGCTGACCCGCGCGGCGCAAGCTGCCAGCCTGGCCCTGCGCGACAACGATCAACTGGCGTTGGCGCACGCGGCCCAGGCCTGGGTCGCGGCGCTGCAGGGCCACGGCGGCGAAGCGCTGGCGGCGGCCGATCGCGCGCTCGCGCTCGATCCCGGGGACATGTCGGCGCTCAACGCCAAAATCAATGTGCTGTTGCGCATGCAGCGCTATGACGCGGCCGCCGCGCTGATCGGCCAGGCCCAGGCACGCATGCCGGACGAACGTACTTTCACCGATCTCGAAGGCACGCTTCACTTCCAGCAAGGCGACTATGCCGGCGCCGAACAGGCATTTCGGCGCAGCTTGCGGCTTGAACCTGACGCCGTGCAGAGCCATGCCAACCTCAGCGCCGCCTTGTTGCGCCTTGGGCGCGGCGATGAGGCGCTGGCGGTGCTGCAGCAAGGCTTGAGCGTCCAACATAGTGGCGTCTTGTACAGCAACCTGGGCACGGTACTGTTCAGCCGCGGCGATTTTCTCGGCGCCAGCACCGCGTTTGAGCACGCGGTATCCGCCGCTAAAGGCGGTCCCAACGATTACCTGAAGTGGGCCAACCTGGCCGACGCCTTGCGCTGGATACCAGGGCGCGAGCAAGCCTCGCGCGACGCCTATCGGCGCGCCATGCAACTGCTGCGCCCGATACTGGCGCGTGCGCCGGACGACCCCACCTTCCTGACCCGCATGGGGCTGTATGCGGTCCACCTCGACCATGAGCCGCAGGCGCTCGATTGGAGCGAGCGTGGTGTTACCGCCGCCCCGCGCAATCCCGACGTGCGCTTTCGCGCTGCGTTGGCCAATGAGATCGGCGGCAAGCGCGACGCCGCCCTTGCCCATCTGGCCCGCGCCATAGCCTTAGGTTATCCGTTTTCGCTGATCGAGTCGGAACCTGAGTTGGTCGCGCTACGGCGCGATTCCCGTTTTCAAACACTTGCCATGGAGAATACCCGATGAGCCACACTGGAACCCTGCCGCCTCCCCCTCGTGTCACGCTGAATCTCACGTTCGACGCCGATCAGACCAGCAGCAACCTGGCACACACGCTGACGCGCGATACGCCCAACACACCGGAACCGGATCCGACCGAAGGGACATATGCCGACAGCCTGTATTTCATCCCGGGCGAACAGCTCAGCGTCAAGGTGAGCTGCAGCGGATCGCTCGCCAACGAATTCGATTCGTTTCAAATCATCGACGCCGTGTTCATCACCCGGCCCCAAATCATCCAGCGCGGCGTCGAACTGGACACGCTATACGCGGCGCCTTCGCCATTCCAGCAAGCCATAGGCGCCTGCTACCCGATGGCGCTCGACTTCTCCGGCGTGGTGGAGAACGTCGACATCATGCCGCCGCGGGCCGAACGGGTGGTGAGCCAATACTGGAAGCGCACGCTGGACATCGCCCTGTCCCCTGGCCTATGGAAGCTGTCGTTCTCAATGACGGTGCGCATCACGCGCGGCATGGGCGCGGTGGACGAGGTGCGGGTCTTCGGATTTGACCCTGAAGCCGAGGTCGGCGGCAGCGGCACGCTCAAGGGCTAAGCCAGCTTCTCCGCTCAGCCGATCAAGCCATGCCTGCGCAACTGCCGGCGCAGGCTTTCGCTGGGCGTCCTCAGCGCCGCCGCGCAGCGCGTAATATCGCCCTGTGCGCCGGCCAGGGTCCGGCGCAATTCGTCGAGCGGAATCTCGCTGGCCTGGCGGATGAGCGGATGCATGCCCAGCAATTTGTACATCGACGGGCGTGACACCCCCAGTGTTTGCGCCGCCGCCCGGATATGCCAGCTGTTATGCTCCATCGCGGCGAGCACCGCGTCCTGGTCCACGCCGGCCAGTTCGGTGCGGCGCGCCGGGGCCGCCGCAGGCACGTGGCTGGACGTTGGCGCCAACGACACCAGCGATGCGAACGACGGCGCCTGGCCGGCGTGTACGGCCAGCAGCGCACGCCTGACCACATTGCCAAGCTGGCGCACATTGCCCGGCCAGTCGTGACAGCACATCTGTCTGACCAACGATATCGGCAAGCTGCATTGTGCGCCCGTGGCGGCCTGCCATTGGCCGATCACGTGGGCGATTAGCATGCCGATATCCTCACGCCGCTCGCGCAACGCAGGCAAGCGGATCACGAACGCTTCGAGCCGACGCAGCAGGGGTTGGTTGAAACCGTCCGCGCCCAGCCGCTGGTCGGTGGCGGCGATCAGGCGCGCTTGCGATTGCACCGAGCGCGGCGCGCCCAGCGGGCGGTACTCGCCGCCGTCGAGCACGCGCAGCAGCATGGGCTGGACCGCCGCCGGGGCGTTGCCGATTTCATCGAGGAACAAGCTGCCGCCGGCCGCTTCGGCAAAAAAACCGCTGCGCGCCTGCTCGGCGCCGGTGTAGGCGCCCTTCGCGGCGCCGAACAGGTCGGCGGCGGCCAGGCCGTCGTTCAGGGCGGCCATGTTGACCGCCACCAGCGGCCCGTCCGGCTGGCGGCTGGCCGCATGGATCGCGCGCGCCGCCAGTTCCTTGCCCGTGCCGGTCTCGCCCAGCAGCAGCACCGGCAGCTCGGTGGCGGCGACCTGGCGTATCAGTGCCCGCGCCTTGCGCATGCAGTCGCTGACGCCGATCAGTTCACCTTCCCGATCCGCCTTCGGCAAACCATCGACCCAATGTACGCGCAGCAGCAAGACGCCGCCGAGCTCGAGCACCAGGCCGTCGGCAAGGCGCGCCGCGTCGACCGCCATCGGCGCCGCCAGCGCCAGCCCATCCACCGTCACCGCCATGCGGCTGGCCGGTGCGCAGAGCGTCAGGCCGCCGGCCGCGGCGCGCCGCAGCAGCAGCGACTCGCGTGCGATCCGGCGTTCGCCCAGCGGGCGCTGGGGGCCGGCCGGCCGGCAAAAATCCGGCGCATAGCGGTTCAACGCCAGCTCGGTGAAATCCGCTCCGACCAGGAACTGTTCGCCGACCCGGCTCAAGTCCGGATGCCACAGGATCGTCAGCGCCAGCAAACGCTGCGCGTACGGCTCCAGCCTCGACAGTGCGGAAGTGAGTGTGTGTTCGGCGTCGGACGATAGCATCGGCGGTTCCTTGTCGGTGGCGGGTGGTTCCAGGCAGGCCTGCCTGATTATCGTCTGCCGTGCGTCCGACCACAAGCGAATGCAGCGCGGCGCGCGGGACAGCGTGTCAATGCGGGTGTCAATGCCTGTGTCAAGCACGGCAAATTGCGTGCTATTGACACGGGCATTGGCAGGCGCCGGCATCGCCGCCGCAGTGGCGGCCCTGCCTATGGTGACTGGCACGGCGTTTGCTCCTACATCTTCGGGGACGCCACACCACCACTTCAATCGAGGATTTGTATGCCTATCACTCTGCAAAATAATACGAAGTACGGTGGCTCGACCATCCCCGATAAATATACGGCGGTGAATGCCCCCAACCCCGACAATGACGACAAGGCCGAATGCCGCGCCATCGTCGCCGCCCGCATCGCGGCGCTGGGGGCGGACGATAGGAACCTTTTCCCACGCACGCTGACCTTGTATGCGAAATGGCCGGAGGTGAGCAAGAAGGTGGCGCCTATGGTGGTGGTGTCCAGCAACCGGGCGGGATGGATGGCGTCAGCCCTCGGGTTGGCGGTCACGCATGGCCCATTTAAAAAAGGCTATCTGCAGACCAACACCTTCAAGGACGGCGCCATCCCCTGGTATGCGCCGCAGCGCTCCCGGCGGCCGCTGTATGTGGTCGTGCACCACCGCGAGTTTGCCTATTACCATGCGAAATTGAAGGATTTAGTCAATGTCACCGTGGTGGCATACCACTATGCGGGCGACGCTGCTGGGGGCGGCGCCAACCAGAGCCGCCTGGTTGGCTTTGGCGCCTGCCGCTACGCCGCCCTGGCAATGCTCAAACACCTGGAATATGAAAAGGCATGGGTGGTCGATGACAACGTGGTCCAGGTCAACGGCTTTCCGGAGCGGCTGGAGACGTTCGAGCCCAACATGGCCAACGATATTTACGGCATTGGATTCACCGCTGCGACCGCCCTGCTAACCGCCGGCGAGCTGAATGGCGCCGGTATCACTTTCGCCGCTGGAAACGTCAACTTCGGGCAAATGACGTATGGCTTGTTGCAACAAGTTGTACTGTGGAACATTACGGCGTTGAACGCAAAAAACCTCAATATGAGCCCGCTGTTCGTCGCCTCCAACGAGGATGTCAGCTTTTCCAACTACCTGAAAAAGAAGGAATACAAGCAGCGGCTGGTCACCGCGTTGTCGGTCGTGAAATGCGAGGCCGCTGCGGACGCGGACAACGTCGGCGCGACGGCCAGCGTGGGCGCCAGCCGCATCTTGCTGCTGCAGCATCTGCAGGGCATCGAGGCCAACCGGCCCGTCAACGGCGCCGTCGCGCTGTCGGCGTTTGTCGCCGACACCTTGCTGCCCTATTGCCAGGATCCGGGACAGGAGCCGTACCTGGCGCAATGCCGCGTGCTGGAGCAAGTGATGTCAGCCGCCGTCGCCAAGGGCTGGGTCGGCGACAACCTGTTTACGCTCGATTTTGCAGGGCAGACACCGGTCCAACGACGCGAAATCGCCGACATTCCCGCCCTGCCCGTCCCCCCTATTTCAGCCCAGGCCGCACTTGGCGGTCCGGCGCCACATTTCCGCAGCGAGGCAGTCACATGGATCTGACAACACTTGCACTGGCATTGCGTACCCAGGTACTGAACACCGGTGCGATCAGCTTCGACGGCGACTTCCTGCCCCCCGCGGCGCAGCAGGCCATGGCGGCGGCGTTCCTGCTCGCGCCCGACGCCTGCTTCCGCGTGGACGGCCTGGCCGCCGCCGACATACCGGATCCGGGCGGCGCCAGCCTGACCATCTCGGCTGGACAGGCGACGCTGTTCGGCCAGCCTTCGAGCTCGGTGGACCTGCAGTTTTCGATCGACGGCGACGGCGCCGTCCAGTTTGTCTTCAATGGCGCCGTGGCGGACGGCTGGCAATTTTCCGACAGCTTTCCGACGCTGACGATGTTCCCGTTTAACGCCGTCGCGCCAGCGTCAACCTGCTTCCTGTACGCCAGCGGCGCGCAGGCGGCCTGGTGCCCATGGCGCTCGAAGCCCGACGAGACCGTGGCGCTGGCCAGCGGCCTCAATATCGCCAGCTGGATGACACTCAATATTTTCGGCGGCGCGCTGGTGCTGCTCGAACAGTTGCTCGGCACGTCGACCAGCCACAAGGTGTGCGGACCGCTCGCGCCCAGTCCGCAGACGCCCTATCCGGCCATGGCGCTGAGCCTGGGTCTTGGCGCCGCGACGTTCCCGCTGGCGCCGGGCCTGAGCATCGACAACCTGAGTCTGGTCATCACGGTCGGCGCGCCCGTCGACCTGATGCAGGACATCGGCCTGGCCATCTGCGCCAGCAGCGGCGGCCTCGCGTTCGCGGTGCAATTGGCGATGGCCGACCCGGCCCTGGGCTTTAGCGCCACGCCCCTGCCCGGCCATAGCGTGGGGATCGCCCAGATCCTCGCCCTGCCCGGCGGCGCCGGCTTCCAGCGCTATATCCCGCAGGAGTTGAGCAAGGCGTTCGACGCCTGCCTGCTGCAGCGCTTCGCGCTCAGCCTCACGGCAAAGCATGACATCGCCCGCGTCGAGCTGTGCATCGGCGCCGACCAGGATTACGTCTGGACTTTGATTCCATCGGTGCTGGTGCTCAAGCGAACCGCGCTGTCGCTCGACCTGCTCAGCCCCGGCGCCGCGCAGGCATCGACCGAGGCGACGCTAACGGCCCGCTGCCAACTGTTCCCCTCCATCTTCGAGCAAGACTTCGACTTCCGCGTCAGCTTGCGCCGCGCGGCCGGGGACGGCTGGGAAGTGGCCGCCGCCGCCGGCATCTACGGCGGCAGCGTGACACTGGGGGCGCTGGTCGGCGCCGTCGTCGGCGGCACCGCCGCACTGCCGTCCAGCCTGGAGAACTTGCGCTTCTCGGCCTTTGCGGTCTCCGCCGTCAAGCAAGGCCAGGGCTACACCTACCTGCTCACCGGACGGTGCGACGCCACCATGCCCTTGATGGGGACCGACCTGGTCGCCAGCCTGGTGGCGCAAGCGACTTACCAGGACGGCGGCTACAGCATCGTCCTGACCGGCAGCATGCTGGTCGGCCAGCAAAGCTTCACACTCGAACTCGACATGGGCAAGAGCGCCGCCAAAGCAGCGACGTCGATGGTGATGCAGGCCAAGTGGCAGAGCATGGGCGACGGCGGCCTGGGCCTGACCGACCTCGCCGACGCCTTCGGCTTCGGCACGCTGCTGCCCCCGATTCCCGCCGACCTCGACCTGGGATTGCAGTCGGCCACGCTGAGCTACGACTTCGAACAGCAACACTTGCTCATTGCAATGGAGTCCGTCAACTACGGCAACGCCGTCTTTGTCGCGCTCAAGGCGGCCGGCGATGGCGGCGCGTGGCAAGCGTTCTTCGGTTTGAATATCAACAAGATCATTCCGATCAGTAATCTACCGCTGATCGACGACTTGCTGGGACCGGAAAACACCATCGAGATCGACCAGATCCAGGTGGTGGTCGCCACCGCCGACTTTGACGATGCGCTGGCAGCCAAGGCCAACCAGTTGATCGCGGCGCTGCGCGGCGCTTACGCCCTGATACCGAGCGACAACGGCCAGGGCATGGAGGCCGGTCTGGGCTTTGCCATGCAGTTCAAGGTCGGCGACACGGCGATTCCGCTGATGTTCGGCGCCGGCCACGAGACGGTGCCGGGCACGCCGGCGCCGGCCCGGGCCAAGTTGCTGAGGCCGGCGGTGGCCGGCGCGGCGATCGCACAAAGCGCGTCGTCCGACGGCGTGCTGTGGTTCGATCTGCAGAAAACCTTCGGACCGGTGAATATCCAGAAGATAGGCGTCCAGTATCGCACCGACCAGGGCGCCATCGCCGTGCTGGCCAACCTGTCGCTCAGCGCTTCCGGACTGACGGTGGGCCTGCAGGGCTTCGGCGTGTCGAGCAAGATCAGTTCGTTTTCACCGCGCTTCACCATCGACGGCATCGACGTCAGCTACGCCGGTTCGGGCGTCACGCTCAGCGGCGGCCTGTACGGCACGCTGGAACCGGAACTGAGCTTCACCGGACAGTTGATGGTCAACGCCGAAGGCTTCGGCATCGCCGCGCTGGGCGGCTACAGCAGCGCGGCCGGCAATCCCTCGATGTTCCTGTATGCGGTGCTCGCCGCCGAACTGGGCGGTCCAGCCTGTTTCTTCGTCACCGGCCTGGCGGCCGGCTTCGGCTACAACCGCAAGCTGCTGGTTCCGGACGTGGGCGAGATCGCCGACTTTCCGCTGGTGGCGTGGGCCAACGGCGCGCAGAGTCCGCCCCCGATGGACATGGGCGGCAAGATCGGCCCGCAGGTCGACACCGTGCTGCAGCGCCTGACGGCCGGCGGCATCGTGGCGCCGTCGGTCGGCGACGACTGGTTGGCCGCGGGCGTCAAGTTCAGCTCCTTCGGCCTGGCCAATTCCTTCGCGCTCGCGCTGGTCAAGTTCGGCAAGCAATTCGAGGTCGACATCATCGGCACCAGCATCATCGCGATTCCACCGACGGCGCCGGTGATCTACGCCGAACTGGCCCTGCTCGCCACGTTCCGGCCGGCCGAGGGCTTCATCGGCATCAGCGGCCAGCTGACGCCGCAGTCCTATGTATTGTCGCAGGATTGCCACCTGACCGGCGGATTCGCCTACTACTTCTGGTACAGCGGCGAGCACCAGGGGAAATTCGTCATCAGCATGGGGGGCTACAATCCCAATTTCCAGGTGCCCGCCTACTACCCCCAGCTGCCGCGGCTGGCGATCAACTGGAACGTCAGCGATAACCTGGTGGTCAAGGGCGACGAATACTTCGCTGTCACCTCGATCGCGGTCATGGCCGGCGGCGGCCTGTCGGCCACCTGGAGCAGCGGCGACATCAGCGCATGGTTCAGCGTCCAGGCCGACTTCCTGATGATCTACCAGCCCTTCCATTACTACCTGCGGGCCAGCGTCGACATCGGCGCCTCGTTTGAAATCAACCTGCTGTTTACCCACATCACGCTGACCATCCACGTGGGCGCGGACCTGGAACTGTGGGGTCCCGATTTTACCGGCCGCGCCACGGTCGATCTCGATATCATCTCCTTCACCATCGACTTCGGCGGCTCGGACCAAGGCCAGGCCTGCACGATCGCATGGAGCGACTTTGTCGCCGGCATGCTGCCCGGCGGCGGCGGCGTCAGCGGCGTCAGCGGCGCGCCGGCCGGGGCCGTGCCGAGCGGCGGCCTGGGCGTCAATGTCACCAGCGGCCTGGTCAAGACCTTGAGCGACGACCCCGGCCAGCTCGATTTCATCGTCGACGCCGAACAGTTCGAGCTGACGCTCACTTGTGCGATTCCGGTCAAGGAGTCGCACAGCCCGGCGCTGTTCGCCGATCTGGTCGAACTGGCGCCGGATGCGTCGCAGCCGCACGACGCGGCCGGCGCGCCGATCGTCCCCTGCGAAGCATTCGGCGTGGGACCGACCGGCACCGCCGCGGGCGACTTCAAGCCCGTGCTGGCGGTGACGGTCAGCCTGACCGATCCGTCGCGCAAGCTGAGCGACCAGCCCGTGCTGCAAGCGCTGCGGCTGCTCTCGAACGCGCCCATGTCGCTGTGGGCCGTGGCGCCATTCGATGACGAGCACAACCCGGTACTGGCCGACCCCTTGAACCAGACCACCATCGCCAACGTCGTCACCGGCTACCGTCTGCTGCCGATCCGGCCGCAACCCGACCACACCATGGCGGTCGACAGCAACTTGCTGCACTACACCCTCGGACCGAAGATCGGCGTCTTTGCCTGGAGCCGCCCGGGCACCGCGACCAGCCCGGCATTTTCCGGCGCCACCGTGGAGCAGAGCGTGATGGCGCCGCTGGCGCAAGCCAACCGCGCCGCCTTGCTGCCGGTATTGCAGCAATTCCTGCCGCAGCTGCCGGCCGTTGTCGAGCTCGGTGGCCTGGCCGACGCCACCCGCAACGGCCTGCTGGCTGAACCATTGATGTGCCTGCTGGGACAAGCAACCATGCAAGAGGAGCTCCAATGAAACAACCCGACACCGCGCCCGCCCCGCCCCCGCAGCTGGTCTGCTTCATCCAGTTCGACGAGCCGGCGCTGAAGGCTGATGCCTATACGATGACGGTGGCGCAGAGCACCAATACCGACGCTCCCAACCAGTTCGGCATCACCCGCAACTTTGCCGTGACCGGCGAACGCTTCGCCTTCGGCGCCGACCAGATCGATTCGGTGTACCCGCCCGACCTCGCCAACGGCGAGTTCAACGGTTGCCTGCCGCATGTCGTGTTCAACCGGCGCATGCTGCCATGGGAGCGTTATCTGGATCCGTCCGACGCTGCGCTGCCATGGCTGGCCGTGTTGCTGTTCGATGCGGACGCGCTGCCGGTCCTCACGAAGGCGAGCGCGCGCGCGCTGGTTCCGCTGGGCCACTGCATCAGCGCCGCCGGCAATTCCCAGGCCCAGGGGGTGGGGACATTGCCGACGGGGTATGCGAGTTACCCGCACATGGACCGGCTCGAATATGGCGAATCGGCCGATGCCGCCTGCACCGTCATCGATATCGACCAGGCGCTGTTCAATCAGATCGCGCCCAGCATGGCCGACCTGAAATACCTGGCGCACGTGCGCCAGGTCGACCGCATCGACAGCGCCAGCAATGAAGCCGAGCAGACCAGCTTTGCCGTGGTGCTGGGCAACCGCCTCCCCGATACGCGCTCCGGCAATCCCATGTACGCCTTCCTGGTCTCGCTGGAAAACCTCGGCACCGCCCTGCCCGGTCCGGGGCGCGCCTCGCAATTGCCGGACGGGACCACCACAGTGCGCCTGATCAGTTACCGCTCCTGGCGCTTCACCGCCAATCAACTCGGCCAGAATTTGCAGCAGTTGCTGGAAAACCTGAATGCCAACGCCGTCCAGCCCTGTTCGACCCTGCAATGGCCCACCGCCGCCCCCGCGCCGACCGCCGCGCAGGTGGCGCAGGCGCTGGCGGCCCAGGGCAGCGGGACGCTAGCCCCGGACACGGCGCAAGTGCTGGCGCTTAACGCGCTGGCGATGGGCTACCTGCCGATGAAGCACGCGACCCGCCACGCGGTCGACACGCTCTCCTGGTATCGCGGACCCTGCCTGCCCTACGGCGCCGCCACCAATGCCCCGACGCTGCCGCTGTCCTGTCCGGACGCGGCCAACAGCTACAACCCGTTCACCGGCCTGTTCGATGTATCGTACGGCGCCGCCTGGCAGCTGGGCTTGCTGATGGCGATGCAGAACCGGGCGTACGCGAACGCCTTGTTCAACTGGAAAAAGGCGGCGACGGCCGCCGAAGCGATGCAGGCGGAACAGCAGATACTGGCGCAGCGGCTCGGCGGCGATGCCTTGTTCGCCCAGCTGATGGCGCGCCGCGGCGCCGCGCTGGCCGCCGCGGCGCCATTGCCGGAGATCGTCGCCGACTGGCTGGCCGGGCTGCGTCTGCTGAGCGGCGTGCCGTTCCACTATCTGGTGGCGGACGAAGCCATGCTGCCGCTGGAGTCCCTGCGTTTCTTCCAGATGGACATGAACTGGATCGACGCACTGCTCGACGGCGCGTTCAGCATCGGACGCACTTGCAGCGCCGAAGTGGACCGCGACCGGCGCCTGTTCGGCGGCGTCGCCGAGCAGGCCCGGCAGCGCGCCGCCAGCCGCCGCCGGCAGCGCCCTGCCGGCGCCTACCGGTCGAACGCGGGCCAGGCCTACACCGGCTTTCTGCTGCGTTCGCAGGCGCTGGTGGGGTGGCCGGATTTGCGGGTCAACGGCTACGCCGTCCAGGACGACCCCGCCTCGGAAGTAAAAAAACTGCGCATGGAATTGCTGGCGCCCGACTGCATGCTGTGCATTTTCGATGGCGACATCGTGCAATTGGCGCTGCATGAACCACCCGAACAACTGCATTGTGGGGTGGAGGGCGACGCGTCCCCGTTCACCACCACCTTGCGCGCCCTGACCCCGAGCGGCGCCTGGCAGCCCGGCGAGCCGCTCGGCCCGACCGCGACGGCGCAGGTGCCCGCGTATGGCGGCGGCCGCACCATCGACGTCGGCCAGTCCAGCACCAACATCCTCAACACGCTGAACCAGGACTATGGACAAGCGGTGGCGCCAGCCAATTTCACCTCGGCCGAATTCGCGCTGGAGATGATCAAGGGGGTGGTCAAAGTGGAATTCAATCTGGCCGGCACGGCCAAGGAGCGCTTGCAATGAAACCCATGAACCAGGTCGCGCGCGGCCTCATCGTCCCGATCGACCTGAGCGCCTTTGGCGTCAACGCCGAGGACGCCATCGATGCCACGCCCCAATTCGCCGGCGCCAACGCGGTCTTCGTCGACCAGTCGGGCGGCAACGACGCCTTCCTCGGCGCCAACGTCAGCCGCTCGCCGTCGGCGGCGCCGGCCCAGCCGCTGGAGGCCGGGATGCACCTGCACTGGGCCATTCCCGATGGACTCACGCGGGCCGGCAACGAGCATGGCCAACTGCTGTTCGGCGCCGTCCCCAACCGCTGGCTGGTGAGCCGCCTGTCGCTGGTCGACGGCGCCGCCCGGCGCACGTCCTGGGTGGTGCTCAGCGACCGCCTCAATGACGCGCTCGGCGCCGGTCAGGTGTCGGTCAGCTTGCCTACCCAGCCGCTCGCCAATGGCCAGGACTACGCCTATTGCGGCGAATGGCAAGCCTTCGACGCCGACTGGAGCGAGCTCGACCTGCCCGCAGCGGGCAGCTTTGCCGCGCTGACCGGCGCCGCCCTGTCGGCCGTCGCCAGCGGCCATGCGACGTTCGCCTCCTTCTATCCGAATTGTCGCGGGGTGTTCGGCTTCGTCGACACCTTCGCCGACCTGCAGCTGGCGCCGGGGCAACAGCTGGAGCTCATGTACGCGGTCACCGGCTGGTACAGCGACCCGGCCGGCGACCCGCTCGACGGCGGCCTGACCCAGGCCCAGCTCGAACAACAGTATGGCTGGACGCTGGCTACCGCCGCCGCCGCGACGCCCACGTATTCGCTGTACCACGGCCTGGTGCAGGGAGTGCTCTGGCATCCGTCGCAAAGCTACCTGCCCGACGCGTCGGCGGGACCGCTGGAGGTCGATCTCGATATCGCGGTCGGCAACAATCCCGCCGAAGCCGTCTCGGCCTTCCTGCGCCAGCAAGCGCATCCCGAATTGCCCTATTTCGAAACGCTGCTCAACGCCTATTTCCAGGGCTTGCTGGGCGCCTTGCACAGTCCCGCGGCCGACCAGCTGTCCAGCCTGGACGAGGGACTCCAGGAAAAGCAGTTCCGGGCCATCAAGGCCGGCTATCTGTATAGCGTGGCGCGGGTCACCGCCATGCCCGACCGCAACAACGACGAGCTGCTGCGCTACGTTGACATCGAAGTCGAAGGCATGCCACAGGCGCTGGGCGACGCGCTCAACGGCCTGAACCTGGCGGCGCAGAGCTACCAGGCGATGCAAACCAGCTATGCCGATTTCCAATGGCAGTTGTTTGCCGACTGGTACCGCATCTTCATGGCCATCAGCACCGGCTATGAGACGCCGGCCTATGACGTCGCCTACACCAAGTATCAGGCCCTCGGCGGCGCCGAAGCGCAGCTGGCGGACGCCCAGGCCGCCCTGGATGGCCAGGCGGCGGCGTTGCAGGCGATGCTGGAACCGGACTGGGTACTGCGCAAGGTGGCCGCGCCGCGCTACTGGCAGCCGTCCGAGCCGGTGGTGATGCTCAGTGGTGCGGCCTTGCCGGCGATGGACCGCTACGGCGGCGATGGCCGCTTCCGCAAGGATGGCATGCTGGCGTGCCGGCTCGACGGCGATTACCTCGACGCCATCGCCGCCAACGGCGTGACCGTGCATGCGAGCGACTACGCCAGCGCGGCGCTGCCGCCGCACAACGCCTTGCCGGCGCCGGCGGTGTTCAGCGCGCTGATCGAGGAATCCTGCCTGCTCAACACCAGTTGGCTCGGCGCGCGCTGCGGGCTGGCGATCGCGGCCGGGCAACTGCTCAAGGCGCTAGCCGGCGATGCCGGCCCGCTGACGCTGAGCGGGACGGCGCCGTCGCCGGTCGGCCTGAATTGGTGGGACGGCAATCCCTGGCTGCCTTTGCTGGTCCAGTGGGAGCTCGATTTCGCGCCATTCTCGCCCACCGCCAGCGGCGCCGGGCTGCTTGACTATGGCGCCGATTTCATGACCGCCAACTTCATGATCGAGCAAGACGCCGGCAGCGCCATCGACTATCGGCCGCCCGGTCCGCCCCCCGATCCGGCCGGCGCCGCCTTCGCCCAAGCCTATACCGGCACCGCGGTGCTGGCCACCAGCGCGGTGTCCGGCCTGATGCGCCAACTGGCCCAGAGCAGCGAGCCCGTGTTGCAGCAAATGCTGGCCGTCCTGGAAAGCCAGCACATGCTGATGCAGGCGCTCAGCGGTCTGAACGCGGCGCTGTTGATGCGCCAGCAGGATCTTCAGCTCAACGCCGCGGTGTCGCCGCAGTCCCCCTATGGTCCGCTCACCAGCGCGGTGGCCGCGGCGATCGGCGGCTACGCCGACACCGCGCCCGACGCCGGCGGCTGTTTCAACCCGATACGGGCCGGCTACTTCAAGCTTGGGCTCACCTTGATCGACGTGTATGGCCAGAAGAAAGTCGTCAAGCCGCTCAGCTTCACGCTGGCCGCGCCGATGCAGGCGCAGTACCAGGGCCAGCCGGTGCCGGCAGTGGGCTACCTGCCGCCGCGCCTGGCGCAACCGTCGCGCCTGCTGCTGCGCTGGGTGGCCGCCGATTCGAGCCAGCTGGATGAAATGAACCAGCATCCGGCGACGACGCCCATCTGCGGCTGGGTCCTGCCCAACCACGTCGATGGCAGCCTGTTCCTGTACGACGCCGCCGGCGCCTCGCTGGGCACCTTGTTCCTGAACGGCGACCGGAGCCGGGTCATGTGGCAATCGGCGCCCGGCAACAATCAAACCATCGACAGCGGGATCGACACGGTGCTGGCCCAGCAACAGCCGCAGTTGCGTGACTTCGGCCTGGCGCTCTACTCTGGCGGCGCCGCCTTCTTTGCCGATTTCTCGCGCGCCATCGACCGGGTTAACGGCGACGTCCAGGCGCAGGGTTTTAGCACCAATAATGACCTGGCGGTCCTGGTCGGTCGCCCGGTCGCCCTGGTGCAGCTGTCGGTGTGCCTGGAGTTGCGCGGTGCGCCGGCCTACAATCAGTCGATGCTGGTGCTCGACACCGGCGCGACCGGCGGCGAGCTGGCCGAGACCGACAATGGCGTGACCGCGGTCGGCTTCCCTGTCATCCTGGGCAAGCTGGCCAAGCTCGATGACGGCCTGATCGGATACTTCATCGCGCCGCCCGGCCAGGCCGTTTACGACATGGCGACGTTTTACACGGCGGGCGCGGACGCGCACAGCAGCGGCGGCGTGCGGCAGGCCGCCCAGGACACGCTGCAAGTGCAGCCCTTTGCAGCCGAGCAAGCCAGCTCGGCCGATCCAGCCGGCCACAAACGCAGACTACTGGCCCTGCTCGACCCGCGCGCCGCGCTGCACGCCTCGACCGGCATCTTGCCGACCAAGGCGATCCGCATTCCGCCGTATATGTACGCCGACACGCTGCGCACGCTGGAGATGACGTTTCCGTGCACCCCCGTGCTGGCCGGCGCCACCACCTTGAACCTGCCGTTGCCGGCCCAGAGCGGCTATCAGTGGTCGTGGGTTGCGCAACAGCATAGCGGCCAACACAAATCCTGGCTGGTCGATCCGCAGGTCGGTCTGGATGCGCCCCAGGGCATGTGGCCGTACAGCCCGCAATCGCTGCGCGAAGGCTGGCTGCGCCTGAATCCCTTGCTGCTGGATTTCGCCTTCTTCGATGCCGACCACAAGCCGCAGGTACGCAACGGCCAGGAGAATTCCCTGACCTTGGTCCTCACCAACAAGCAGGGCCGCGACATTCAATTCCTTGCCGCCGGTACGGGGCCGCGCTCCGCACCGCACGCCGGATCGACGTTCGCCATTCACTTCGGCCCGGCCGTGCCGGCGGCCGACGTCCGCGCCATCAACTTCCATGCCGCGGCCTGGCGCTTCACCTGCGTCAGCGCGCCGAACGGCGCCCCTTACTGGCTCGCTACGCCGAGCGGGCCGGAACCGATCGTGCTGCACGGCGGCGCCACCCTCAGCATCGGGGCCGACCATATCCCTATTCAAAGCACCAAGCAGCAAATTTCCATCAGCTTCGAATACTCCGCAGTGGCAGGCATCAACGACGGCGTGAGCCGGGACCTGTTGCTTGTCCTGCCCTCTTGACCTGTTCTTCACTTCACCTCTAGGAGCAAGGCTATGAACCAGATTTCCTTTGAACTGTATAGCGGCGACACCCCTGGCGTACTCTACGTACCCACTTCCGGGGCGGCTGCCAACGCCGTGACCTTACGGATCAGCAGCAACGCCGCGCTGACACTGAGCAAGGCCGCCAAGCCGGTGGAGCAGGCCATGGCCGCCGGCGCCACCGGCAGCCTGTTCTACCTCGACCTGAGCTGCCTGAACCTGTCGAACGCCGAACTCAAAGGCCTCGACTGCACCGCCGCCAATTGGCAATGCCAGGTGTACGCCGATACCCAGACACTGTGCGTGGCGTCGTCCAAGGACCAGCAACTGGCCGCCGGCGCCACTATTACCGTCAAGCTGGCCGGCTTTGCCTGTAGCGCGCCGCCGGCAGGCGCCAGCGTCCAGATGTACATGAATTTTTACCGGGCCCTACCCGTGTCCTCCGGCGCGCTGCCATTCACTTACAACAACATCGTCACACTGCAGGCGCCCACCACAGGGCAACTGGATTTACACCAGGCCATGAGCTTGTCCGTCGTCGACAGCAATGTGGTGCAGACGATCGCCGCCACGCCCGACGTCGAGAATACGCTCAGCCTGGTGATGTCGCCCGGTCCGCACTCGGCGTCCATCACGGCGGGCGAGAATACCGTATTCACGATAGGCTTCGTCTATGCCGGCGCCGCCAACCCGTTCGGCTATGGCGCCTTGTGCAGTTTGACCGCCGCCTTCAACATGAGCGTGACGGCCGGTGTCGATGCCACCGGTTGGCTCATTACCGATCCGCCGCTCGGATCGCAAAACCCGGCCTGGATGCTCCAGGCGCCGGCGAATCAGGTGATACTCGGCGCCGGCGCGCAAGACACGGTCGCATTCAATATCAGCCACCTGCTGACCAAGATGCAAGCAGGCGCGACCACCATGGTGGTGGCGTACTCCGGCGTGCCTGGCTACGACGACGGCGTCTTCACGATTGCGCTGACCAAGGTTCCGCATGTGTACATTTCCAGCTTCACCGGGCCGGCCAGGCCACCGGTGCTGTCGGGGGGCAGCGCCCAGATCACGCTGAACTGGACGGCGTCGGCGCCCAGCCTGACTTTGATGCCGGGCTATATCGACGTCAGCAACCTCAACACCTGGCAGACCAGCATCACCGAAAGCACCCAGTTTACGCTGATTGCCCAAGGCGACCAGGCCGCCAACACGGCCACGGCCAATCTTGCGGTCGACGTCCTGCCCATTACCAACGCGATCAATGCCGCGCCGGCAAATATATACTACAAAGATTTCCCATCCACGGTGCTCGTCGATTGGTCGGTGAGCAGCAACGGCGGAGTCACTCTCAGTACCAGCCTGGCCGTGTCAGCGGAATTGCCCAAAGTGGTGCCATCGGGCGGTGTCACCAGCCTGACGATCACCGAACCGCAAATGCTCACCATCACCCCCCTGGACCACGAGCTGGGTCTGGTCATTCGCCGCAACGAAGTCCTTTCGGCGTTCCAGCTCAGTCAGCAAACCATCGACACCGCTTCCGCGCCGCTGGCGATTGCGGTATCGCCTAGCGCCAACCTGTACGCGATCGCCCAGTCAGGCGTCAATACGATCGCGATTTTTGACAGCATTACCAATCAAGCCAACGCTGCGCCGATCGAACTGGGCGGCCAGGTCTGCGCCCTGCAGTTTTCCAGGGACGGGCAATTCCTGTTCGCGGCCGATGCGACGGAAACCCTGACGGTGTTTCAAGCCAGCTACGACGCGGCGCAAGAATGCTATGAGTTCGCCGAGGTCAGCAGCGCCAGTGTCGTCGGCGCGGTGCTCGCGCTGTCGGTGTCGTACGACGGCAGCTACGTCTTTATCGGCAGCCAGGCAGGCGATGGCGGCAACCAATTGAGCATCTACAGCGGCAATGGCAAAGGCAGCTTCGTCCTGGCGCAAAGTTTCACCGTCAGCGGCGCAGTGGGCGGCATTGCCTCATTGCCCTCGGGAGCGCAGGTGTTTGTCGTCGACGCGACGCCGCAGGTGTCGGTGCTGGGCTACAACATCGTGCTCAAGAAATTCGAACTGGTGCGTTCCATCCAGGGCTTCCAGGCAGACGATCTGCCGTGCGCCATCGCCGTGGTCGACCAGCAGTCCGAAACCTTGCTGGTCGCCTGCACCGGCGGCAACGCCGTGTGCGCATTTCCCATCGGTGCCACCAGCGTGGCGGGTTGCCAGCGCCTGAGCGTGACGGCGCCGACCAGCTTGCTTACCACGGAACAAGGCACGTATGCCTATGTCGCCAGCAACGCCAATCCGACCCTGAGCTTGATTAACTGCATCGCCGGCTACGACTGCTGCACGGTGGTCGAGAGCGGCCTCGCCAACGGCGCCAATGTGGCGGCGATGGCGGCGTCTTCGGGCGGCGAGGTGCTCTACCTGGCCAACGCGTCGGCCAGCGTGTCGATCTGGAATTCGAGTACCTACCAGGACAGCAACAGCACGGTAGCCAGCGGCGCGCTGGTCACCAGCGTAGCAGCCTCAACGACGTCGGTGCTTTCCTGGCATAACTGCGACGTGAGCATCAACCTGCCGGGACAAACCCCCTTCACCGGGCTGTCGGTCTACGACTGCGCATCGCAAACCAGTGCCATAGTCCGAAGCGAGCTGTCGCTGATCGACTTCCAATTCTGGCCCGATACGACAAAGGCTGTGGCGTTTTCGATCCGCAGCGGTGACGGCAATCTGTATGTGATGGAGACTGCAGGCTACACCGATATCTCGGCGGTCCCGCTGGGCGCGGCGCCAGGCTACACGCCGCTGAAACTGTCGATCTCGCCTTATGGGAACAATGTCTTCGTCCTGATGTCCGACCAGCAGCACATGCTGCATCTGGTGGTGGTCGACTGCGACCTCGGCAACCAGGTGTTTACCGTGGCCGCCGATGTGCCGCTGTTCTCCGCGACCGCAGCCTCCGCATACGGCATGGTGTCGGTTGCGGATGGCACGGCGGTATACATCACCGATGAGCAGGGCAAGCAAATGAGCGTGGTGCGCGCAACGCCTTCCGGCTACAGTCTCGATGCGACCAGCTACCCGCTGTCGATGATGCCTAGCGGCATACTGTGCGCACCAGACGACAGTACCCTGTATATCTGGATGAACGAGGCGCAGCACAATGCCTTCGCGCGTTTCGACATCGCAAGCGCCACCATGGAAAGTTTCGTCTTGCCAGGCCAGGCCAACTTCCAGGTCAACGGCATGACGATCGCCCCCGACGGCAAGCGCCTATTCCTGTCCGACTCCAATAGCGGGCTGCGCATCTTCTCCACCAGCTCCATGCAGAACGTGGAAAACGTCAGCCTGAATGGCGCCGCATTCCCCATGGGCGTCGCGGTTGCACCGGACGCGTCGGCGGTCTATGTGGTTGGCGCATTCAGCGGAACATTGTCGATCGCCCCCCACTTGCGGCCGTCGGTCACGCAGGACCTGGTTGACCGCAGCACGCTGTCGAGCGGCTCGTCCTATCAGGGCATCTTCCTGCGCGATTACCTGGGGCAGTCGCCTCAGTCTAACAACGGATCCGGTTGGACCTTGTCGCCGGACATCATTCCCTACGGTCCGACGGCACTCACGCCGTCGGCATTGGCGACCATGGGAACGCTTGCCGACTATAACGGCAACGACTATGGCAACCCGCCAAACACAGTCGACAATCAGGTGAATTACGTGTATGTGCGCGGCTTCAACACCATGGCCACACCGCAAAAATCGCGCGTGTATTTCTATTACGAGAATCAAAATACCACGCTGTTGCCAAGCCAATGGAGTCCAAACAACTTTGACATCGCCGGTGGCGTACCGGGAAACTATCTCGACATCGCCGATACGCAGGGCAACGGCATTGCTGCATGCCTGGCGCCGCTGCTGTGGCAACCGGACAGTAGCTTTCCCCATTATTGCCTGATCGCCTGGGTCGACAACACGGCAGACCCAAGTCCGCCGGATCTGGGGGCATACGGGACATTCGGGACGTGGGCCGAACTCGGCACATTCATTATGGCGCATCCCAATATGGCTTGGCGGAATACCACCGACATTGTCGACCCTAACCAATTCCTGAACGAGTCGACCCTGGTGACCGGGCCGGCCGAGGGAGGAAGCGTGACGATAGGCGTCCTGTTGAGTGCGCCCATTATTAAGATGGGTGGAAAAATTGGCTTCACCTTGCTCAACTCGGACGGGACGATCAACTATACGTATCCTATGGTTCCCATCACTAGCGTAGACACCTACTCGCAGACACTGGCGTGGCCAGCCAATGCGCCAACACCAACGCTGACCTATACGTATGAGTTGCCACCGGGCCAGTCCATGCCAGCGGGGTGCTCGGTGATTGCGTTCACCAGTTTCATGCCTCCCGTGGCTATGCTCAAAAAGGTATTGCGCAGGCATGCCGATATGCTGATACCTGTTTGGGGCCCGGACTACAGCGTGCAGGAGATGGTCATAGGGACGGTGCCTTTCAACTACACCGGCGCCACGCCTTGACAGGCCAACTCCGGTTGATTGCCTCTCCGTAAATTGAGCATGCAGGGCAGCCAGCTAGCTGCGCTGCATGCCTCTCAGACGCCATGCTGCGTTCGGGTCGGGCACCTTCAAAAATGCCAGGGCTGTATGCCTTATTTTCCTGCTGGTGCGAGGTAGCAATCTTTAGGTCGAAGCGCTAAAAGGCCGCCATGTTTGCATGGCGGCCTTTTTATTGGGGCCGGGCTGCCAGCCGAAGCTGGTGCCGGCGCTCGCCCCAGTGGTCGAACCAGCCGGCCCAGTATTCGCCGGCCATGCGCGGCGTGTTCGGGCGGGAGGCGGCCAACCGCGTGAAGGCGTCCTTCACCTCGTCGACCGTGCCGTTGAAATTGACCACCGGCGTCAGGCCAGGCAAAGTGCCGCGGTCGAGCAGTGTCGGGTCGCGGCCGTCGGACGTGAACAGCGGCAGATCGAAACCGGCGTCGATCAGCTGTTACTGGATGGTGGCCATGTAGGCGTGGTTTTCGCCGTAGGACCAGTGCCGCCAGCCGCTTCATGTCCTTGTATTGCAAGCTAGTCTCCTCAAGTTATTACTACTTTTCTTTTCGAAAGAATAAGAACGTAAACATCAGAATTTAACGAAAGCTTGTACGTCAAACTTATTCTTAAATCGAAAGTTACAAGGTAATTTATCTTGCGATTTAAATGCCGGAGGCATGGGCCCGCTCACGGCCCCGGAGCCGCCGAACGGAGTATCATGACGATGACCGGAGGAAGGTATATGAGCGACCGCCGCACCATCATTGCGTTGCCGCTGCTAATTGCAGGGCTAGTGGCATGGCCCCCGCTGGGCGCCGCCGCGCCGCCCAGGCGACTGCTGGTGGTTGACACCCAGAGGACAGAGCCCTATATCACCATCACCGGTGCGATGCTCGAATCGCTTGCAGGCCACGGCTTCGTCGTCGGCCGCAACCTGGACGTCGAACGCTATTCGCTCTCGCAGTTTGAGGGCGCGGCTACCCACATCTGGGAGCTCAAGCACGGAGCGAACTTTGACGTGGTGTACATCGCCGGCACCATCGCGGCCCAGGCATTTGTGAAGATAGCGGCGGAGCATCCCAACAGCCGTTTCGTCTTCGCTTCCGTCACCGATCCGGTTGGCCTGGGAATGATCGGCGGCTTCGGCGTGGCGCCGACCCGGAATATGACCGGCGTTTCCTTTCCGGTGCCGGTCAAGGACCGTCTGCGATTCGTACGGCGGCTGATGCCGCGCGCCCGCACCATCGGCCTGATTCATGGCGACATGCCGCAGTCGGCCAGCTATCGCGCATGGCTGGAAAAAATGCTGGCCAGCGACCCCGAGTTTAAAGACTTGAAGATTCTGTACCGAAGCGTCAAGTTCGTCAGGGGCGACAACGGCACGCAGCGCATGGCGATGCAAACGGTGCCGCTGATCGAAGAGCTCAACGACCAGGTCGACCTGTTTCTCGCGCCGAACGATCAAATGGGCATCAATCCGGAGTTTGCCCGCACCATGGTCAAGTACGCGAACAAACCGCTGGTCGGCATCATCGAACCTGACGCCCGTGCGGGATGGGGAGCGACCATGTGCATCTACCCGTCGCTGCCGGGCATGGGACAACAGGCTGGAAGGATGATCGCCCGCCTGCTGGCCGGCGAGCCCATTGCCGCGATTCCGGCCGAAACGCCGGCCAGGATAGGTGTGGCCTTCGACCTCAAACTGATCAAGCGATTTGGGATTACGGTGCCCTCCGACTTGATGGATGCGGCGAAAGAGTCCGTCGCGGCCGCTGATCCGCCGCATTGACACGGCCACCACAAGGTGTCGTAAAGCCGGCATGCCGCAGCCAAATAATTTACAGAATGCTTGATTCCCGTCACTACGCGGTGTAGAACGTTAATATTGTCCGCACCCAAGGCGCCCGGCTATGAAGGCGCCCTGCCCGTTTCTTAGCAGGAGAGATCGAGTGAAAACATGGCGAATTGTGCTGCTTCCGCTTGCTTGCATCATGCAGCAAGCCCTGGCCCAGAACGGCGTCAGCCTGTATGGCGTGGTCGATCTGGCCGTCGTCGCCGACCGCGACTCCGGCAAGTCGACCACCGCCGTCAACAGCGGGCAGCAGACCGCCTCCCGCTTCGGCTTCAAAGGCAATGAAGACCTCGGCGACGGCATGCGCGCCAGCTTTGTGGTCGAATCCCAGATCGAAGCCGACACCGGAAATCCATCGTTCGCCGGGCGCGCCTTCGGCAGCCAGAGCTGGGTTGGATTGTCCGGCGCCTTCGGCAGCATCAAGCTGGGCCGGATGTTCACGCCCTACTTCGGCGCCATCGCCACCAATGATCCGTTCGACGCCAAGGGACCGGGCGAGTCGACCCGGGTGTTCCAGGATTCCGGCGTGCGCATGGACAACACGGTAAAATACTCGCTGCCGGATCTGCATGGCTTCTATGCCGACCTGGCCTACGGCGCCGGCGAGGTGGCCGGCAATGCATCGGCGAATCGCCAGGTCAGCGCCGATGCCGGCTATGCTGCGGGACCGCTGAATGTCGAACTGGCCTACCACGACACCAATGATGCGCTCGGCGTGCGCGCGGCGCGCAGCACCTTGGTGGCGGGGAATTACGACTTCGGTCCGCTGCGGGGCTGGATGGTGCTGGCGCGCAGCCGCAATAACGCCACGCTCGACACCCGCGATACGCTGGTGGGCGTCAGCATCCCGTTTGGCCGCAGCCTGATCGCGGCCGATGTCGTGCACAAGACCGACCGCATCGTCCGCAATGCCAATGCCACCCAGTTGGCGCTGGGTTATTACTACACACTTTCAAAGCGGACCAATTTGTATGTCGTCAGTTCGAATTTACGCAACGGCAGCGCCGCAAGCTACCAGGCCGCACTGCCGGGCGGCACGCGCCGGCTGGTCGCCGCTGGCATGCGCCATCAATTCTGAGTGGGGAACGCCATGAGTGCACGTCATCGCTTCATCCCGCTGTTGCTCGGCGCGCTGGTGGCCTGCTTATCGAGCCCGCTGGCTGCCGCCGACACGGTCCGCATGGCCTTCGGCGAAAAGATACCGCCGTTTTGTTTTCCCGAGACCGATTCCGGCATCGAAGTGGAAATACTGCGCGAGGCGCTGGCCTATCGCGGCCATGTCATGAAGCCGCACTACTATCCCTTCGCCCGCATCCCGGTCGCGTTCAAGGCCGGCGATGTCGATGCCGCCATGACCGATCTGGGCGAAGACATGGAGAAATGGGGCGCGTACTACGGCGATCCCGCGGTTTTCTACGACAACGTCTTCGTCAGCCTGAAAGAACGCCACCTGGACATCAAGACGCCCGACGACCTGCGCGGCCTGACCGTCATCTCGTTCGCCGGCGCCGCCAAACGCTATCCGGAATGGCTCGACGAGGTCAAGAAGGCCGGCCACTACTACGAGCAGAACGACCAGGCGCTGCAAGTGCTCACGCTCGATCGCGGACGCTACGACATCGTGCTCAGCGACCGCAATATCTTCAGGTATTTCACGCTGCAACTGAAACTGAATAAAAGCTTCCATCCCAAGGCCGTGGTGGAGCAAAGCTTCGTCAAGTTCAACCCAATGGACTATCGTGCCGTGTTCCGCGACAAAAAAGTGCGCGACGATTTCAATGCCGGCCTCAAGCACTTGAAGGACAGTGGGCGGTTCAACGCGATCTATCAAAAATACCTGGGCGACGGCAAGGGTGGCTAGCGCTCGCCTGGCCGAGATCAGCGCAGCATGTCCGCCTTCAGGAAATACTTGCGCGCATACTTGAGCAGCTGGCCGTCGGTGGGATGGTCGGCGCTTTCCACGCTCATCACGCAGTGGGCGACGGCCGGATGATGCTTGATCAGATGCTTCATCAGCTCCAGCTTTTCCTGCGCCGGGCCGACGATCCAAAATCAACCGAGCTGGGGCATTTAGGAGTAGCCTGTCAATTCCGACTCAACCGGGGAGTGTCCATGCAGAACGTGGTTTATCACTTTCGCTTTGCCGACGGCCAGAGCGCGAGTTGCGCAGTCGGCGACGTTGCCGCGGAGGAGACGTCTGGCTTGCCGGCATGGACCGCGTTGGCGTTCCAGCAGTGCCCCAACTGCCCGCTGCCGCCCGGCAGCACGCCCCATTGCCCGATGGCGCTGCGTTTCGTTCCCCTGATCGCGATGATGGGCAAGCTGCGCTCCTACGAACAGGTCGAGGTGCGGGTCGAGATGGCCGAGCGCAGCGTCGCCAGGCACACCACCGTGCAGCGCGGCGTGGGCGCCTTGATGGGCCTGCTGGCGGCCAGCAGCGCCTGCCCGCACACGGACTTTCTGCGTCCGATGGCCCACTTCCACCTGCCGTTCGCGACCGAGGAGGAAACCATCTACCGCGCAGCCTCCACCTATTTGCTGGGACAGTATTTCATCGCCCGCGACGGCGGCGCGCCGGACTGGGAACTGGACGGCCTGAAGGCGCGCTACCTGGCGCTGCAAAGCGTCAACAGCGCGATGGCCAAACGCCTGCGCCACGCGGTCGACGAGGATGGCGCCATCAACGCGCTGATCATCCTCGACTTGCTGGCCAAGGCGCTGCCCTACTCGATCGACGATAAACTGGACGATATCAAGGCGGCCTTCGCCGCCGTTCGCTGATCACACCGCCTGCGGATGGACCAGCCGGCGCAGGTCCATCGACAGGCCGGCCAGTTGCGAGGCGGTCTGCAGCGTCTGGGTCGAGCTGGCCTCGGTCTCCTGCGTGGTCTGCGCCACGTCCGACACCGCGATGCGCACCTGGTCGGCCGCCGTGGCCTGCTGCTTGGTCGACAGCTCGATCTCGCGCACCGCCTCGGTGGTGGTGCTGACCAGGTCGGAAATCTGCTTGAACGCCAGCGCCACCTCGGCAAACTGGCGCGCGCCCAGGTCGACCGCCTTGGCGCCGCTCTCGGTGGCCATCACGGTGGTGTTGACGGCGCCGCGCACATCGTCGATCTGGATGCGGATGCCCTTGGTCGAGGCGGCCACGCGGTCGGCCAGCTTGCGGATTTCCTCCGCCACCACGGCAAAGCGGCGGCCCGCCTCGCCGGCGCCGCTGGCCTCGATGGTGGCGTTGATGGCCAGGATGTTGGTCTGCTCGGCCAGCTCGGAGACGATGTCGAGCACGGCGCCGATCTCCTGCGACTTGCGGCCCAGGTCCAGCATGTGGCTGACCACCAGGTCGGTCTGGCGGCGGATGCCGGCGATCGATTCCTGGCCCCGTTCCACCGTGCCCTCGCCGCTGCGCGCCGCGCCCGCGGTCTGCTCGGCGATCTGCGCCACCCGCTGCGCGCTCTCGGCGATCTGGCGCGAAGTCACGCCCAGCTCGCTGATGGTGGTGCTGATCTCGCTCATGGCGCTGGCCTGCTCGCGGGCGCCGGACGCCTGCTGGGTGGCGGCGGCCTGCAGTTCGGCCGAGGAGCTCTGCACATGGCCCACCGCCATGCCCAGCCGGTCGGTCAGCGAGCGCGTGATGGTGAAGCCGGCGGCGATCACGAACAGCAGGCACAGCAAGGTGCCGCCGACGATGGTCATCTTGGCGCTGTTGGAGGTGGCGTCCGCATCGGCCTCGCGCTTGCTCAGCAGGGAGAGTTCTTCGCGGCTGATCTGTTCGCACACCGCGCGCAGGGTGTCCATCACCTTCTTGCCCTCGCCGCTCAGCACGATCTTCATCGCTTCATCCCCATGGCCGGCCTTGCGCAGGTCGATGGTGCGCTTGAGCTCGTTGAACTTGGCGGTCACCAGCGTCTCGGCCTGGCCTATCCTGGTCTGCTGGCCGGGGTTGTCCACCGTCAGGCTGCGCATCTCGGCCAGCACCGTCGGCGTGGCGGCGGCGGCCGCCAGGAACGGTTCCAGGTAGGCCGGGTCGCCGGTCAGCAGGTAGCCGCGCTGGCCGGTCTCGGCGTCCTTCATCTGGCTCACCAGGGCGGTCACGTGCTCCAGCACCTTCTGCGTATGGTTGACCGAGCTGGCGGTGGCGATCAGCACGTAGATGCTCCAGTAGGCGGCGACGCCGATCGCGATCAGGAAGGTCGACGATACCGCGAAGCCGAACGCCAGCTTGCGTCCAAAGGTCCAGTTTTTGTTCATGATGCCTCGCTCCCTCAATTCCCCAACCGGCGGATCGGTCCGCCTACCCTTGCATGCTCAAATGGCGACGCCCTGGCTATGCCGGCCCCAGGATGCGTGTGACCTCGGCCATGAAACTGTCGTAATCGATGGGTTTTTCGATGTAGCCGTCGAAGCCGGCCGCCAGCATGCGCTCGCGGTCGCCCTTCATCACGTAGGCGGTCAACGCCACCACCGGTATCGCTTGCGTGAGCGGGTCGCCCTTGAGGATGGCGACCGCCGCGATGCCGTCCAGCTCCGGCATCTGCACATCCATCAGGATCAGGTCCGGCCTCTGCTCGCGGGCGATGGCGATGCCGGCGCGCGCCCGCTCGGCGCAGTACAGCGTGTGCCCGCCGCTCTCGAGCATGATGCTGGTCAGCAGCATGTTGCCGGGCGTATCTTCAACGATCAGTATGCGTGCCATCTTCCACCCCGCTTATCGTGCTTGCCTCATTGCCGCGGCTCGTCGGCGCGCTGTTGCAGCGCGCGGCCGACCTCGAACAGGAACTGCCGGCGGCTGAAGCTGTCCTTTTCCATGATGCGCAGCACCTGGCCGCTCAGGCGCCGCTTGTCGTCGTCGCTGACGCTGCGGTCGCTCAGCACCAGGATCGGCACCTCGGCGGCGGCGCCGTGGCGCAGCGCGGCGATCACCTCGAAGCCGCTGATGTCGGCCAGCACCAGGCCGATGATCAGCAGGTTGGGCCGCAGCGCCGGCATGGCCGCCAGCGCGCTGGCGCCGTCGGCGTAGCACTGCACCTTGTAGTTCAGCGCGGCCAGGTCGCCGCTCAGCCGCGCGCAGGTGGCGGCGTCGTCGACGATCACCACCGTCGGCGCCAGCGCGTCGTCGTCGCCCAGCCCCAGCGCATACACGGCGTCGCGCAGGCTCTGGTGCGACACCGGCTTTTGCAGCAGCTGCGCCGCGCCCAGCACGCAGGCCTTCATTTCCTCGGCCAGGATGGAGACGATCACCACCGGCACGCTTTCCAGCCGGGGATTGCTCTTGATCTCGTCCAGCACCGCCCAGCCGCTGGCGTCGGGCAGCAGCAGGTCGAGCGTGATCAGGTCCGGCACGTCGCTGCGCGCCATGGCCAGCGCGGTGACGGCGTCGCGCGCGTGGCTGACGGCGAAACCGATGCTCTCCAGATGCAGCTGCAGCAGTTCGGCCGCGTGCTCGTCATCCTCGATCACCAGCACCCGGCGGCTGGCCGGATCGGGCGCCGGGGCCTGCGCTTCCAGCCGCAGCGGCAGCCACACCGAGAACTGCGCGCCCAGCCCCGGCGCGCTGGTGACGCCGACCGTGCCGCCGTGCAGCTCGGCCAGGCGGCTGACCAGCGCCAGGCCCAGCCCGCTGCCCTCGTGCTGGCGCGAGCTGGACGAATCGAGCTGGCTGAAGGTCTCGAACAAGGCCAGCAGGTCGGTGGCGGCGATGCCGTCGCCGCCGTCGCGCACCCGCACTTCCAGGAATTCGAGCTCGCCGCCGGCCGGCAGCGGCAACAGCCGGCTGGTCCATTCGCCGTCCTCGCCGTAGCCGACGTCGGGGCGCCGCACGCGGTGCAGCGACAGGGTGACGCGGCCGCCGTCGTGGCTGAACTTGACCGCGTTCGACAGCAGGTTGTAGACCATCTGCCGGAACTTGCGCAGGTCGACCTGCACCGGTCCCAGCGGCGCGCATGGCAGGAACTCCAGCCCGATGGCGCGCCGCGCCGCGCTGTCCTGCACGATCGACAGGCAGGCGCGCAGCACGGTGTTGGCGTCGACCGGCTCCAGCGCCAGGTCCATCTTGCCGGCCTCCACCTTGGACAGGTCGAGGATGTCGTTGATCAGGCCCAGCAGGTGCCTGCCGCTGGCCAGCACATGGCCGACGCAGGTCTGCTGCTTGGCGCTGAGCTCGCCGGTGACGCCGCGCGCCATCAGGTCGGAAAAGCCGATGATGGCGTTGAGCGGCGTGCGCAGCTCGTGCGACATATTCGACAGGAACTCGGACTTGAGCCGGTTGGCCTGCTCCAGCTGGCGGTTCTTTTCCGCCACCTCGCGCTGGCCCTCTTCCAGCGCCTGCACGGCCTGCTCCAGATCGCGGTTCTTGTGTTCCAGCTCGGTCAACAGCGCGGCCCGGCTTTCGGCCAGCGCGCGCGCGGCGCGCATTTCCGCCGCCTCCAGCTCCTTGCCCATCAGCTCGGCGCGGATGCGGCGGCTCTCGTCCTCGAACTGCTTGCGCCGCAGCTGGGCCCGCACGCGCGCCTTGAGCACGTCGAAGTCGCTCGACTTCAGCACATAGTCGTCGGCGCCGGTGGACAGGCCCTCGATCATCGCCGCCCGGTCTTCCATCGCGGTCAGCATGATCAGCGGGATGTCGCGGGTGGCGGCGTCGCCCTTGAGGCGGTAGCAGGTGTCGGTGCCGGACAGGCCGGGCATCAGCCGGTCCAGCAGCACGCAATCGACCTTCTGCACCTTCAGCAGCGCCAGCGCCTGTTCGCCGGATTCGGCCAGGATCATGTCGTAGCCCTCGTCGCCCAGCACCTCGGCCAGCTCGAACAGATAGGTGCGGCTGTCGTCCACCGCCAGGATGCGCTGGCCGGCCTGCGGCGCCATCGGCTTGCCGCCGCCGTCCACATTGCGCAGCACCGCCGCCAGCCGCGCCAGCAACATGCCGGCGTCGCCGTCCTTGCGCACGAAGGCGTCGGCGCCGGCCTCCAGCGCGTGCAGTTCGGCGCCCTGCTCGTCGGCCCCGGTCAGCAGGATGCAGGGCACGGTGCGCAGCGCCGGGTCGAGCCGCAGCCGGCGCACCACGGCGGCGCCGTCGATGCCGGGCAGCACCCGGTCCACCACCAGCGCCGCCGGCCGCCGCAGCGCCATCGCCCGCAAGCCTTCCTCGCCGGTATGGGCCAGCGCCACCTGGTAGCCCTGCTCGCGCAGCAGCGCGCCCAGCTGTTCGCGGTAGGTCAGGCTGTCGTCGATCACCTGCACCAGCGGCGCGGCGTCGGCCGGCGCGCCGGCCAGCTCCAGCAGCTGCATCGCGCGCGCCACCAGGCGGTCGCGGTCGTAGGGCTTGCCGACATAATCGTTGGAGCCGGTCAGCATGCCGCGGATGCGGTGGCTGACCTGGGCTTCGCTCGACAACACCAGCACCGGCAGCGCGGCGCCGGCCTCGGTGGCGCGCACTTCGCGCAGCAGGTCGATGCCGTCGCCGTCGGGCAGCATCACGTCCAATATCATCAGGCCCACTGGCTGGCCGGCCATCACCGCGCGCGCCTCGGCCAGCGTGGCGCAGGCGATGGTGGCGATCTGGTGCTCCTCGAACGCATCCTCCAGGTCGGCCCGCACGGTCAGGCTGTCGTCGACGATCAGTACCGGTGCGGTCATGGCGCCCTCCAGGTCGCCAGCGCGGCCAGCGCCGGGCCGATCTCCGCCAGCGGCAGGATGCGCTGCGCCGCGTTCAGCAGCGCGGCCTCGCGCGGCATGCCGTACACCACGCTGCTCGCTTCGTCCTGGGCGATGGTCAGGCCGCCGGCGTCGCGCAGCGCCAGCATGCCGCGCGCGCCGTCCTGGCCCATGCCGGTCAGCAGCACCGCGGCGGCGGCCGCGCCGCATTGGCGCGCCACCGAGTCGAACAGCACGTCGACCGACGGCCGGCACGAGTGGCGCTCCGGCCCGCGCTCGCACACCAGCTGGCGGCCGCGCAATTCCAGGTGCAGGCCGGGCGCGGCCAGCACCACGCCGCGCGCGGGCAGCGGCTGGCCGTGGCGCGCCAGCCGCACGTCCAGCGCGCAGTGGTCGTCCAGCCAGTCGACGAAGGCGGTGCCGAACGGTTCGGCGATATGAATCACCACCAGCATCGGCAGCGGAAAATCGGCCGGCAGCGCACCCAGCACGTCGACCAGCGCGCGCGGTCCGCCGGTCGAGGCGCCCACCGCGATCAGCCGCAGGCCCTGCTGCGGGATGGTGGCCGGCGGCGCCACCGGCGCGGCGGCGCGCCGTCCGCGCAGATGGGTCACCACCTTGATCTTGGCCACCAGCTTGAGCATGGCGATGTAGTGCTCGCCCCAGCCGAGCTGGTCGGGCCGGGGCTTCTCGATCACGTCCAGCGCGCCGGCCGCCAGCGCCTCGTAGGTGCGGAACAGCTCGCCACGGTTGACCGAGGACGACACCACCAGGATGGGCGTCGGGCAATAGGCCATGATGTATTCGGTGGCGGCCAGCCCGGTCATCACCGGCATCATCATGTCGAGCGAGATCACGTCCGGCCGCAGCGCCAGGCACAGCTCGATGGCCTGCTTGCCGTCCTCGGCCGAGCCGACCAGCTCGACCGCCGGGTCGGCCGCCAGCAGTTCGCACAGGTGCATGCGCACCGTCAGCGAATCTTCCACCACCAGCACCCGTAGTTTGTTCATCGCTGCACCAGCTCCCCGATCCGCGCCAGGAAGGCGGTCTGATCGAATTCGTTCTTGACGATGTAGCCGTTGGCGCCGGCCTCGGCGCCGCGGCGCCGGTGGGCCGCCGTGTCGAGCGAGGTCACCAGCATGGCCGGAATCTCGCACAGCTGTGGATCGGCGCGGATTTCGGTGATGAAGCCGAAGCCGTCCATGCCCGGCATCTCGACGTCGACCAGGAACAGCGCGTAGCGGTTCTGCCGCGCCAGCTCCAGGCCCTCCTCGGCCGAGGCCGCCAGCGCCACCTGGTAGCCGGCCGATTCCAGGATGCTGCTTTCGAGCATGCGGGTGGTCAGCGAATCGTCGACGATCAGGATCGGCAGGCAGGGCGTGGCCACTTCGCGGCCGCTGCTGCGGCGCCGGGTCAGCGCCCGGCCCAGCTCCTCGGGATCGAGCACCAGCCGCGGCTCGCCCTCGATGTCCAGGTACAGGCCCAGCACCATGGGATCGGCCGCCACCAGCGGCGGCAGCGCGCGCAGCACCACGCTGTCGACCCCGCCGAGGCGGCTGGTGGCCAGGGCCAGCAACTCGCCCTGGCTGCGGATCACCACCGCCGTCATCGCGCGCGGCGACCACAGGTGCGCGCCGCGCGCGGCCGCGCCCACCGCCAGCGGCAGCAGCGGCAGCAGCTGGCCCTCGTAGACGATGGCGCCGCCGTCCACGGTGTGCACCACCTGCTCCAGCGGCACCCGCAGCGCGCCGAGCACCGCGTCCAGCGGCAAGGCCATGGTCTGGCCGTCGGCCTCGACCAGCAACACGTCCAGCGCAGCCAAGCTCAGCGGCACGCTCAGCTCGAAGGTGGCGCCGCCCGCGCTGCTGGCGGCCTGGGCCTTGCCGCCCAGCTTGCCCATCGCGGCGCGCACCACGTCCATGCCGATGCCGCGCCCGGACAGCTCGGTCACCACGCTGCTGGTGCTGACGCCGCCCTGCATCAGCCGCGCCAGCAGGCCGGCGCTGTCGTCCGGCGCATCGAGGCCGCGTTCGGCCAGCGAGCGGCGCAACGCCGCCTGGTCGATGCCGCGGCCATCGTCGCGGCAGCGGAACCACACCATGTAGCCGCGCCGCGCCACCTCCAGCACGATGCGGCCGGGGGCCGGCTTGCCCGCCGCCAGCCGCTCGGCCGGGGGCTCGATGCCGTGCGCCACCGCGTTGCGCACCAGTTGCAGCAAGGCGCCCAGCACCACGTCCAGCACTTCGCCGTCGACCCGCAACTGGCCGCCGCGGGCGTCGAACACCACTTGGCGGCCGCTGCTGTGGGCGGCGTCGCGCGCGCAGCGTTCCAGCGTGGTGAAGATGCCGGCCACCGGCACCAGCCGCAGGCGTTCGGCGGCGTCGCGGGTCTGGCGCAGTTCGCGGTCGATGCGCTCGGCGCCGCCGGCCATCCGGCGTTCCAGCGTGTCGAGCTGCGCCACCAGCACCCGGCCGCCCTGCGCGGCCTCGCCCGCCAGCGCCAGTTCGCGCAAGGCGTCCAGCGTGCCGATGGCGCGCCGCATGGCCGCCAGCTCGGTGCCGATCTCGCCCAGCCCTTCCAGCAGCACGTCGACTTCCAGCACGTCGGCGCGGCCCAGCCGCTGCGGCGCCTCGGCCTCGGTTTCAGCAGCGGACCCGCCGCCGGCGGCCTGCACGGGACCGGGCGCCGCGGGGGCGGCCTCGGCTTGCGGCAGCTGCGCCAGCAAGCTGTTCACGCGGTCGCAGGCGGCCAGCAACTGGTCGACGGTGCTGCGCGGCAGCGGCGCTGCGTCGCTGCGCAAGGGCGCCAGCAATTCCTCGACGCCGTGGATCAGGTCGGCGATCTCGGCCTGCCGCACCACCCGCGCCGCGCCCTTCAGCGTGTGGGCCCAGCGCAGCAGCAAGGCGACCTGTTCGGCGTCGCGCACGCCCTGCTCCAGCGCCAGCACGCCCTTGCCGATCTGTTCGATCAGCTCGCGCGCTTCGATGCGGAAATAGCGGTAGGGATCTTTAGCCATGCCCGCCTCCCTGCTGTACGCGGAGGGTGCGCGCCTCGACCTCGGCCGCCAGCGCGGCGATCGCCAGCACCGGCACCACCCCGCCCGCCGTGTGGACCGCCTCGCATTGCTGCCCGTGGCCGCCGGCGTCGGCCGAGGCGATCAATTGTTCGGCGCTGGCGCAGATATGGGATTCGAACGCCTCGAAGGCGAACGCCAGCGGCGCGCTGGCCTGCACCAGCACCATCCAGCGCGGCGCGCCGGCGGCCGCCTTGCCCAGCAAGGTGGTCAGCTGGTAGACCGGCACGATCTGGCCGCGGAAGTTGGTCACGCCCAGCAGTTCCGGCATGGGGCTGGGCACTTCCAGGATGCGGCGGTCGGCGTGCAGGCCGCGGATGTCGGCCAGGCGGATGGCATAGGGTTCGGCGCCTATGCGTATCGTCAGCAGGTTGGCGCTGCCGGCCGCCGGCAGGCTGGGGGCCAGCGCGAACGAACGGTCGAACTGCTCGCGCAGCTGGCGCGCGCTGTCGGCCGGCAGGCTGTTCGGGGTCATGGCGCGGCTCCCAGTGCGGCCAGTTCGGCCCGGCATAATCCGACCAGCGCGCTGCGCGGGAAGCCGCCGCCGAACAGCAGCAGCCGCGAGGCGTCCTCATGCTGAAGCAGGATCAGGGCCTGGGCCAGGTCGCGCCGGGCCGCCTCGGCGTCGCCCATGCGCCGTTCCAGCACGCCGATGTGCAGGCGCGCCAGCGCGAAGCCGGGATCGAGGTAGGCCGCGCTGCGGTAATGGGCCAGCGCCGCCGCGTTGTCGCCGTCTTCCTCGCGGCATAGCGCCAGCACGTACTGGGCGCCGGCGTTGAGCTCGTCGCGCGCCAGCAATTGATGGCAGACGTTTTGCGCCGCCATCAGCGCGCCGCTCTGGCTGAGCGAGATGGCCTTCAAGAGCAGCACGTCCGGGTCCTCCGCATGTTGTTGCGGCAGCTTGTCGATCAGCGCCAGACTTTGCTCGAACTGTTCGTTGTGCAGGCAGGTCAGCGCGTGGTGCAGGTCGGCCTGCGCCGGCGCCGACGGCATGGCGCCGGCGCGCGGCACGGCCACCGCCAGCGTGTCGATGCGTTGCGCGGCGCGGGCGATGACGTCGACCCAGGCCGGGTCGTCGAACAAGGTGGGCCGGGTCTGCACGCCGGTCCAGGGCGGCTGGTTGAAGTCGGCCGGCAGCGGCGCGGCGCCGGAATACAGCTTGCGCTGGTAATAAAAAGTCGCGTGGGTATGGCACAGGTGGAAATCGTGCGACAGGCCGCGCAGGGTTTCCGCGTGGCCCATGAACAGGTAGCCGCCGGGCGCCAGCGCAGCGGCGATGCGCGCCACCGCCGCCTGCGCCTGGGCCGGGCTGAAGTACATCAGCACATTGCGGCAAAACACGATGTCGTAGCTGCCGGGCGCCCACAGCTGGTCGTCGTCCTGGGCCAGGTTGCACTGGTCGAAGCGCACCGAACGCCGCACGCTGTCGTTGAGCACATACAGCTCGCCTTCGCGGGTGAACCAGCGGGCCCGCATGGCCGCACTGACTTCGCGCAGCGACCAGGCCGAGTAGCGCGCGCGCGCGGCCTTGGCCAGCATGGCGGGATTGGCGTCGACGGCGCGGATCTCGACGCTGCCGGCGCCCAGCGGGCCCGCCTCGCGCGCGGTGATGGCCAGCGTGTACGGCTCCTCGCCGGAGGCGCAGCCGGCCGACAGCACCCGCACCGGCAAGCCTTCGCGCGCCTGCCAGCAGGCCGGCAGCGCCACTTCGGCAAAGGCGTGGATTTGCTCGATATTCCGGTAAAAATAGGTCTCGGTGACGGTCAGGTCGACCGCCAGCCGGTGCAGCGCCTCGCATGGCGCCGGCGCCGCCGCCAGCGTGGCGATAAAGGCCGCGCTGTCGCCGCCCGCGTGCAGGGCCAGCACCCGGGCCAGGTTGCCCAGCTTGGTTTCATCGAATTGCAGGCCCAGCCGCTCGGCGATCAGGTCGCGGAACTGCGCCACCTGGGTGGAGGTCGGCTCGAGGTTCATACGGTGGCCTCGCCTGCCGCCAGCGCGTCCCACATGGCCTCGGGCACCATGCGGCCGGCGCGCAACACCAGCAGCAATTCAGCGTCGAGGGTGGCGATCGCTTGCACCAGGCCGTCGTCGCTGGCGTCCAGCAAGGGAGCGATCTCGGCCAGCGCGGCGGCGGCCAGCTGGCGCACGCCGAGCACGCCGTCCACCGCCAGCGCCAGTTGGCGCGGGCCGACGCTTAAGGTGACAAAACGCGACACTTGCGCCGAGCGGGACGGCCCGACCAGGCGCGCGCAATCGATGACGGGAACGGGGACGCCGCGGATCAGGGCCAGGCCGAGCAGGAAGTCGGCCATGGCGGGCACCGGATCGACCGGCAGCGCCCGCATGATTTCACGCACATGGCGCAACGGCAGCGCACACAGGCGTTGCCCGCTGCGGCACAACAGTACTGAATGCAATGCCTCGCTATCGAATGTCATGGAGATCCATTTCACTGAGCAGCACAATGCGTGGGAAGCGGGCTGCGCTTCCATGAAGGTTACAGAAGATTCTAACAGAGAATCTATCCAAAAATCACATGATGTAAATTGGCTTCGGGGCATCACAATCTGCGATTGAGTCATTTTCGCAAGCGCCTTGCATCACCCGTGAGGCTGCGGACAGCGCGTTTTCGTAGAAAACAACGGCTGTATTGATCTCGTGCATTTCATTGCATGAAGGGATAGTATTTATGGTTAGAGTTCCGCCTGCAACTGACAATCCATCCGTGATTGCTTGCGCGCTGCTCCATAGGGGAGTCGCTGATGCGGTCGCGATGGAATACAGGAGCCCATGTCTCGGCGAACGCCTTGACGTCCGGCGCAACAGCGCCTTTTCAGCGCCCGGTGATGGTGGCAAGTGGCATGGCGCTAGTCTGTGCGCTGCACGCCTCGCCCGCCAGCGCCGCACCAGCGGACGGCGATATATTGCAAATGTCGTTCGCCGAACTGGCGGAAATCCGCGTCACCTCGGTTTCCAAGAAACCCGAACGATTGAGCGAGGCGGCGGCGTCGGTGTACGTCATCAGCGGTGAAGACATCCGGCGCAGCGGCGCCAGCAACGTGGCCGAGGCCCTGCGCCTGGCGCCCAATTTGCAAGTGGCCCAAGGCAGCGGCTACGGCTATGCCATTTCCTCGCGCGGCTTCAACAGCAATAGCGCCAACAAACTGCTGGTGTTGATCGACGGCCGCTCGGTCTACACGCCCTTGTTCTCGGGCGTGTTCTGGGACGTGCAGGACGTGGTGCTGGAGGATATCGAGCGCATCGAAGTCATCAGCGGTCCCGGCGGAACCTTGTGGGGCGCCAACGCCGTCAATGGCGTGATCAACATCATCACCCGCCCGGCCCAGCACACCCAGGGCGGGCTGGCCAGCGGCACGGCGGGCGGCCGCCAGTCCGACGCCACCGCGCGCTGGGGCGCCACGCTCGACAGCGGCGTCGCCTACCGGGTCTACGCCAAGCATGTCGAGAGCAGGCACACCGAGTCCGCCGCCGGCCTGGCGATCGCGGACGCGGCCACGATGTCGCAGGCCGGCTTTCGCGCCGACTGGAGCGGTACGGCCGGCCAGTTCATGTTGCAGGGGCGCGTCTACCGCGGCAGCGAAGAGCAGCCGCCGCCGGGCTCGATTTCCGTTTCCATCGCCAAATTCGCTTTGGGGACGATCTCCGTATCGGGCGGCGACCTGATGGCCCGCTGGGAGCGGCCGCTCGACGGCGGTGCGCGGATGAGTTTGCAAGCCTACCTCGACAACAGCGAGCGCACGGTGATCCCCACCTTCGCCGAATCGCTGGCCATCGTCGACCTGCAATTGCAGTACACCTTGGCGCCGGTCGGCGCGCATACCCTGGTCACCGGCATGGACTACCGCCGCAGCCGGGATCGCTTGACCAATAGCGCGTTTGTGGCCTTTCTGCCGGCCGACGTCGATCAGCAATGGTCCAGCTTGTTCTTCCAGGATGAAGTGCGCCTGAGCGAGCAACTGCGCCTGACGCTGGGGGCGCGCTTCGAACGCAACGATTACACTGGCCGCGAAGTGCTGCCCAGCATGCGGCTGGGCTGGACGGTGGCGCCGCGCCAGATGGTGTGGAGCGCAGTCTCGCGCGCGGTGCGCGCGCCATCCCGCCTGGACCGCGACCTGTATGCGCCGGGCGCCGCCCCGTTCGTGCTCAACGGCGGTGCGCCGGTGCGCTCCGAACTGGCCACTGTGTATGAACTCGGCTATCGCGGCAGCGCCGCCAACGTGCTGAGCTATTCGGCCACGCTGTTCCATACCGCCTACGACTTCCTGCGTACCCAGGAGCGCTCGCCGGATGGCAAGCTGGTGTGGTTTTCCAGCATGATGCAAGGCAGCGTCAACGGCGTCGAGATGTGGGGCACTTACCAGGCCCGGCCCGGCTGGCGCCTGAGCGCCGGCTGGAGCGCGCTGCACCAACAGCTGTACCTCAAGCCGGGCAGCGTCGACACCACCAGTGTGGTCGGCGCGCTGCGCGACCCCGCGCATATGTGGATACTGCGCTCCTCCAGCGAACCGTGGGCGCGGACCCAGTTCGACCTGTCGCTGCGCCGGGTGGCGGCGCTGTCGCGGCCGGCGGTGCCGGCCTACACCGCGCTCGACGTCCGGCTCGGATGGCAGGCCGACGCCCGCTGGGAGCTGGCTGCGGGCGGCAACAACCTGATCGGCGGCGGCCATGGTGAGTTTGGCGCCGTCAGCACGCGCAGCCAACTGGAAGCCAGTTGGTACGCCAAGGCCATCCTGCGGTTCTGATTACCTAGCGCAGCACAGTGGAAGGAGCCGGTGTTCCCGATGCGATGCCCCCACCTCAGCCTTCTGCTGCTGGCTTGCTGTCTGTTGCCGGCGCCGGCCGTGCTGGCCCAGTCGGTCGAACCCCATGTCGCCATCGGCGCCCAGGTCAGCGCCGCCTATCTGTACAAATTTTCCGCCTTTGTCGAGTGGCCGGCCGACGCCTTTGCCCAGCCGGACAGCCCCTTCATCATCGCCATGGTCGGGGCGGACGCACTGGCGGACGAGATCGCCGCCAGCCTGAACGGGCGGCAGTCCAACGGCCGCAAGCTGCTGGTGCGCAAGCTGAAGGTGGGCGAGCCGTTTGTCGGCATACACATCTTGTTCCTCGGCGACTTGCCCAGGCATGAGTTGCTGGCGCTGTTCTCCCGGGTCCGGGACAAGCCCATCCTGACGGTCACCGAGTCGGACGAGGCGTTCTCGCTGGGCGGCATGATCAACTTCGTGGTGCCCGATGAACGGCTGCGGTTCGAAGTGGCGCTCAAGCCGGCGGCCTCGAGCCGGCTCAAGTTCAGCGCCCTGATGTTGTCGGCGGCGTACCGGGTGCGCAAGGACGGCTCCTGATGAGTTTCCAGCGCTCGATACGGCAAAAGATGCTCGCCAGCGTGATGTCGACCACGCTGGTGGCACTGCTGTTGACCTTGATCGCCACGGTGAGCGTCGATCTCTGGCGGTTTCACCATGAAATGGAGGCCGATATGCGCAGCAACGCCGACCTGATGGGGCGCATGATGTCGGCCGCGCTGGCGTTCGAGGATGAGGCCCTGGCCAGCGCCAACCTGAGCGCGCTGGCCAGCCGGCCCAACGTGCTGGCGGCCGCCGTCTATACCGAGCGCGGCACGCTGTTCGCCAGCTACGCGCGGGCCGGCGAAACGGTCCGCTTGCCGTCCCGGCCGGAAGCCGACGGCATACAGCTGAACAGCACCCGCATGCAGGTCTTCCGCCACATCGAACACCAGGGCGTGCCGCTCGGCACACTGTATCTGCGGGCCGAATATGACTGGCACGGCGCCGTCGCCACGGATGCCGCGCTGGCCACCGTGGCCCTGGTCTGCGCCATGGCGATCGCCTACTTTATGACCCAACGCCTGGAGCGGCTGGTGACCCGGCCCATCGTCGACATGGCGCGCGCCGCGCGCGAGGTGGTGCGACAGCGCGACTATTCCCGCCGCGTCAACAAGGTCGAGGATGACGAGGTCGGCGCCCTGGTCGATTCTTTTAATGCGATGCTGATGGAGGTCGAGCGCCGCACCGTCGAGCTGGAAGCGTCCAACCTGGCGATCTCGCGCGAGGTGGTGCAGCGCGAACGGGTGCAGGCGCAAATCATGCACTTGAACACAGACCTGGAGTCGCGCGTACAGGCGCGCACGACCGAGCTGGAGGTCGCGATGCGTTCGGCCGAACATGCGAATCAGGCCAAGTCGGCTTTCCTGTCGAGCATGAGCCATGAGTTGCGCACCCCGCTCAACGCCATTCTCGGCTTCGCCCAGTTGCTGGCGTCCGACACGGTGGCGACCACCACCGAACGGCGCAAGGAATTCACCGGCTTCATCATGAAGGCCGGCACGCACTTGCTGGAACTGATCAACGAGGTGCTCGACCTGGCCAAGGTCGAATCGGGTGAATTGCGGCTGTCGCTGGAACCGGTCAACCTGGGTGAGGTATTGCGGGAATGCCGCACCATGCTCGAACCGTTGGGCGCGCAACGCGCGCTGCGCATGGTGTTTCCGGAAGCGCCGCCGTGGTGCGTGCTGGCGGACCGCACCCGCTTGAAACAGATCCTGCTCAATTTGCTATCGAACGCCATCAAATACAACCGCGATGGCGGCATCGTCGAAGTCGCATGCGCGCGCCAGGCGCGTTACCTGCGCATCTCCGTGCGTGACAGCGGGCGCGGCCTGGACGCCGCCCAGCTGGAGGGATTGTTCCAGCCCTTCAACCGTCTGGGGCAAGAGCTGGGCGTGGTCGAGGGCACCGGCATCGGACTGGTGGTGACCAAGCGCCTGGTTGGCCTGATGAATGGCAATATGGGCGTGAGCAGCACGGTGGACGTGGGCAGCCTGTTCTGGATCGATCTGCTCGCGCTGGAACAGGACGCCGGCGCGCCCGCCGCGGCGCCGTCCAAACCGGCCGTGGCGCCGCAGCGCAGGGCCGCCATGTCGACTATCCTGTACGTCGAGGACAACCCGGCCAACTTGCGTTTGGTGGAGGAGATCATCAAGACCATCCCGGACCTGCGCCTGTTGTCGGCCCCGGACGCGCATCTGGGCTTGCAGCTGGCGCGCGGCCACCTGCCGGACCTGATCCTGATGGATTTGCATTTGCCCGGCCTGAGCGGACTGGACGCGCTCCAGCAGTTGCGCGCGGAACCGGCGACCGCCGCCATTCCCGTCATTGCCGTCACCGCCAGCGCCATGCAACGCGATGTCGCGGCGGGCATGGAACGCGGCTTCCTATGCTATGTCACCAAACCGATCAATATTGAACAGCTGACCGAAGCCATCAACCTCGCCCTATCGAAGGAAGCGCCATGATCACCCAAGCCGCCATCCACACCGCCAGGATACTGCTGGTCGACGATCAACTGGCCAATGTGCGGGTGTTGGAGTACATGCTGGGCGATGCCGGCTACAGCGCGGTCAGCTCCACCATGGATTCGCGCACCGTGCTCGACCTGCATCGCGACAACCATTACGACTTGATCGTGCTCGACCTGAACATGCCCTTCATGAGCGGTTTCGAGGTGCTGGAGGGGCTGAAGCTGATCGAGGCTGAGGGCTATCTGCCGGTACTGGTGGTGACGGCGGAGCCCGGATACAAACTACGCGCGCTGGAAGCGGGCGCGCGCGATTTTGTCAGCAAGCCGTTCGACCACATCGAGGTGCTGACCCGCATCCGCAACATGCTGGAGGTGCGCCTGCTGTACACGGAATCGCGCCAGCACGGCCTGCATCTGGCGCGGTATGACAGCCTGACCGGCTGGCCGAACCGCTTCCTGTTCCAGCAGCGGCTGGCCCAGGCGCTGGAATCGACCGCCGCAGGTGGCATGGTGGCCATGCTGTTGATAGACCTCGACGGTTTCAAACATGTGAACGACACCTTGGGTCATGTCGTCGGTGACGAACTATTGCGCCAGTGCGCGCAACGCCTCGGACCGATCAATCCCCTGCGTGGCCGGCTGGGCGGCGATGAATTCGGCCTGATCGTGGAATACGTAACGGGGGCCGAGGCGCCCGCCAGGGTGGCTGACCAGCTCCGGCAGGCGCTGGACCTGCCGTTCCGCCTGGGTGGCCAGGACGTCAGCATGACCGCCAGCATCGGCATCGCCGTGTATCCCAACGATGCCGGCGACGCCGATACCCTGATCCAGTATGCCGATACCGCCATGTATCAGGCCAAACAGGCCGGACGGGATACCTATCGTTTTTTTACAGAGGAAATGAACCTCCAGGCGCAAAAACGGCTGTGGATGGGAGACGCCTTGCGCAAGGCGCTCGACCAGCAAGAGTACGTGCTGCATTACCAGCCCAAGGTCCAGATCAGCACCGGCCGCGTGATCGGCGCCGAGGCACTGATGCGCTGGAACCGGCCCGGGCATGGCTTGGTCTCGCCGGCCGAATTCATACCTTTGCTGGAGGAGACGGGTTTGATCGTGCGGGCGGGCGCCTGGGCCATCAATGAGGTATGCCGGCAGGTCGCGGCTTGGGGGCGCGCTGGCCAGGCCTTGCACATTGCTGTCAACGTGGCCAGCCGCCAGTTCAGCAGCGGCGATCTGGCCACCGTGGTGGCCGATGCGCTGGCAGCCAACGGCGTCGCGGCGGAAATGCTGGAGCTGGAAGTGACGGAGAGCGCGCTGATGGTCGACATGGAGCGCACCGTCGCCACCCTGGGACTGCTACAGTCGATGGGCGTGCCGATTTCGATCGACGACTTCGGCACCGGCTATTCCAGCCTGGCCTATTTACGCCATTTTCCCGTCGATACGCTGAAGATCGATATCGCCTTCATCCGCAACGTGACGAGTTCCGCCGAGGACGCGGCCATCGTCCGCTCCATCATCGGCATGGCGCACAGCCTGAAAATGGATGTCGTGGCCGAAGGCGTGGAAACGGTGGAACAGCTGGCCTATCTTCGGCGCTGCCGGTGCGACCAGATCCAGGGTTATTATTTCAGCCGTCCGCTGCCGGCGGCGGAATTCGAACAATTGCTGGCCGCCGATAGCCGCCTGGTCCTGCCCGAGGGGAGCGCCAGCACGCCGCCGCGCACCTTGCTGCTGGTGGATGACGAACCGCACATCCTGGCCTCGCTCAGCCGGCTGTTGCGCCAGGACGGCTACCACATCCTGACGGCTGGCAGTGCGCAACAAGGCTTCGCTTTGCTGGCCATGCATCAAGTACATGTGATTGTGTGCGACCAGCGCATGCCCGACATGAACGGCACGGCATTCCTGGGTAAAGTGAAGGATATGTACCCCGATACCTTGCGCATTATCTTGTCGGGCTACACCGATCTGGAGACCATCCTGGAGGCGATCAATCGCGGGGCGCTATTCCGTTTCTTCACCAAGCCTTGGGACAGCAAGGTGCTGCGCGAGAGCCTGCGCGCCACCTTCCGCCACTACTGGCAATTGCACGGCTTGAATCCCGATGAAGTGGAGGCAACGCTGGTCGAGGGCATGGACGATAGCGTCTTGCCCAATCCAGGGTAGCACGGCGGACCGGCGCTACAGCGCCTGGATCTCTGCTTCAGTGAAGCCCGCCCGCAGGCGGGCTTCGACGTTGAAGGGGCCGCGCGGCGTCGGCGCCTTGTAGCGTATCGCCAGTTCGGCATAGGTGGCGCGCGGTTCCAGGCCGCGTTGCAGGCACAGGTAGTTGTACCAGCGGTTGCCGATCTCCACATGGCCGACCTCGTCGCGCAGGATGATGTCCAGGATGGCTGCCGCCTCGCGGTCGCCGGCCTGGGCCAGCTTGGCGCGCAACGGCGGGATCGCGTCCAGTCCACGCGCCTCGAGCGTGCGCGGCACCAGCGCCATGCGGGCCAGCACGTCTTCGGTGGTCTTGCCGACCATCTCCCACAGGCTGTCGTGCGCCGGGAAGTCGCCATATTGGTAGCCCAGCGTTTGCAGGTGTGCGGCCAGCATCGCAAAGTGGGTCGCCTCCTCGGCGGACACCCGCAGCCAGTCGATGTAGTACTCCTGCGGCAGGTCCGGGAAGCGCCACAACGCATCGAGCGCCAGGTTGACGGCGTTGAATTCGATGTGGGCCAGCGCGTGGATCAGCATGGCCCTGCCCTCCACCGTCACCATGGAACGCCGTCCCACCGACAGCGGCGGCACCAGCTCCGGCTTGGCCGGCCGGCCCGGAATGGCAGCCGCCGGCACGATGGCGCCCGCCGGCTCCAGCCCGCACTCGCCCGCGCGCGCCGCCGCCGCCATCGCTGCGACTGCCGCTACTTTGGCGGCGGGGTCGTTCTCTAGCAGGCAATGCAGCGCGTAGGCGCGCAACTCGGTTGGGCTGACCATGGTGTTCCTAGAAGCTTGAAAAAGGACGCAGTGTAACAAATCCCTGCCGTGATGCGTGGCTACAACACCGAGCCCCCCGTACCGGGGCAAGGGCAACTTGATTGCAAATTAACATCTTCTCTGAGGTAAGATTTGCTGACTGCACTGGAGAAGGTCCTATGTCCCACGCGATCATCCATACAATTGGCAGCACTATCTATTTCATGTTCGCGCTGCTATTCCTGTGGGTGGGAAACATACCGCGAACGAATCGAGGCTCGGGCTGGTGGGCCATGTCGATCTCCTGTGCGCTGATCGCGCGCATTGTTCTATTCCTGCTGCTCCCGATGGAGGACCGCCGCATCGCCACTGCGGCGTATGTGGTCTTCAACATTATGGAAAAGCCATTGCTGTTGACGGGCATGGTGCGTTTCCTGAACCTGGACATGCGCATCCGGGGCTTCTGGATCGCCGCGGTGGCGGCGGAAACCTGGCTGCTGGTGACCTTGATCGCCGACACCCATCCCCTGTTCCGTTCGATGGGCTACGCGACCATCAATGCCGGGCTATTGGCATGCATGGCCTGGCTGGCCTTGAGCCGGAGCGGCGACTTTCCCGGCTTGCCGCTACGGATCACCGCCGTCGCCAGTGGTTTGCTGGCGATCCATTGGTTCGGCGCGCCGATCGTGATCTACTTTCATCCGACCTGGTTCAAGGACAGCTTCCTGATCGGGACCTTCCTGGTGCTGGTCCAATACTTCTCGCTGCTGACCGCCGTGCTGACGCTGTTTCAGCAACGCTTGGTCGATGCCGAGGCCCAGGCGCTCGATCTCGCCTTCCATGATCCGTTGACGGGTTTGAACAACAAGCGCTATATGAGCACCCTGTTCGACCAGGCGCTGTTGTTGGCCACACGGCCGCACCACGTTGTCGCCGTGTTGTATATCGACCTGGATAACTTCAAGCCCATCAATGACAAGGCCGGGCACGACGTCGGCGACGAAGTATTGAAAATCATCGCGGAGCGCCTGAAGGCAAACACCCGCAGCACCGACATCTGCGCCAGGATAGGCGGCGATGAGTTTGTCGTCATCGCGACCCAGCTGGTCAACGAAGGACAGGCGCTGGAAATCGCCAACAAATTGCTGGCGCAAATGATGACGCCGGTGGGAGTCCACAGCCTCTCCTACACGCTGGGCGCGAGCATCGGTATCGGCCTCTACCCCAGCCATGCCGCCAATCTGCCGGAACTGATGAAGTACGCCGACTGCGCCATGTACAAAGTCAAGCGCAGCGGCAAAAACAGATGCGAGGTCTATCAGGCCAGCATGGCTTGTGCGCCTAGCTGACGGCCGGCTCCAGCAAGGTCAGGGTTTGCTGCGCCGTGTCCAGCCTGGCGCGTAGGCCGACGGGCAGCGTGAACTGGTGCCGGATGTGGCCGAAGGAGTAGCCGGCCACGGCGGGCCGGGTCAGCGGCAGCAGGTGCTGGTTGACGGTATCTTCCAGCGACAGCGCGCTCTCGCCCTCCACGCCTTCGCAGTTTTCAAAAATGCCCAGCACGACGGCGGCGGCGTGGCGGTAGCCCTGGCTGAGCTGGAGTTGCGTCATCATGCGGTCGATGCGGTAGGGTTCTTCGTTGACCTCTTCCAGGTACAAGATGGCGTCCTTGAAATCGGCCGCGTAGGGCGTGCCGGCCAGCGCGGCGACCAGCGACAGGTTGCCGCCGATAAGGCGTCCGCTAGCAACGCCGCCATGCACGGTGCGCGGCGGCGGATAGTCGGCCGACATGGCGATGGTGTAGTTGGCTTGCGGCGCCATCAGCACGCTGCGCAGCTGCTCCACCGAGTAGTCGGAAAATGTGGACGTGGCCACCGGTCCGTGATACGTCACCAGCCCCGCTTGCCTCAGCATGGCCAGGTGCAGGCAGGTGATGTCCGAATAGCCGATCAGGACTTTCGGATGCGCGCGGATCAGCCGGTAGTCGATGTGCTCCAGCAGCGAGATGCAGCCTGAGCCGCCGCGCACCGCCCACACCGCCTTGATCTCGGGATCGAGGAACATGCCATGCAAATCGGCCAGCCGCTGCGCGACCGTGCCGGCGTAATTGCCGTAGACGTAGTGGATGTTCTCGCCCAATCGCACCCGCAAACCCAGCGATTCGATATTGGCCACGGCCTGGGCCAGCGCCGCATCATTGGTGTGGCCGCCGGGCGCGATCAGGCCGACCAGGTCTCCCGCTTGCAGCCGGCGCGGTTTAATCAGTCGCATGGTTTTCCTCCCGGCCGGCGCGGCCGTCGCGGACAAGGCGCCCGTGCCCAGCGCGGCGGCGGCCAGCACCTGGCCGAACCACCGCCGGCCGTGGTCTGCGGCCATTACAGGAACTTGTACTTGAGCAGTACGTTGAGCGCCCGCCCACGCGGATCGGCCACCCGTGGATCCCAGCCAGCGCCCACCACCTCATCCACATTGTGCGCGGTGAACGGCGGATCGGTATCGAGCAGGTTCTGGATGCCGAGCGTGATCGTGACGTTCTTGAAGCCGCTGTACGTGGCCGACAAGTCGTACTTGGTGTAGGCCTTCACGTTGGGGTTGAAGCCAGGTGGCGGCGCCGCCTTGCCGCCGTCCGGCAGTTGGTCCTTGTAGCCGGAGCTGTAGCTCTGGATCAGCATGCCGCTCCAGTCGCCACGCGACAGGCTCAGGCTGGCGTTGTGCTTCCAGCGCAGATACAGGTCGCGGGTGTAGAAGTTGCCGACGTATTCCTGGTAGGGCTGGCCTTCGATCTCGGCGAACTTGAAGCTCTGCGTATAGGTACCGTCGAGGTTGAAGGCCCACTTGTAGCTGTCGAGCTTGCCCTCGCCGCGCAGGCTCACGTCGGCCCCGCGCGTCTTGGTGCCGGCGGCGTTGATCCAGCCCGCGTTGACGTAGGCGATGGTGTTGTCCGGGTTGCGGATGATGTTCTTCGACAGCAGCGCGGCGTTGGCCAGCACGATCTGCGGCGTGCGGTTCAGGATGCGGTTCTGCGAATTGATGGCCCAGTAGTCGATCGAAGCCGAATAGCCGCGCACCGGCTCGATCACCATGCCTAGACTGCCCTGCTTGGAGGTTTCCGGTTTCAGCGCGGGGTTGCCGCCGCTGAAGTAGGGCAGGCGCGCAATGGCGCAGAAGGCCGGATCGCCGGGATGGGTCGGGCAATACACGGGATCGATGATCCCGTTCGGCAGTTCCTGCGACAGGCGGCCGGAATACAGCTGGGTAAAACTCGGCGCCAGGAAGCCCTTGTTGGCCGAGCCGCGGAACACCAGCATGCCGTTCGGTTGGTAGCGGAACGAGATTTTCGGATTGGTGGTCGAGCCGAACACGCTGTAGTGGTCGCGGCGCAAGGCCAGCTGGGTTTCCAGTTCCTTGGTGATCGGTACGATCAGCTCGGTGTAGAGCGCCTTGATGTCGCGGCTGGCTTCGTTCAAGGCGGCGTTCCCCGGCGACAGCAGGATCTGCGTGGCGTCGACGTCCTGGGCGAAGTTGTAGCCCTCGCGGCGCAGGTCGAAGCCGACCGCCATCGACACCGGACCAGCCGCCAGCTGCCCGACCTCGCCGGACAGATTGCCGTCCAACTGGGTCAAGCTGGTTTTGCCGTGCTGGAAAGCGCCGCGGAATTTGGTCGATTCGACCAACTGCATGGCTTCCGGCGTCTGGGTCTGGCCGGCGGTGAGCCACGGGTTGATGAGGCCGCCGCCCAGCGCGGAAAAGATCTTGCTGGTGTAGCCGTAGCCATCGAGCAGCGCGGTCTTGGTCGTGCTCTCGCCATGCGACAGGCCGGCGCGGTAGTCCCACTTGCCGAGCAATACGCCTTCCGCGCCGATCAGCAGGCGGGCGTTGTCGGTGATGTTCTCCTGCACCCGGTTGCCCCACGGGTTGGCGCGCCATTTGTAGATGATGGGCTTGGTCTTGTCGAAGCTCGGAATGAAGGCCGACAAGTCCTGGTAATACGCGCCGCCGACCGGATAGGCGTTGCCGTTGGCCAGCGAGGTCTGGATCTGCACCGGCGTAAATTCCGCCGTGGCCTTGTTGTGGCCATACAGTGCTTCAACGAACAGCTTATGGTCGGGACTGATTTGCAGCGTGCCGCGCGAGACCGCGTTCAGGCGCTCGACCGGGAAGCTGATGATGTAGTCGGCGCCGTAATCGTAGGCGCAGGAATAGGTGCTGCGGGTGGCGGCCGTGACATCCTTCCACAGCGCGGTCTGGTATTGCGACATGCCGGGTATGGAATCGCACTTGCCCTGGAAGCTGAGCGGATTCGCTTGCAGATAGGTGGTCGGATCGCCCGGCCGCTTGAAGCCGGTGCCCAGCGCGGTGCCGGCGCCGGTCAGCTGGTTGGCGTAGGGCGTGCCGGTGGTGTCCGGCGACAGGCCGCGTTCGGGCTGGAAGCCGTTGGCAAAGGCGCGGTCGTGCGAGCTCAGCTTTTCGTTGTTGTCATAGGTGACGCTGCCCATGACGTTGAAGCCCTCCTTCTGCAAGGACCCGATGCCACCCAACAGCGACAGCCGGCGGTTGGCGCCGCCGCCATGTTGGGTGAAGTTGTCGTTGAGCGAGACTTCCAGACCGTGATAGTCGGTGCGCAAGATGAAATTGATGACGCCGCCGATGGCGTCGGTGCCGTAGATGGCCGAGGCGCCGTCCTTCAAAATTTCCACGCGCTGGATCGCGCCCAGCGGGATCGCGTTCAGGTCGACCGCCTTGGCGCTGGCGCCGAAGGTGGCGATGCGGCGGCCATTGAGCAATACCAGCGTGCTGTTGGGGCCGAGCCCGCGCAGCGAAGCGTACGAAGCGCCGCCGCTGACGCGGTCGGCATCGGCGCCGAAGACGTTGTTCCCGGAGGTCATGTTGTCGGCGCCGGTGCCGTTGGCGGACAGGCTGCGGATCAGCTGCTCGGTGCTGGTGATGCCGGATTTTTCGATGGTGTCGTAGTTGATCACCTGGACCGGCAACGCGCCCTCCTTCGCCAGCCGCTTGATGCTGCTGCCGGTAATTTCAACGCGTTGCATCACCGCCGTGCCATCCTGTGCGAACACCGGACCTGCAGCCGGGGCGAACACGCCCATCAGCGCAATCGCATGCGCCAGTTTTTTAACCTTCACGGTCTCTCCCTGTGGTGAATCTGAATTCTTATTTTTCCAGAGTAGCGCCTTGCTTCATTGACCTGCCAATGAAATTAGCTTTTGCCGTCATAACTTTTAGTCATGAAGTAGCGTTCTCCCCAGCAGCATGCCAGTCGCGCGAACTTTCAGGAAAGATATTTGTATCTTTAAAGCCACATTTATCAAGAATAAAGACTAGGCAAGCAACTCAGTTAGCAATGCCTGGGCGGCTTCGGCGATGCTGGCGGCCAGCTGGCCGGCGCCGTGGGACAGCGGCGCGTGGGCCGGCGTCAGCAGATACAGCTGGATCGTGATTTCCGGCGCCCACGGCCGGCTTTGCAGTCGGCCGCGTCCGGATGCCGCGGTGAAGGGATCGACCACCGCCATGCCACCTCCGGCTTCCACCAGCGAGCGGGCGATCTGGTAAGTCTGGACCACGGTGTGGAAATGCGGGGTGATGCCTTGTGCCTCGCAGGCGGCCAGTACCTGGTCGCCGAGCGGATCGTTGTCGGCATAACCGATCAGCTCGCCTTCCAGCGCCGGCGCGGTGAACGGCTGCGTGAGTTGCGCGGCGGACCAGCGTCCAAGCGGCGCGATCACCGTCATCACGCCCTGCGCGATCGGCTCGGCGATGATGCCGGGATGGCGCGGGTCCTGCAGCGACAGGCCGAGGTCGGCCTCGCCCAGCCGCAGGGTGTTGACGATTTCGCTGGTGTGGTGGGTCGCCAGTTCGCAGCGGGTGTCGGCGAAGGCGCGGCGCCAGTTGCTCATCGCCTGCGGCAGCACGCTGGCGGCCACGGTCGGCGTCGACACCAGGCGGATGGTTTCCACCGCGCGGCCCTTGAGGCTGGCCGCCAGGCGGCGTATGCCTTGCAGGTCGCGGTTCAGTTTTTCGGTCTCGGCGAACAGGCGGTGCGCTTCCGGCTTGGGATACAGCTTGCCGCGCACGCGCTCGAACAGCGGCATGCCCAGTTGCAGCTCGCAGTGCTGCAACACCTTGGTGACGGCCGGCTGCGAAATGTGCAGCACCTGTGCGGCGCCGCTGATGGTGCCGACTTGCATGATCGCGTGAAAAACTTCTATGTGACGCAGCCGCATCTTCCTCTTTCGCTATGACGATGCGCTACTGTAGCAGGAGTGCCGCCCGGACGCTGCCCTCACTTTGGTCGAGCAACGCCCGCGCCCGCGCCACCGGGATCCGGCGCAGCAACACCACGATCGCCGCCTTGACGTGGTAGTCGCATTGCTCCAACACGAAGTGCGCGCTGGCCTGGTCGGCGCCGGTGGCGTGCATGGTCAGCGCCACGGCGCGGCGCAGCAGCTTGGCGTTGCTGGCCTTCATGTCGACCATCAGGTTGCCGTGGACTTTGTGCAAGCGCACCATGATGGCGCTGGAGATGGTGTTGAGCACGATCTTCTGCGAGGTGCCGGCCTTCAGGCGCGTGCTGCCGGAGATGACTTCCGGGCCGGTGTCGAGCGTGATGCCGAACGCGGCCCGCGACGCCACCGGCGCGTCGACGTTGTTGGCGATGCCGATGGTGAGGGCGCCGGCGGTGCGGGCGGCGTCCAGCGCGCCCAGCACATACGGCGTGCTGCCGGAAGCGGCCAGCAGGATCACCACGTCGTTGGGCTGCGGCAGCAAGGCCGCCAGGTCGAGGAAGCCCTGCTTGCTGTCGTCTTCCGCGCCCTCCACTGCCTTGAACATCGCGCCCTTGCCGCCGGCCAGCAGCGACAAGGCGCGCTCATGCGGCCACGAAAAGGTCGGATGCAGTTCCACGCCATCCAGCACGCCGAGTCGTCCCGAGGTGCCGGCGCCGACGTAGATCAACCGTCCGCCGGCGGCGATGCGCGGTACAGCGGCCTCGACCACTTCGGCGATCACGTCGGCTGCGGCGCGCACGGCGGCAACGGCGTTGAGCTGGTCGGCGATCAGCGTATCGACCAGCGCGGCCACCGGATACTGGTCCAGGCCGGCGTGTTCCTGACTGGGGGTTTCGGTTTTGAGCATGTTGAAAGTGTAAGCTTGAATCTCGCCGCGCAGTCATGAAAGCTTGCCGGGCACTCATTCCGAAAAGTTATACGGCAAGCGCCGGTTTTCATTGGCGGGCGTGCTCCGCTGGCAGTATTCTTGACCATCGAGTCAATTTTTAAGGCCACCATGAAACGCGAAATGCAGGCCTTGACGGTGATGTCATGAGCGAGGTGATCGTCATCGGCGGCGGCGTGGTGGGCCTGACCTCCGCATGGTGGTTGGCCGAGGCCGGCTATCGCGTGACGCTGGTCGAGCGTGAGGCCGAGGTCGGCAGCATGGCCAGCTATCGCAACGGCGGGCAGCTCAGCTATCGCTATGTGTCGCCGCTGGCCGATGCCGGCGTGCCGTTGAAGGCCTTGCAGTGGCTGTTTCAGCCGGACGGCCCGCTGCGCTTTCGGCTGGAGGCGGACTGGCGGCAATGGCGCTGGCTGGCGCAATTCCTCGGCCGCTGCAATGCCTCCGCCAATCGCCGTACCACCGCCACCTTGCTGCAACTCGGGGCCTTGAGCCGGCGGGCGATGCACGAATTGTCGCTGCAGGTGGCGCTGTCGGAATTCGCCTGGCGCGATGCGGGCAAGCTGGTGGTGTATCGCAGTCCACGCCTGTTCGAGCACGCGGCCGCGCTGGTCGCCGACGATGCCGAGGTGTTGACGCCGGCTGGCACGGCGCTGCGCGAGCCCGCGCTGGCGGCGCTGCAAGGCGATCTGGCGGGCGGTATCTTTAATCCCGGCGAAGCGGTGGCGGATTGCCATGCGTTCTGCGTGCTGCTGATGCGGCGTTTGCAAAGCCATCCCAATTTCAACGGCGTGCTGCGCCGCGATGTGACCGGCATACGCACCGACCGCGGCAAGGTGGCGTGGCTGTGCACCGCGGCCGGCCCGCTGCGGGCCGACCATTTCGTGCTGGCCGCAGGCATCCAGAGCCGCGAGCTGGCGGCCAGCGCCGGCATCTACCTTCCGCTGTATCCGCTCAAAGGCTACAGCCTGACCGCGCCGATCCGCGCCAACGACGTGGCGCCCGAGATCAGCGTGACCGACTTTGAACGCAAGGTTTTGTACGCGCGCATCGGCACGCAACTGCGCGTGGCGGCGATGGTGGACATGGTGGGGGCGGACACGCGCATCAATCAGCGCCGCGTGCAAAGCCTGGTGCGCCTGGCCAAGGAAGCCATGCCCGGCGCGGCCGATTACGACCGGGCCGAAGCATGGGCGGGCTTGCGGCCCGCCACGCCGGGCAGCGCGCCCATCATAGGCGCCACGCGCTATGCAAATCTATGGCTGAATGTGGGGCACGGCCCGTTGGGATTCACCTTCGCCTGCGGCACGGCCAGCCTGCTGGCGGGCATGCTGCGCGGCGCGGCATCGCCCATCGCGCTGGATGGGCTGACGCTGCGCCGCTGACGATCAGGTTGGTTGCTGGATCAGACGCAGGATGCTGGAGAAATCTTCCTGGCCGTGGCCTTGTTGCTGGTGCAATTGAAACAGCTGGCGCGCCAGGCTGCCCAGCGGCGTGACCGCTTGCGTCGCTTGCGCGGCTTGCTGCGACAGGCCCAGGTCCTTCAGCATCAGCGAGGTGCCGAAGCCGCCCGCGTAGTCGCGCGAGGCAGGCACGTTGTCCATCACGCCGGGCCAGGGATTGTATAGTTCCAGTGCCCAGTTGCGGCCCGAGCTCTTGGCCATGATGTCCGACAGCACTTTCGGATCGAGGCCATGGGAGACGCCCAGGTTCAATGCTTCCGCTGTGCCCGCCATCAGTATCCCCAGCAGCATGTTGTTGCAGATTTTTGCGACCTGGCCAGCGCCTGGGCCGCCGGCGTGGAAAATGTTCTTGCCCATCTGCTCCAGCACGGGACGGGCGCGTTCCAGCGCTTCCGTCTCGCCGCCGACGATAAAGGTCAGCGTGCCGGCGGCCGCGCCGGCGGTGCCGCCCGAGACCGGCGCGTCGATCATCGCCAGGCCCAGCTTGGCTGCGGCGGCGGCCACCTCGCGCGCGGCATCGGCGGCGATGGTGCTGCAATCGATGAACAGCGCATTGGCTGCGGCGTGGGCCAGGATGCCCTGTTCCCCCAAATACAGCTCGCGCACATGGCGGTCGGCCGGCAGCATGGTGACCACCACGTCCGCCTCGCGCACCGCTGCGATGGCCGTCGCGGCGGCGCGCGCGCCCGCGCTGTGCAGCTTCTCCATGGCCGCCGCCGACAGGTCGAAGACCGACACCGTGCGGCCCGCGCGCAGCAGCTTGTGCGCCATCGGCGCGCCCATATTACCCAGTCCGATAAAAGCGATATGCATTTTGTCTCCTTGTTAGTTTAAGTCTGCCAACGGATGCTGCCGGCCCGGCGCCTCGAAGAACTCGCCGACCTTGGCCACTGCCTCATCCAGCGTGCGCGGCGACCATTGCGGTGCGTTGTCCTTTTCCACCAGCAGTGCGCGCACGCCTTCCGCGAAATCCGGATGGGCGCAGCATTGCAGGGCGACGACCAGTTCAAGACGGAACACATCGGCAAGGCTGAGGTGGCGACTGCGTTGCTGCAGTTCCCACACCAGCGCCGCCGATGAGGGCGCGCCTTGCGCCAGCGCCGCCGCCGCGCGTTGCAGCCACACCGAATCCCCCTGGTAGCCGGTGATGGCTGCCACTACCTCGCCCAACTCGCGGCTGGCGGTCATCGCAGTGATGGTATCCCAGTTCTGGCGCACCGCCGATGCCGGCAGCGTCTCGTGCGCCAGGCTCAGGGAACGCAGCAAGCGGTCCACCACCACCACCGCCGCATCCGCGTTCCATTCAGCGGCGCACAAGGCCTCGACCACGGCAGCGCGCTGTTCTTGCGGCAGGAAATAGTCGCCCAGCCCGGTGAACAGCGCGTCATGCGCGTTCAGCGAGGCGCCGGTCAGGCCGAGGAACAAGCCGCTGCGGCCCGGCATGCGCGGCAGGAACCAGCTGCCGCCCACGTCCGGGAACAGGCCGATGGTGATCTCCGGCATGGCGATGCGGGTGGTCGGCGTGACGACGCGATGGCTTGCGCCCGCCAGCAGGCCCAGGCCGCCGCCCATGACGATGCCGCCGCCCCACACCACCAGCGGCTTGGGATAGGTATGGATCAGATGATCGAGCCGGTACTCCTCGCTGAAGAAGGCCTGCGCCTGCCGGTTGGGCATGGCGCTGGGCTCGGCCAGGATGGCGTTGCGCAAGGTCCGCACGTCGCCGCCGGCGCAGAAGGCCTTGTCCGTGCTTGACTGCAGCACGACGCAGGCGACGCCGTCATCCTTGGCCCAGTCCTGTATTGCGAGGTAGAGGGCGCGTATCATGTCCAGCGTCAGCGCGTGTAGCGTCGACGGCACGTTCAGCGTGGCGACGCCGATGCGCTTGCCGCTGTTGGCGGCACGGGTTTCCAGCAGCACCGCTGGCGCTTGCTCCAAATTGGCGGTCTCACGCATTGCGCCACCGTGCCGGACGTTTTTCCAGGAAGGCCAGCACGCCCTCTTGCTGATCCTGCGTGTCGAACAGGTCGACGAAGCGTTCGCGTTCCTGCGGCAGCATGTGTTGCGGCGGCAGGCTGCGCGCGCCCTGGATCAAGGCCTTGCAAGCGGTGACGCTGCTCGGGCTTTGGCGCCACGATTTTTCGGCCAGGGCCAGCGCGGCATCCAGGGCGGCACCGGTGGCGACCACTTCTTCCACCAGGCCGATCGCCAGCGCCCGCCGTGCGTCGATGCGCTCGCCGCACAGCATCATCCGTTTGGCCCAGCCTTCGCCAACCAGCCACGACAGTTGCTGGGTGCCGCCGGCGCAAGGCAGCAGGCCGACCGAAGCCTCCGGCAAGGCCATCTGTGCATGTTCTTCGGCGATGCGGATGTCGCAGGCCAATGCGCACTCCAGGCCGCCGCCCATGGCGTAGCCGTTGATGGCGGCGATGCTGACGCCGCGGAAGCCGGACAGCGCTTCAAATGCCTGGCCGAAGCGCTGCGCCATCGCGCGCGCCACGGCTTTATCGCCGTCGGCAAACAGTTTTAGGTCGGCGCCGGCCGAGAAGAACTTGGCGCCGCCGCCGGTGATCACCAGCGCATAGATGTCGCGCTCGGCGTTGAGGTCGGCCACCAGTTCGGCCAGCGCCGCCAGGCTTTCCAGCGTCCACGTGTGGGCTGGCGGGTTGTCGAGGGTGACGACGGCCGTGTGCTGGCGCCGTTCGACTTGCAGGTTTGCGTAGGTTTTATTCATTTGATGTTCTCCGTCGCGCCCTCGCGCAGGATGGCCCTGCCGACGATGAGGCGCATGATTTCATTGGTACCTTCGAGGATTTGATGCACCCGCGTGTCGCGCACGTGGCGCTCCAGCGGATACTCGCGGATGTAGCCGTAGCCACCGTGCAGCTGCAGCGCTTCGTTGGCGACGGCGAAGCCGGCGTCGGTGGCGAAGCGCTTGGCCATGGCGCAGTAGACGCTGGCGTCCGGGCTTTCCTGGTCCAGCTTCCACGCGGCCAGCCGCACCATCTGGCGCGCGGCGACCAGCTCGGTCACCATGTCGGCCAGCTTGAATTGCAGGGCCTGGAACTGCGCCAGCTCGCGGCCGAACTGCACACGTTGCTTCAGATAGTTGCCGGCGCGCGCCAGCGCCGCCTGCGCCGTGCCGACCGAACAGGCGGCGATGTTGATGCGGCCGCCGTCCAGGCCCTTCATCGCGATGGCGAAGCCCTGGCCGGGCTCGCCCAGCAGGTTGGCGGCCGGGATCGCCACGTTGTCGAAGTGGATGGCGCAGGTGGGCTGGCTTTTCCAGCCCATCTTCTCTTCGTTCTTGCCGAAGCTGATGCCGGGCGTGTCGGCCGGCACCGCGAAGGCCGAGATGCCGGCGGCGCCGCTGTCGCCGGTGCGCGCCATCACCACCAGCAAGTCGGTGCTGCCGGCGCCCGAGATGAAGGCCTTGCTGCCGTTGAGCAGGTAGCGCTCGCCCTGGCGTTCGGCGCGGGTGCGCAGCGAGGCCGCGTCCGAACCGGCTTGCGCTTCGGTCAGGCAGTAGCTGGCCAGCGCCTGGCCGCTGGCCAGTCGCGGCACCCATTGTTCGCAGACGGCCTGGCCGCCCCAGCGCGCCACCATCCAGGTCGCCATGTTGTGGATCGACAGGTAGGCGCTGGTGGAGGTGCAGCCGGCGGCCAGCTCTTCGAAGATGATGGACGCCTCCAGCCGCGACAGGCCCAGCCCGCCCAGGTGCTGCGGGGTGTACATGCCGCAGAAGCCGAGTTCGCCAGCTTTCGCCAGCGTGTCGCGACAGAAGTAGCCGTCGGCGTCCCAGCCGGCGGCGTTGGGCGTGAGCTCGCCCTCGGCAAACTCGCGCGCCGCCTGCTGGAAGGCTTGCTGCTCTTCGTTGAGCGCGAAGTCCATGCTCATTACTTCAGGCTGATGGTGGTGTTGACCTGGCCGACCGAGGCCGCATCCGCGAACCAGCGCTGGGTGATGGTCTGGGTCTGGGTGTAGAACAGCACCACTTGCTTGCCGTAAGGCCCCAGGTCGCCCAGCTTGGAGCCGCGCGAGCCGGTAAAGCTGAACAGCGGGACCGGCACCGGAATCGGCACGTTGATGCCGACCTGGCCGACGTCGATGTCTTCCTGGAACTTGCGGGCGGCGGCGCCGCTTTGCGTGAACAGCGCGGTGCCGTTGCCGTTCGGGTTGGCGTTGACCAGGGCGATGGCTTGGTCCAGCGTGTCGGCCTCGACCACGATCAGCACCGGTCCGAAGATTTCCTGGTCGTACACCGCCATGCCGGGCTTGACGCCGGACAGGATGGTCGGGCCGATGAAGTTGCCGTTCGGGTAGCCGTCGACCTTGATGGTGCGGCCGTCCAGCGCCAGATGGGCGCCCTGCTCCACGCCCTTGCCGATCAGCGCCAGCACGCGTTCCTTGGCGGCGCAGGAGATGACGGGACCGAGGTCGGGATTGTTCTTGCCGGCGCCGACCGACAGCGCGCCGGCCTTCTGCACCAGCTCCGGCAGCCACTCGCGCGCCGCGCCGACCAGCACCGCGACCGAGGCCGCCATGCAGCGTTGGCCGGCGGCGCCGAAGCCCGCGCCCAGCAGCTGGTTCAGGGTTTGCTCCTTGTTCGCGTCCGGCAGGACCACGGCGTGGTTCTTGGCGCCCATCATGCACTGGGCGCGCTTGCCGGACAGCGTGGCACGTTCATAGACGTGCTTGCCGACGTGGCTGGAGCCGACGAAGGAAACGGCGCGGATGTCGGTATGGTCGCACAGCGCGTTGACCACTTCCTCGCCGCCATGCACCATGTTCAGCACGCCAGCCGGAATGCCGGCTTCCAGCGCCAGCTTGACCAGCTTCACTGTCACCAACGGGTCCTGCTCGGACGGCTTGAGCACGAAGGTATTGCCGCAGGCGATGGCCATCGGGAACATCCACAGCGGGATCATGGCCGGGAAGTTGAACGGCGTGATGCCGGCGCACACGCCCAGCGGTTGCAGCACGCTGTAGGTGTCGACGCCGCCAGCCACGTTCTGGGCGAATTCGCCCATTTGCAGCGAACCGATGTTGGCGGCGTGCTCGACCACTTCCAGGCCGCGGAAGATGTCGCCCTCGGCATCGAGCAGGGTCTTGCCTTGTTCGGCGGTCAGCGTGGCGGCCAGGTCGGCCATGTTTTCGCGGATCAGCTGCTGGTACTTGAGGAAGATGCGGGCGCGCGCGCCGATCGGCGTTTTGCGCCAGGTCTTGAAGGCGCGTTGGCCGGCGGAAACCGCCTGCGCCACTTCGTCCATCGTGGCGAACGGCACGCGGGCCAGCACTTCCTGGGTGGCCGGGTTGACGACGTCGCGCCAAACGGTGGTGCGGGATTCGACCCATTCGCCATTAATCAGCAAGGGTACGGTGGGGATAGCTGTGGTCATCGTCGGTCTCCTGGTGGTGTTTCGAAAGCTTGCATTTTTTGGCAATTGTTTGCATTATTCGCTTATTGCAAACAGGCGTAAAGACGTAAAAATGCGAGGAATTGCGAAGTTGATGCCGGGATTTTGCGAAGGTTGCGAAGATGTCTAAGGTTTTCATGGGAGTGCGTTTGCAGCGCTTGCGGGAGGAACGCAAGCTGACCCAGGCCGCGCTGGCCAAGCTGCTGGACATTTCGCCCAGCTACCTGAACCAGATCGAGCGCAACCAGCGGCCGTTGACCGTGTCCATCCTGTTGCGGGTGGGCGCGGTGCTGGGCGTGGATCCGCAGATTTTTTCCGAGCACGACAGCGCCGGGCTGGTGGCCGACCTGCGCGACGCCTTCGGCGAGCTGCCGGACGCCGATACGTCGCTGGCGGAACTGAAGACGCTGGTCGAGAACATGCCGGGCGTGGCGCGCGCCATCGTGCAGATGCAGAGCCGCTACCGCATGGTGGCCGGGCGCGCGGCGGCGCTGGAGTCGCAATTCGATGACGGCAACCGCGGCATCAGCGTGGCGCCGCCCTCGGTCGATGAGGAGGTGCGGGATTACCTGAACCAGCGCCAGAACTACATCGACGAGCTGGACCGCGCCGCCGAGCTGCAGATGGACCCGGACGCTGCCGCCTTGCAGCGCCGCCTGGCCGACCGGCATGGCGTGACGGTGCTGTCGTCGCATCAGTCCGGGTTGCCGGCGGCGCGGCGACGCTATGATCCGGATCAAAAAATACTTTGGCTGCCCGATACGATCAGCGAGGGCCAGCGGGCGTTCCAGATGGCGGCGCAACTGGCATTGCTGGAACAGGCGGAGACGATAGCGTCGCTGGTGCGGGCGGCATCGTTTTCCAGCGAGGCGACCCGGGATGGCGCGCGTCTGGCCTTGTCGAACTACTTTGCCGGAGCGGTACGGCTGCCCTACCGCCGCTTTCTGGCGGCGGCCGAGGCCTGCGGCTACGATATCGAGCTGCTGGCGGGACAGTTCGGCGTCAGTTTCGAGGCGGTTTGCCACCGGCTCAGCACGCTGCAGCGCCCAGGATTTTCCGGCTTGCCGGTGTTTTTCGTGCGCGTGGACCGGGCCGGGAATATTTCCAAGCGGCAGTCCGCAGCGGCTTTCCACTTTTCCCGCGCGGGCGGGACTTGTCCGCTGTGGGTGGTGTACGAGGCGTTCAGCCTGCCTGGCCAGGTGTTGCGCCAGGTGGCGCGCATGCCCGACGGCAGCACCCACCTGTGGATCGCGCGCCAGGTCAGCAGCGGGCCAGCCGGTTTCATGGCGCCGGGCAAGTCGTTTGCCATCGCGCTGGGCTGCGATATCAGCCAGGCGCAGCGCATGGTGTACGCCAAGGGCCTGGACCTGGCCAATCCCGACGTCGCCACGCCCATCGGCAACGGTTGCAAAGTCTGCGAACGCAATGACTGCCCGCAACGGGCGTTTCCGTCCATTTTGCGGCAAAAAGCCGCGGCGGTGCGGCCGGCATGACAGCGTTTGGTTCCCCAGGAACTCAGCTTCGTCCTACAGCCACACCGCTTGCGCACCTATAGCCGCATCAGGGCGCTCCAAGCATGATGAGTGTTGTCACCTCGTTATCCAACGCGGGACTTTACTCACCATCTGGAGACCAAACATGAGCTACCTAGACCGCGATACCTACGGCATTTACAGCGACACCTCGGCCGGCCCCGGCCCCCGGCTGATGGGGGCAGACACACTGATCGGTGAAGACGTCTACAACCTCCAGGACGAAGACTTGGGCGACATCAAGGAGATCATGCTCGACATGCGCCAGGGCAGCGTTGCCTATGCGGTGTTGTCGTTCGGCGGCTGGCTGGGCATGGGCGACAAATTGTTCGCCGTACCTTGGCAGGCTTTGCAACTGGACAGCGCCAACAAGCGCTTCCTGCTGGATGTGTCCAAGGAGCACCTGAAGAACGCCCCCGGCTTCAACAAGGATAACTGGCCCGACATGGCCAGCGCCGAGTTCAGCAGCCAGATCCACAACTTCTACGGCACCCAGCAAAACGTGCGCGGCGCCCGCACCGCCAGCGGCAGCGTGATGGGCAGCGGCACTGGCAGCCTGCAAAGCGATCCGGGCGCCAGCGCCAGCCGCTCCGCCCCCGGCAGCAGCAGCGGCAACATGTAGCGGCTGGCCCACAGAACGCGCAGATTGGCTCGTCAAGGCATGCGATAGCAAGCGTGCCTGACGGGCATCTCTGGTCTAATTGTTGCATCGACAGCAATCAGACCCACCATGCAAAAATCCTACGCCCTTCCCCTGATCGCGCTGGCTCTGTGCGCCGGCAATCTTCCCGCCCTCGCCTTTGAACCCCTGCCGCCGGAGACCATGGACGACGCCCGCGTCTTCAAGGTCGAGATATTGCAGGTCACCGACATCGAGCCTTACCAGCAGGCCTACACCGGCTTTATGAAGTCGCTGCACGACAGCGGCCTGGTCGAGGGCAAGAATTTGCGCATCAACCGCGTGGCGATCGACTTCGATGTCGAGAAAGGCGGCTTCTGGAACCGGCTGGGCGTATTGCTGCGCATCCGCCAGGAGACCAGCCGCATCGTCACCACCAAGCCTGACCTGGTGTTGACGATCGGCACGCCGGCCACCAAGTATGCGCGCGGCATGCTGGTTGACGCCCATATCCCGCTGGTGTTCACGGCGGTGGCCAATCCCGAGGACGCAGGTTGCGTGTCGCTGGTCGACGGCGGCGAAGGCGCCACCGGCTCCACCCTGTACACCGACATGTCGGACTCGCTGAAACTGGTCCGTGAGGTATTCCCCAATGCGCACCGGATGGGCATGGTGCATACCGACGATGAAAACGGTGTCGCCAACGTGGCGGCGGCAACCCGCGACGGCAAGCCCTTGGGCCTGGACGTCAGCACGCGGCTGGTGAACAAGACCGATCCCATCGCGCCAACGCTGAAAGAACTGTATAACGGCGGCCGCGGCGTCGATATCTTCGCCGTGCCGCTGGACACTTATTACGGCCTGCACCGTTACGAGGCGGCGATCGACCTGGGTGATTTCGGCATCGAGAACAAGGTGCCGGTGGTAACGCTGGCGATGGTGCGGGTACCGGGCGCGGCCCTGTACGTGGGCGCCGATTTCACCCAGGTTGGCCGGCTGGCCGGCAACCAGGCGGCCAGGATCCTGCAACGCCACACCAAGCCGGACGTCATGCCCATCCTGCGCCAGACGACGCCGACGGTGATGGTGGACCCGGCGCGCATGGCGGCATTGAAGGTTACCCTGCCGGCCGCGATGATGGTCCACAAGACCGAGACCAGCAACGGCTTCTGGCAGATCGACATGGCCCAGTAGACGCACCAATAGCGGGCATTTTTTCTGGCACGTTTCTTGATAGAAGAGAAATGTACTCATCAGGGAATGTTCGATATGGCTAAATTCTTCAACGAAATGACCGCCGACGGGCTGGCCCACCACGCCAGCGCCGAGGTACGTGAACACTACCGCGAGTTTTGCGGCTGGCTGCAACGCCAGTCGGCCGAGACCATCGAGCGCAAGCGGGCCGAGGCCGATTTGACCTTCCGCCGGGTCGGCATCACCTTCGCCGTCTACGGCGACGATGCCGGCACCGAGCGGCTGATCCCCTTCGATACGATACCGCGCATTATCCCGGCGGCCGAATGGAAGCAGCTGCAAACCGGGCTGGTGCAACGGGTCCAGGCCCTGAACATGTTCATCCATGATATTTATCATGACCAGAACATCATCAAGGCCGGCATCATCCCCGCCGAGCAAATCTACCAGAACGCCCAGTACCGACCCGAGATGCAGGGCATCAAGGTGGTGTCCGACATCTACGCGCACATCGCCGGGGTCGACATCGTGCGCGCCGGCCAGGGCGAGTTCTACGTGCTGGAGGATAATCTGCGGGTGCCGTCCGGCGTCTCCTACATGCTGGAAGACCGCAAGATGATGATGCGCTTGTTCCCGGAACTGTTCGCCCGCAACAAGATCGCGCCGGTCGACCACTATCCCGACTTGCTGCTCGATAACCTGCGCTCGGTCGCGCCCATGGGCATCAACGATCCGACCGTGGTCGTGATGACGCCAGGCATGTACAACTCAGCCTACTTCGAACACGCTTTCCTGGCGCAGCAGATGGGCGTGGAACTGGTCGAGGGCAAGGATTTGTTTGTCAGCGATAACACGGTGTTCATGCGCACCACGCGCGGCCCCAAGCGGGTGGACGTGATCTATCGCCGCCTGGACGACGACTTCCTCGATCCGCTGGCGTTCCGGCCGGATTCATCGTTGGGCGTGCCGGGCTTGCTGTCGGTGTACCGCGCGGGGCGCGTCACGCTGGCCAACGCCATCGGCACCGGGGTGGCGGACGACAAGTCGATCTATCCCTTTGTTCCCGACATGATCAAGTTCTACCTGTCCGAGGAGCCGGTGCTGAACAATGTGCCGACCTACCAATGCCGGAAGAAGGAAGACCTGGCCTATACGCTGGCCAATCTGCCCGAGCTGGTGGTCAAGGAGGTGCATGGCGCCGGCGGCTACGGCATGCTGGTCGGCCCGGCCTCGACCAGGCAGCAGATCGAGGACTTCCGGCGCCGCCTGATCGCCAAGCCGGACGGCTACATCGCCCAGCCGACGCTGGCCTTGTCGGCCTGCCCGACCTACGTGGAAAGCGGCATCGCGCCGCGCCACATCGATCTGCGTCCCTTTGTGTTGTCCGGCAAGACCATTTCGATGGTGCCGGGCGGACTGACCCGCGTCGCCTTGCAGGAAGGCTCGCTGGTGGTGAACTCGTCGCAAGGCGGCGGCACCAAGGACACCTGGATTTTGGAACGCTAAGGAGAGCCCATGTTAAGCCGCACCGCCGATCACCTGTTCTGGATGGCGCGCTACACCGAGCGCGCCGAAAACACCGCCCGCATGCTGGACGTCAACGTGCAGACCTCGATGTTGCCGCAGTCCGACGAGGAAAACGCCCACGGCTGGCGCGCCATGCTCGGCATCTCCGAGCTGCAATCCGCCTTCGACCGCAAGTACGACGCGCTGGAGGCGCGCGCCGTCATCGATTTCATGGTGCGCGACCCGGACAACCCCTCCTCCATCGTGGCCTGCCTGACCGAGGCGCGCGAGAACGCCCGCGCCGTGCGCGGCACGCTGACCACGGAAGTGTGGGAAATCCAGAACCAGACCTGGCTGGACATGCAGAAACGCCTGGACAGCGATCTGCTGGAAAACGATCCCAGCAAGTTCTTCGAATGGGTCAAGTTCCGTTCGCATTTATCGCGCGGCGTCACAGTTGGCACCATGTTGCGCGACGAAGCCGTGCATTTCATCCGGCTTGGCACCTTCCTGGAGCGGGCCGACAACACCGCCCGCATCCTCGACGTGAAGTTCCACGGCGGCGGCGCGGAAAGCACCGGCGAGACCATGACCCAGCGCGACTTCTATTACTGGGGCGCGCTGTTGCGCTCGGTGTCCGGCTTCGAGATCTACCGCAAGGTGTATCGCGACGTCATCACCCCGGCCCGCATCGCCGAATTGCTGATGCTGCGCGGCGACATGCCACGCTCCTTGCTGGCCTGCATGGACGAAGTGGTCCAGAACCTGCGCGAGGTGCGCAACGACGTGTCCGCCGACACCGAACGCTACGCCGGCAGGCTGCGCGCCGAACTGCAATTCGGCAAGATCGACGACATCCTGGCGGCCGGCCTGCACGACACCCTGACCGGCTTCCTGGCCGACATCAATCAACTGGGCAATCGCGTCAGCCGCGATTTCCTGGTGCCGCTGGCGGCTTGAAACGAGGCACTCTATGCAACTGACGATACGTCACGAAACGCGCTACACCTACACCACGCCACTGGCCTACACCATCCAGCAGCTGCACCTGACGCCGCGCGCGGAGTCGCAGCAGCACGTGCTGTCGTGGAACATCGCCATGCCGGGCCATGTGCATGCCTACACCGATGCCTATGGCAACCTGTCGCACATGATGACGATGAACGTGCCGCACCAGGGGTTGACCATCGTGGCCCGCGGCGTGATCGAGACCACCAGCCCGAAACAGGGCCGGATGCCGAACGGCGACAGCCTGTCGCCGCTGATCTACACCGTGTCGACGCGCTTGACCGAACCCACGCCCGGCATTCTGGAACTGGCGGCGTCCTGCCTGCCGGACGGCAAGGCGCAAACCAAGGACCTGATCCGCCTGGCGGAGCACATCTTTGGTGCGGTCCGGTATCAAAGCGGTGCGACCGCCGTGACCACCACCGCCAGCGACGCGCTGGCGCTGGGCGAAGGCGTGTGCCAGGACCATGCCCATCTATTCCTGGCCTGCTGCCATGCGCACGGCATACCGGCGCGCTACGTGTCCGGCTATATCGACCCGGAAACCAGCGACCACGCCGCCAGCCACGCCTGGGTGGACGCCTGGGCCGAGGACAGGGATTACGCCGGCTGGGTCAGCATCGATGTGACCCACGCGCGGCTGATGACGGACGCCTATTGCCGCCTGGCCATCGGCCGCGACTACGATGCGGCGGCGCCGGTGCGCGGCGTGCGGCGCGGCGGCGGCACCGAGTCTATGAGCGTGGATGTGCAGATCGTGCCGCAATAGATAGTGCTCCCACCCCGGGTGTACAATAATAATTATTCTAATCAATAACTTGTAACGATGACCTATTGTGTGGGCATGCGCCTGAATGCCGGGCTGGTGTTTCTATCCGATACACGTACCAACGCAGGCGTGGACCAGGTCGGCACCTTCCGCAAGATGAGCGTGTTTGAAATCCCCGGCGAACGCATGATGGTGATGATGACCGCCGGTAATCTGTCGATCTCGCAATCGATACGCCAGCTGGTGTCCGAACAGCAGAACGCCGATGGCCATAGCATCTGGACCGCCACCAGCATGCACGAGGCGGCCCGCCTTCTAGGCGACGCCGTCCGCCAGGTGCACGAGCGCGACGCCAAGGCGCTGGCCGAGTTCGGCATCGAGTTCAACGTCAGCATCATTTTCGGCGGTCAGATCAAGGGCGAGCGTTGCCGTTTGTTCCAGATCTATTCGGCTGGCAACTTCATCGAATCGCACGACGAGCACACCTACTTCCAGATCGGCGAGGCCAAGTATGGCAAGCCCATCCTCGACCGCGTGGTCACCCCCGCCACCAGCCTGGACGATGCCGCCAAATGTGCGCTCATTTCGATGGATTCGACCTTGCGCTCGAACGTGTCGGTCGGGCTGCCGCTGGATTTGCTGGTCTATGAGACGGAGAAACTGGCGGTCACCCATTTCGTCACCATCGACGAGCGCAACCAGTATTTCCAGATGATACGCAATACCTGGGGCCATCAACTGAAGCGGGTATTCGAAGGACTGGACCATCCGGTCTGGGACGCCGCGCCTGAAGCCACCAACAATGTGCTGCATTCGGCCCGGGCCGGGGGCCAGCCGGTGCGCGTGGCGCCGCCGGCGACCGTGGCGGTGCCGCCGCTGTCGAACACGCCCTTGCAGACGCTCACGCAACAATTCCATGACGGGCAGCAGTAACACCAGCGTTCCGGAAAGAGTATGATGCAGGAAGTTTTCACCTTACACGGAGCGATGCATGTCCGACGCCTTACCGCCGTTAGCCGAAGAACAAATCTTTTCGGTCGATACCTTGCTCAAATACATGGGCAATGACGATAAGGCGCTGGCCGTAGTCTCGAAGATCGTGCGCGATGCCTGCGCTCCCGGCATGGCGCCGATGCAGCAAACCGCCGCCGCCCTGCGGGAGGAGCGTTACGCCGATGCCGGCAAGCTCTTGCACAGCCTGCGGGGATCGATCGGCACGCTGGGCGCCAAGCGTCTGGTGGCTTCTTCGCTCAAACTGGAGCAGGCGATCGCCGGGCGCCTGCCAGACCAGGTCCCCGCCCTTTTCCTGGATCTGGAATTCGAGTATCAACTGGTATTGCAGTCGGCCGACGGCTGGTTGCAAGGCAATGCACCATCAAGCGGGCAAGCCGCCCAAGCCTGAAGTTACAGTTACACGCCGGACTACTACCATTTGCGAACGGCCACCTGGACCGCCGCATGCGCCCCACGCCTGAAGATTGCCTGATCAGTTTATTGCTGCCTGCGAGTCAACTAATTACAACACCGCCCGCGCAAGGAAGCAAAAAATCGGGCATATTATTCAGAAATTGTGAATACTTATCCGTGTTGCAGTGCAACCAGGCGCGTCCCGTTAGCGCTTTATTGCCCCGCTTAACGAATGGTTACAATTGTTACCCTGAATATCCGCCTGCAATCAAGAGGCTGAAAAGCTTCGTGATAATATCCGAGCCGTACCAGCGAATTCAAGGCGGCTAGCAAGGCAGAACCTAGTGTGCGCCATGTTTTCCGATAATTTTGTAGAATGGAAAGATAAATTTATTGCGCTGAGGCATCTTGCGCAATTGATAATTTGTCTCAGTGCAAGTATAATGGTGCATTGCGTCGAGACACTGGACTGGCGCGCGCAGCATTTGAAGTACCACGGCAGGCGGCCCGGGTTTCAGCCTGGGCAGCGCAGTAGATGGCTCTCCTCACTGATAGTGGTGCTGCTTTAACCAAAGGTAACTAGAATATGGAATTATTCAACAAGTCTGGCGTGCTGGTATCGTCGGTGCTGGTGCTGGTGGGAGCGCTGATCGCTTGCCAGGCACAGGAAGACGGGATCCCTTCGCCGACCATGATTGAAGCCGCCGCCATGCAATTGGGTCCACAAGGTCAACCGGCCGCCGAGCGCCGCTTGCAAGAATGGGCCGAACAGGGTTCGCCGGTGGCCCAGCGCGAACTGGCGCTGCGCTATCTGGCCAACCCGGCCAAACGCGGTGAAGCCCAACAGTTGTTCGAGCGGGCCGCCAATGCCGGCGACGCCCAGGCGGCGGTAGGACTGGTCGGTATGTATCACGGCAAGTCCGCAGGCATGCAAGACGCCGCCGGCAACGCCGCCCTCACCGCCGGCCGCGTGATCAAGGAAGCCGCCAACGTGAACTACCTGCCGCGCTGAGCACCTTGCTCCCATCGCCATAGAGCCGCAACACCTGTCCGGTGCTGCGGCTTTTTTATTGCGCTGTTGATTTATACTTTACAAAAGATGAATAGGAGCGTTGCATGGACCGGTTGCGTGCACTGGAAGTGTTTGTTGAAGTCGTTCGCCGGGAAGGTTTTGCCCGTGCCGCGGACGCGCTTGACACGTCGCCCGCCAACGTCACCCGCTACATCAGCGACCTGGAGGCCCATCTGCAAACCCGGCTGCTGAACCGCAGCTCGCGCAAGATGTCGCTCACCGCCAGCGGCGAAGCCTTGTTCGAGCGCGCCAAGTCCATCCTGGACGATGTGGCCGAGGCGGAGGCCATCGTTTCCTCCGCCACCATGCAGCCGCGGGGCGTGCTGCGCATCAATGCCCCGCTCAGCTTCGGCGTGTTGCACCTGGCGCCGCTGTGGGCCGGCTTTCTGCAGAAATATCCCGACGTGCAACTCGATGTGGCGCTGATCGACCGCGTGGTCGATATCGTCGAGGAAGGTTACGACATGGCGATCCGCATCTCGCGCGCCGGCTCGGCCTCCCATGTGGCGCGCAAACTGGCCACTTCGCACAATATCCTGTGCGCGTCGCCGGCCTACATCCAGCAGCGCGGCATGCCCATGCAGCCCGCCGACTTGCTGCAACACAGCTGCATCGGCTACAGCTACGCGGCCACGGCCGACGAGTGGCAAATTCTGGACGCCAAAGCGCAGCTCCATACCGTCAAAGTGTCCTGCGTCATGCATACCAATAACGGCGATACAGCGCGCGGCGCGGCGTTGGGCGGCCTGGGGGTGATCTGGCAGCCCAGCTTCCTGGTCGGCGCCGACCTGCGCGCAGGCAGGCTGGTGCGCGTGCTACCCGACTACCATATGCCCGATATCGATGTGCTGGCGGTCTACCCCAGCCGCCGCCACCTGAGCGCCAAGGTGCGGGTGATGATCGACTTCCTGGTCGACGAATTTTCCGGCACGCCGCCGTGGGACCGCGCTGACTGATTTGCAGCCATAAAAATCCCCGAGTCCATTTGACGCACCTCATATAGCCAGCCCGTCCTGGCGCAGATACTTGTCTGTGCTGACTGCACAGGAGGGGATGCGACGATGGATCAACGCGAACAATACCGGGAGCAACTGCAAGCCTTCACGCGCCAGCACCGGGCGGGCCACTGGAGCGGCAGCTTTGCGCAGTTCATGGAGCAGGTGCTGCCGATGGCGCCCTGCCAATTCGTGCGCAGTTCGCATCAATACATCTGGGACATGCTGGGCTGGAGCGGCCAGCAAGACGAGCACGGCAGGTTACGCTGCAAGCTCTTCGCTGACGAGCTCTTCGGCATCGACGATGCGTTGGCGCGCGTGGCCGACTATTTCAAGGCCGCCGCGGCCGGTTCCGAAGTGGGGCGGCGCCTGCTGCTGCTACTGGGGCCGCCGTCCGGCGGCAAATCCACGCTGGTGATACGGCTCAAGCGCGGCCTGGAGGAATACAGCTACACCGACGCCGGCGCCCTGTTCGGCATTGCCGGCTGCCCGGTGCACGAATCGCCGCTGCATCTGGTGCCGCACACCATGCGCCCGGGCTTCCGCGAAACCTATGGCGTCGACCTGACCGGCGAGCTGTGTCCACACTGCCGGATGCGGCTGGAGCACGAACTGAGCGGCGACTTCCTGCGCATGCCGGTCGAGCGCATCTTCATTTCCGAGGCCGGACGCAGCGGGGTCGGCACCTATGCGCCGCATGATCCGAATACGGCCGATATCGCCGACCTGGTGGGCTCGGTCGACCTGTCCAAGGTGGCCGAGTTCGGCGATGAAGGCGATCCGCGCGCCTGGTCATGGTCGGGCGCCGTGTATGCCGCCAGCCGTGGCATGCTGGAGATGATAGAAATCCTCAAGGTCAAGCGCGAGTTCCTGTACCTGCTGCTGACGCTGACGCAAGAGAAGAACGTCAAGGTGGCGCGCTTTCCGCTGATCTATCTCGACGAGACCATCCTCGCCCACACCAACCTCGCCGAGTTCCGCAAGTTCCTGCAGGAGAGCGAGAATGAGGGCTTGTTGGATCGCATGGTGATAGTGCAGGTGCCCTACACCTTGAACTACCGGGATGAGGCACGCATCTATCACAAGCTGATCCTGGCGGCGGCGCCGGCCTTCCGCAGCGTGCACCTGGACCCGCATGTGCTGCACGCCGCGGCCGTCTTTGCCGTGCTGACCCGCCTGCACGAAGGCGAAGAGCGCGACGGCGAATTGGCAAGGCGGGTGCGCATCCATGCCGGCGAGGACGTGGACGGCGTCCATCCGTCCGAGGCGCAGCGGCTGCGCAGCAAGGAAAAGGCGCCCGACGAGGGCCTGTCCGGCGTGTCGCCGCGCTTCGTCATCAATGCTGTGTCCAACGCCATCATTCAAACCTCCCGCAGCAGCCTGACCACGATGGACTTGCTGCTGGCGCTGAAGGATGGCATCGAAAGCGATGCGCGCATCGAGCCGGCCCGCAAACGCAAATGGGTCGACTATCTGGTTTTGACGCGCAAGGATTTCTATAACCGCTGGGTCAAGGAAGATGTCCACAAAGCCTTGTTCGTCTCGTTCGAGCAAGAAATAGAGGATTTACTGGGCAAGTATCTGGACGAGGTCGAAGCCATGCTGGACAACCGCCAGGTCAAGGACCCCATCACCAGCGAAGAACGGCGGCCGGATGAGCGTTTCCTGCGCGCGGTCGAGGAAAAGATTGCGATTTCCGATTCGGGAAAACAGTCATTCCGCCAGGAAGTGGTACGCAAGGCCATGAGCGCGTACAAGCGCGGCCAACGCTTCGGCCTGGGCAGCCACGCGCAGCTGCGCGACGCCTTGCAGCAATATCTGTTCGAGCAACGCCGCGACGTGCTGCGCCTGGTCAGTTCCAGCAAGCGTCCCGACGACGAGGTACGCGCCAAGATTTCCGCGGTGGAGCAGCGCCTGGTTGACGACTACGGCTACGACAGCCACTGCGCGCGCGAAGCTTTGAATTATGTCACCACGCTATTGGCGCAGGAATGAGGCCAGACCATGCAGACCGGCCAACGCGACTGGTACGAATTGTTTTCCCGGGGCGCGCGCGATTGGCTGCGGCACAACGACAAGGTGCGCAACGCCGTGCGCGATCACTTGCCTGAGATCATATCCTCGTCCGAACTGATGAGCGAACCCGGTCAGCACAGCGTGCAAGTGCCGCTGCGGCTGCTGGAGCATGCGCGCTTTCGTCTCGCGGAGCACAATAGCACCACCGGCGCCGGCCAGGGGCCCGGTCAACCGGGCGACCTGCTGATGCCGCCCGATGAAGCCTACGGCGATGAAGGCGGCGCCGGCAATGCGCCGGGCACGGTCACGCTGATGATGGAGTTTTCCATCGACGATATTGTGGACTGGCTATGGCAAGAATTTCAATTGCCTTCGCTACAGCCGCGTGGCAACGCCACACTGGAACAACCGGAATTCCTGCAGCGCGGCTGGGACAAGCATGGCGCCCGTTCGCGGCTGGACCGGCGCCGCACCATCAAAGAGGCCGTCAAGCGGCGCGCGGTGCAGAATACGCCGGCGGCATTTACCAATGAAGACCTGCGCTTCCGCCAGCTCGTCGAGCGGCCACGTCCCAGCAGCAAGGCCGTGGTGTTCATGGTGCTCGATGTCTCCAGCAGCATGACACAGGCCGAGCGGCGCCTGGCCAAGACCTTCTTCTTTCTCGCGCTGCAAGGACTGCGGCGTAGCTACCGGCGGCTGGAACTGCGCTTTCTGGCGCACGCGGCGCGCGCGTGGGAGTTCAACGAGAGCGAATTCTTCGAGGTCAGCGGCATGGGCGGCACCATGGCGTCGACCGGCTTTGAGCTGGCCCGATCGCTGCTCGATGAGCACTACGATGCAGCCAGCTACAACAGCTATCTGTTCTACGCCTCGGACGGTGACAATTTTTCCGAAGACCGGACGGCGGCCAGCAAGTTGCTGGGCCAACTGGCGAGCCGCATGAATTATCTGGCCTATGTCGAGACTTTGCCCGGCATGCCGCGCATGTTGGAGACCGAGATGGGGCGGCTGTGGAAGGAGCGCGAACGGCAGGGGCTGCCGTTGTCCAGCGTGGTGCTGACCCAGAGCGAAGACATCATCGGCGCGCTGAAACAATTTCTGACGCAGCAGGCTGGCGCCGAGGAAAAAGCATGAGTACGCTTGAGGATTGGACTGCCCGCATTGAGCAACTTGCCAGCGAGCTTGGACTGGAATACTGCCCGGTCGATTACGAACTGGTGCCGCAAAACTTCATGCTTGAAATCGCAGTGTACGGCGTGCCGGTGCGCATGCACCACTGGTCGTTCGGCTTGCGCTACATCCACCAGCTGCTGCATCAAAACATGGGACACTCGCGCATCTTCGAGGTGATGTTCCCCGGCGATCCGTGCCGGGCCTACATGATGAATCAGAACAGCCTGGCCGAGAACACCCTGGTGGCCGCCCATGTCATCGGCCATGCGGATTTCGTTCGACGCAACAGCTTGTTCGACCGCTTCCTGAACATGACGGGCGGACATATACTCGAACAAAGCGCGGCCCGCGCCCATCGCCTCGACCTGGCGCTGGCGCGGCACGGCCAGCGACGGGTAGAAGCCGTGCTGGACGCCGCCTTGGCCTTGGAGCCGCACATCGACATCCAGCAGGAGCTGTACCGTCCGCCCTACCCCGACGCCCAAGCAGCGCCGCCACCGCTGGCAAGCGGGCCTTTCCAGCAACGTTATCGCGCCCTGCCCGGCGAGCTGCTGGCATCGCCGCAGGCAGCGGAGCGGGCGCCGCTGCCGCCCCACCCCGAATATGATTTGCTGTGGTTCGTAGCACACTACGCGCCGGAACTCCAGGATTGGGAGCGAGACATATTCCTGGCCGTGCGTGAAGAATCGTTCTATTTTTATCCGGTACATGCCTGCCAGATCATGAACGAAGGCTGGGCGTCCTACTGGCACGCACGATTGCTGCGCGAGGCAGAATTCCTGCCGCATGCAATCTACCTGCAAGCCCTCAAGGCGCATTCCGATGTGGTGCGGCCTTACGCGGGCGAGCAACAGTTGGCGCTCGCGGTCAACCCCTACCACCTCGGCTTCAGCATGTGGGAGCGTATCGTCGAGCGGCAAGGCATCGAGGCGGCGCGCCGTATTTGCAGCGAGGAGGACGACTTCGGCTTCATCCGCAACTACCTGGAGGCCGACCTGGCTGCCGAGCTGGGCCTGTTCAGCTACCAGATGCGCAAGGACGGCGAAACGCGTCTGCTCAGCCGGGATATACACGAGGTACGGGAAGCCATACTGGGACCGAAATACAACTACGGGGCGCCGCGCATCGCAGTCGACAAGGTGCTGGAGGACCAGAGCCTGGTCTTGCGGCACGACCACGCCAGCGATGGGCGTGGGCTGGACCTGGCCGCCGCCGAGCAGGTGCTCAATTATGTGGCCCGCATCTGGCGCAAGCCGGTCACCCTATTGACGGTGGACTTTCGTGGCGCCCCACGAACGTTGAGCGTCAGCCACCCAGATATTCCACATACCAGCGCAAAGCCTGCCTGAGTCCGCGCCGCAGATCGTGGGTGGGCGCGTAGCCCAAAAGTTCCCGCGCCTTGGAAATGTCGGCCTGGGAATGGCGCACGTCGCCGGCGCGGAATTCGCCGTACTCCGGCTGAAAATCGCGCAGGTGCGGGTAGCGCTCCACCAGCAAGCCATGCAGCATCAGGTATAGTTCGTTCAAACTGGTGCGCTCGTTGAGCGCAACGTTGTAGACCTGGTTGACCGCGTCCTTCCGATCTGTCAAAGCCGCCAGCAGGTTGGCCTGCACGGCATTGGCGACATAGCAGAAGTCCCGGCTGGTTTCGCCGTCGCCGTTGATCACCAGCCGGCGCCGCCCTATCATCGCCGCGATCCACTGCGGAATGACCGCTGCGTAGGCGCCGGCCGGGTCCTGGCGCGGCCCGAACACATTGAAATACCTGAGGCCGATGCATTCGGTGGCGTAGCAACGCGCATAGACATCCGCGTACAATTCGTTCACATATTTGGTTAGCGCATACGGCGACAGAGCCTTGCCGACCTGGGCTTCCTGCTTGGGCAAGGCCGGATGGTCGCCATAGCTGGCGCTGGAGGCGGCATAGACGATGCGCCGCACGCCGGCCAGGCGCGCGGCCTCCAGCACGTTGAGACAGCCGCCGATATTGATATCGTTGCACAGCAAGGGCTCGTGCAGGGAGCGCGCTACCGAGCCCAGCGCTGCCTGGTGCAGCACGAAGTCGGCGGCATCGCAGGCGCGGTTGCAGGTGGACGCGTCGCGTATGTCACCTTCGATCAGCTCGAAGCGGCGCCAGGCCTCCGGGCTAACCGTGCTCCTGACTTGCTCCAGGTTGTGGCGGTGGCCGGTCAGGAAGTTGTCGAGTCCGACCACCCGCTGGCCCAGCTCCAGCAAGCACTGCAACAAGTTCGATCCGATGAATCCCGCGACCCCGGTGATCACCCAGCGGTACTGTTGCTGTTGCAGATGTTCGCGCACCTCCTGGTAGCTGGTGGTGGCCGGCGTGCCATCTTCGTAGTCGGCCATCATAGCCTCCAGACGCTGAGTCCGCATTCACGCAAGGCCTGCTCGTCATACTGGGACTTGAGGTCGATGAAGCAACCATCCTGGACGATCTTGGCGCGCAGCTGCTGCAAGGGGCGTTCGGCCAGTTCGCGATGGGCCACCGCGCTGATCATCGCCTCCGCGCAGGGCAGCTCGTCCCACTGCTCCAGCCGTACGCCATATTCATGCTGCGCTTCGTCGGGATCCGCCACCGGGTCGTGCACATGGACATGCAAGCCATAAGATTCCAGCTCGACGATCAGATCGGCGACCTTGGAGTTGCGCAAGTCCGGACAGTTTTCCTTGAACGTCAGCCCCAGCACGTTGACCCGGCATCCCTTGAGCTTGAACCCTGCGCGCACCATTTCCTTGACCGTCTTCTCGGCAACAAACTTGGCCATGCCGTCATTGATGCGGCGCCCCGCCAGGATCACATGCGGGTGGTAGCCCAGCATTTCCGCCTTGTGCGTCAGATAATAGGGGTCGACGCCGATGCAATGCCCGCCCACCAGGCCGGGCCGGAACGGCAGGAAATTCCACTTGGTGCCGGCCGCCTGCAACACCTGCAGTGTGTCGATGCCCATCCGGTCGAAGATGATGGCCAGTTCATTCATCAACGCGATATTGAGGTCGCGCTGGGTATTCTCGATCACCTTGGCGGCTTCGGCGACCATGATGCTGGATGCGCGATGCACGCCGGCGTCCACCACCTCCTCGTACAGCGCGGCCACGCGTTGCAGGGTGGCGTGGTCGTCGCCCGCGACGATCTTGCGTATGGTCGCCAGCGTGTGCTCGCTGTCGCCGGGATTGATGCGTTCGGGCGAGAAGCCGACATGGAAATCCTGCCGCCAAGTCAATCCCGAACACCGCTCCAACACCGGAATGCAGATCTCCTCGGTAGCGCCGGGATAGACCGTGGATTCATAGACCACGACGGCGCCGGCCTTCATATAGCGCCCCACCGACTGGCTGGCGCCGACCAGCGCCGAGAAATCCGGCTGGTGGGCGCTGTCGACCGGGGTCGGCACGGCAACCACGATGAAATCGGCCTCGCTCAGCGCAGCGGGATCGCAGCCCATCTCCAGCAGGCGCGCCGCGGCGAATTGCTCACTGCTGACCTCTCCGCCCGGATCGAAGCCGCGCCGGTAGTTCGCCACCTTGCGCGCGGACAGGTCGACCCCGATGGTGCGGCGGCGCGCACCAAAAGCCACCGCCAGCGACAGCCCCACATATCCCAATCCCACCACGGCTACGACTTCCATCATGCACCTCGCGTCTGAACGTTAAACATGCGTCTCGGCCGATTCTACGGAGCGCTTCCGGGCCGCTGTTGAGGTGTCGCAAACCAGCGCCGATTGCGCCGCAAGGCCGCTCCGTTTGTGTTGTATCAAAGAGTGCAGCGACCAGAGTTCCTACTCTATCCCTACCGTTCGCCAAGGAGAGTCTCATGATGTGCGTCCGCCTCCTTTCCGTGTTGTCTTTCGGCGGATTGATCTTGGCGCTCAGCGTCTATCCCCTGCATGACAGCTGGCTGCCCGCCATGTTGCTGGGCTACGGCGCCTTGCTGTGGTGGCGGCCTTTGCTGTGGCTGCTGGCCTTGCCCGCCTTGCTCCCCGTGCTGGATCTGGCGCCGCATACCGGCTGGTTCTTTTTGGAAGAAATCGACCTGTTCCTGTTGCTGACGGCCGGCGCCTGCTACTGGCGCCTCGACCTGACAGGCATGCGCCCGGCCTTTCCGCCGCTGTTCCGTTTCAGCCTGTGGTTGCTGGCCGGCGCCTGGTGCCTCGCGCTGTGGCGCGGCTTGCAGCCACTGCCGCCGATTGATGCCAATTCCTTCAACAACTACCTGAGTCCCTACAACGCGCTGCGCGTCGGCAAGGCGTGGTTCTGGAGCTACGTGCTGCTGCCGCCGTTGAGGCAGGCGCTGGCCCCCGACCTGGCGGGCTTGCGCCGTTTGCTGATACCGGGCATGTTGATCGGCCTGCTATTGACCAGTGCTGCCGCGACCTGGGAACGCTGGCAGTTTCCTGGCCTGCTCAATTTTTCCAGCGACTATCGCATCACGGCGCCGTTCTCCGCCATGCACACCGGCGGGGCCGCGTTGGACGGCTACCTGGCGATGAGCTTCCCTTTGCTTGGCGCATGGCTGTTCGAGCAACACCGGCCGGCGCGGCAGGCAACGGCGTTGCTGATGCTGCCGCTGGCGCTGTACGCCGGCCTGGCGACCTTTTCGCGCGGGCTGTACGCGGCCTATGCGCTGGCCGTCCCCATCCTTGCCGGCATCCCCTTGATGGCCATCTTACGCACCGCTCCGGCCAGGCGCCGATGGCGCGCACCGCTGGTCGCCGCCGCCGGCGCCGCGCTGGCCGCCTGCGTACTGGGCGTGGTGTTTGAAAGCAGCGGGTATCGCGGCTTGGCGGCGGCCCTGGCCTTGTTGACGGCGTCCCTCATCCTGTCCTCCCTGCCTTTGCGGGCGCCCGTCCTGGCGAGCAGCTTGCTTTGCGGCGTCGCGCTCGCCGGAGGATTGGCGTGGCTGTTGCCGGTCGGCGAACCGCCGGTGGCCATGCTGAAGAGTCCCTATCTGCTTTTTCTGCTCTCGTTCGCCGCCTTCGCTCTGGCCGCCTGCCGCCGACGCCCGCTATTGCCTTTGGCCATGCTGGCCTTGGCGGGGCTGGCCGTCAATGCCGTCTGGATCGCCTACCATCATGCCGGCCCGGCCACGCTGGTACCGAGCACCGGCTTGTTGCTGACGGCCATGTCGCCGCTCGCGCTCAATGTCCTGCGCCGGCGCCCGCTGTGGCGCCTGCGCCGCGCCAGCCTGACGGCGCTGATCAGCTGCGCATTGGTGTTGGCGACCGCCGTCCCGGTCTACAACGGCTACTTCGTCGCCGAGCGGTTTGCCAGCACCACGAGCGATCTGTCGGGACGCATCCAGCACTGGCGCAACGCGCTGGGCCTGTTGGATGACGACCTTGGCACCGCGATCCTGGGGGCGGGTCTGGGCAAGTTCCCCGTCCTGTACTTTTGGCGCAACCAGCAACACGAGGTTCCGGCGAGCTATCGCTATCTGGATCAGGATGGCAATCGCTTTCTGCGCTTGTCCGCCGGCGCGTATCCGGCGGGTTATGGCGAACTGCTACGCTTGCTGCAGATCGTTCCCATCGAAAGCAACACGTCCTACATGCTGGCGTTGGACGTCGCGAACGGCGCCGCGCCCGCCTTCCTGCAAGTGAATCTGTGCGAACGCCAGCTGCTCTATCCGCAGGGCTGCATTCCCCTGCCCATGCGTCGGCTCCCGCATGCCCCCTATTGGCAGCGATATCAATTTCCCTTGTCGTCCGGCGCCCTGGGGCGCCCCGGCCGCCGGGTGCAGCTGGAAATCGCCGTCGAAGGCGAGCAGGCCGCGCTGGACATCGACAATGTGAGCTTGCGCGATCTCGACAGCCAGCATGAACTGGTGCGCAACGGCACCTTCTCCGACGCCAACAATTACTGGTTCTTCAGCAGCGATCGCCATCACCTGCCCTGGCACCTCAAGAACCTGGGACTCAACCTGTATTTTGAAATGGGCTGGCCAGGGCTGCTGGCCTATGCCGGCCTGCTGTCGAGCGCCGCCGCCGAACTGCTGCGCTGCGCACGCGACGGCGCGGCCGGCGCCCAGGCGCTGGCGCTGCTGGCGGCGCTGGGCGCGTTCCAGGTCGTCGGCCTGTTCGACAGCTTGTTCGACGTGCCCCGCATCACCTTGTTGTTTATGCTGCTGCTGTGCGCCGCCGCGCTGCGGCCCGCCCCTTCCATCCGTCCTGCCGCGAGCGCCCCATGTTGAAACCTACCTATTGGCCGGCGTTGCTGGCCTTGAGCCTGGCCTTTGCCGCCTCCGCAGACGAACTCAGCCGCACTATCGAGCTCGTCAAACCTTCCGTGGTGGGCATAGGCAGTTTTCAGAAGACCCGCAGCCCGGCCCTGTCGTTTATCGGATCTGGCTTCGTGATCGAAGACGGCTTGACCGTGGTGACCGCCGCCCACGTGGTCAATGAATTGTTGCGCACCGATCAGGGCGACAACCTGGGCATACTGGTGCGCCAAGGCGACACCGCCCAGTTCCGCGCCGCCGCCGTGACGATGATCGACAAGGAGCACGACCTCGCCCGCCTGCGGGTTCAGGGCGCGCCCATTCCCGCCCTCAGGCTGGGCAACTCGGCCAAGGTGCAGGAGGGGAAGTCGCTGGCCTTTATGGGCTTCCCTCTCGGCATGGTACTCGGCCTGCGTCACGTGACCCATCGTTGCACGGTATCGGCGATCACACCCGTGGCCATGCCCTCGATCAGCTCAAGCAAACTCGACGGAAAGCTGCTGAACCAGCTGCAAAAAACCGCCTACGCCGTGTTCCAGCTGGATGGCACGGCTTATCCGGGCAATAGCGGCAGCCCCTTGTTCGACCCCGACACTGGCGAGGTGATCGGTGTGGTCAACATGGTATTCGTCAAGGGCGTCAAGGAAACCGCGATCTCCGCGCCCAGCGGCATCGCCTACGCCATCCCCGCCAGCCTGCTCGAACCGCCACCGCCCAAATAGTCAGTTCTTGCCCGCGATCAGACGTCCGGTGATACCGGGCTCGTCCCAGGTCGGGAAGAAGTAGGGATAAAACGAACGCTCTGTGGTTTGCTGCTCCATCATGCCACCGAACTTCCGGATCTGTTCGCCCATATAGTCCAGCTGCAGGCGCAGCAACACGGCCGGCGCGCCGACCCGCGTGCACGGCCGCTCGCCGCCGAAGTCGCGAAAGCCCAGCATGCGCTTGTAGAACATGACATGGCGCGGATTGACCTCGATCACGTAGTCGGTGTATCCGTGGATATTGTGCGCATAGATGTAGGAGATGTGTATCAGCGCCGCGAATACGCGCTTGGACACGCCCTTGTCGATCGCCAGCCGCGAAGGCTCGCACAGGCGCCGGTGCTGGTTGCGCAGATCGTCCAGCTTGTCCCGGAAGTTTTCATCGGCGGGCAGGCCGATCTCTTCGCTGTCCAGGCACAAGGACATGGTGCCCACGGTCTGTCCGCCGGTTTCCGCAAACAGCGTGATCTTGTTCAGCGCATGGCTGGCGTTGGGGTCGACCGAATAGCCGCGCCAACCGTACATCTTCTTGAGCAACAAGCTGGCCGCTTCGCGCCGCCCCTGCGAGTTGGCCATGCGGATGTGGAATATTTGCTGGTCTATGGTGTGGTCCAGTTCCTTGTTGCTTACGCCTTCGCCGACCACGAGGTCGCGCAGGCCTGGACCGGCCTCAAAAGAAACTATTGCGTCGTCATGTTGCACGGTTGGCATCCTGTCAGGTCTGTCGGCCAGCTGTCGGCAAAGGACAAACTGGGCTCATGCTCTTCAGACCTGCCTAGTGGATGAAAAGTTCCCCGAAATTTGAAATATTTTTTTGCCTCAGAACCAGCTTTCGGGGATCACCAATACATCGCCGGGCAACACCGCTACGTTGGCAGAAATATCGCCGTCGCGCAACAGGTCCTGCAAGCGCACAGGCAAGCTCTGCCGTGTGCCGTTCACCGTGCGGATGATGTTGGCTTTATTGCCGGCGGCGAAGTCCGTGACGCCGCCCACCGCGATCAGCACGTCCATCAGCGACATGCCCTGGCGATAGGCCAGCGCCTGCGGCTTGGCGGCCTGGCCGATGACGCGGATCTGCTGGTCGTATGGGCCGACGAAACTGGTGACGATGACGGTCGCCATCGGCTGTTGTATGTATTTTTCCAGCGCCTTTTCCACGTCGCGCGCCAGCTGGGTCGAGGTCTTGCCGGCCGCCTGCAAGTCTTCGACCAGCGGCGTGGTGATTTTCCCATCCGGCCTGACCGGCACGCTGACCGACACCTCCGGATTGCGCCAGACATTGATGTTGACCACGTCGCCGGCGCCGATCAGGTAATCGCCCTGGGGCGCCACCGGTTCTTCCGGCGGCAGTGCAAGGCGGTGCGCGCAAGCCGCCAGCAACAAGGCCGGCAGCGTAGAAAAGGCAATACGCAAAATAGTATGCATGACGAATCCCGTTTGAATAGTCCGGATTCCATGATTGAGAAAAGCCGTCCGCCGCTGCTTGATCTGGCTCAATCACTGCCCAGTTAAGAAAAAAACGCCATATTCCGAGCCATATAATTTGGATTCACCTTCCCCAAGCTACCGGAGAAAACACATCATGGAGCAGATGATTAGCCAGTTGTTAATCAGCTTGCAGGGAATATGGAAATATCGCTGGTATGCGATCGGCGTCATGTGGCTGGTGGCGCTGGCCGGCTGGACCAAGGTGGCGCTGCTGCCCGACGATTATCAAACCACCGCCCGGGTCTTTGTCGATACCCAGAGCATACTGAAGCCGCTATTGTCCGGCATGACCAGCGTCCCCAACGTCGAGCAGCAGGTCTCCATCATGAGCCGCACCTTGCTCAGCCGCCCGAACGTCGAGCGCGTGATGCGCATGGTGGACCTGGACCTGAATGCCAAGACCGCGCGCGATCACGAACAGCAACTGGACGAATTAATGAGCAAGATTAAAATCGGCGGCACCAACACTTACGACATCTACACCATCACCTATAACAATCGCAGTCCGAAACTGGTGCACGACGTCGTGCAATCGCTGCTGACGATATTCGTCGAAGGCAGTTTCAAAGGGAAGAACGGCGAAACCCGGAAAGCCGTGCAATTCATCGACGAGCAGATTAAATCCTATGAAGACAAATTGATTGCGGCGGAGAATTCAGTCAAGGAATTCAAGTTAAAGAATAACGGCCTGTTGCCACGCCAGGGCGTCGACTACAGCAGCCAGATTATGCAGTCGGCGGACACGCTGAACGCCGCCCGGCTGGAATTGCTTGAAGCCGAGCAGGCGCGCAACGCCATCCGCAGCCAGATCAGCGGCGACGAGCCGGTGCTGGGCGCCGACCTCAACCCCGCCAGCATCGACAGTCCCGAGCTCGACGGGCGTATCTCGGCGCTGAACAAAAACCTCGACGCCTTGCGCATGCAATACACCGAGCTGCATCCGGACATCATCGCCGCCAAGCGCCTGGTGGCGCAGCTGGAGGCGCGCAAAATCGAGGAAAGCAAGCTCAAGCCAGCGGGCGACCCGGGCAAGAACTATAGCCCGATGCTACAACAACTCAAGGTCGCGCAAACCGAGGCCGACGCCAAGGTGGCGGCCGTCGGCGCCCGCGTGCAGGAGTACGCCGCCCGCCACCAGCGACTGCTGGCGCAGGCGAACGCGGTGCCGGAAGTCGAGTCCGAACTGGCACAGCTGAACCGGGACTACCTGATCAACAAGGACAATTACGAAAAACTGATCGGCCGGCGCGAGGCGGCCAAGCTGTCGGGTGAACTGAGCTCCACCACCGAAATGATGGCCTTCAAGATCATCGATCCGCCCACGGTGCCCTTGTTGCCGGCCGGTCCCAACCGGGTCCTGCTGTCCAGCCTGGTGCTGGGCGGCGCGCTGCTGACCGGGCTGGCGGCCGCTCTGCTGATCAGCCAGGTGCGCCCCACCTTCCTCAGTCCGAGTGAGTTGCGCGAACGCACCGGCTTGCCGGTGCTGGGCACGGTGTCCATGAACTGGACCAATCTGCAGAAAATCAAACGCAAGCGTGGCCGTTACGCCTTCGGCACCGCCCTGTCCTGTTTGTTTGTAGCCTACGGCGCCGTGTTGGCAATGGCGGCGTTGCGATATTAGGAGTAGCGCATGGAGCAATCCACCGAGCATACGATGTCCACCAACGGCGCACCGCGCCATATCGAGATCAACCTCGAACGGCTCAGTCAATTGGGCATGGTGACCCATGACGGCGGCCGCACCGCCGTCGCCGAGGATTTCCGCATCATCAAGCGGCCCCTGCTGCGAAATGCCCGCGGCGACCACGACATCCCGGCGCTGCGGCACGGCAACCTGATCGTCGTCACCAGCGCCCTGCCCGGCGAAGGCAAGACCTTCTGCGCGGTCAACCTGGCGATGAGCATCGCGATGGAGATGGACATCACGGTGTTGCTGGTCGACGCGGACGTGGCGCGGCCCTCGGTGCTCAAGGTGCTGGGCCTGCCTGCCGAGCCCGGCCTGATGGACATCCTGCTGCGCGAGCGCACCGAACTGTCCGACGTGATCCTGCGCACCAATGTCGCCACGCTCAGCATCCTGCCGGCCGGGCGGGCCAACAAGCACGCCACCGAACTGCTGGCCAGCCGCAGCATGAGCCGGCTGCTGACCGAGATCGCCGAACGCTATGCCGATCGCATCGTCATCTTCGACTCGCCGCCACTGCTGATGACCACGGAAGCGAGCGTGCTGGCGGCGCAGATGGGGCAGATCGTCATGGTGGTCGAGTCCGAGACGACCAGCCAGCATGCGGTCAAGGAGGCGCTGCGCCACATCGAGCAGTGCCCGCATGTCAGTCTGATCTACAACAAGAGCAAGGCCTTCCCCGGCGGCGAATACTATGGTTATTATGATTAACCTGGCTCCACGCGGCGCTCCCTATCAGCTCAGCATGCTGGTATTGCTGTCGCTGCCGGCCTGCGCCATTCCGGCCGAGTGGAACGTGACGCCCTCGGTGCGGCTGCGCGAATCCTACAGCGACAATATGAACCTGGCGCCGCCCGACCAGGCGCGCGGCGAGTTCACCACCGAGTTCTCGCCCGGCATCGCCATCAGCACCAATGGTCCGCGGCTCAAACTCGCGCTGGACTACTCGCTGCAAAGGATAGCCTACACCCGCCAGGCCGACCGCAGCAACCAGCAACTGGACGCCAGCGGCCACGCCGACCTGCTGCGCGACTGGCTGTACCTGGACGCCCGCTCCAGCATCAGCCAGCAGAACGTCTCGGCGTTCGGCCCGCAGCTGGTGGATGCGGCCCAGGTCACCGGCAACAACAGCACCGTGCGCGCCACCAGCCTCAGCCCCTACCTGAAGCACTACTTCCATGGCCTGGCCACCGCCCAGCTGCGCTACGACTACCAGCGCGTCAGCAGCGGCAGCCGGTTGAGCGTGCGCAGCGACGACGCCAGCCTGCAACTGACCGGCGACAACGGCGGCCAGGGCTGGAATTGGGACTTGCACGCCAACCACAAGAATATCGACGACACAGCGCTGCCTACCGTCACCATGAGCGACGTCGCGCTGACGCTGAGCTACCCGCTCAACAGCCGCTTGTCGCTGTTTGGCACAGGCGGCTACGAAAAGAACGACTACCACTCGACCGGCGCCCAGCCGCAGGGCCGCCACTGGTCAGTGGGCGGCAACTGGACACCGTCGCCGCGCACCAAGCTTGCCGCCAGCCTGGGACGCCGCTATTTCGGCAACACCTACAGCCTGGACGCCGAATACCGCCTGCGCAGCATGTACTGGACGCTCAATTACAACGAGGACATCACCACCACGCACGGCGAGTTCCTCAGCATACCGCCAACCGGCCTGGGCGACTTTCTATACCAGCTGTGGGCCACCCGCATCCCCGATCCGCAGGCGCGCTTGCAAACCATCAAGCTGTTCCTGCTGGTGTCGCAAATACTGGGGCCTAACGGCAACGTCAACTTCTTCAGCCATCGCTACTATCTGCAAAAAGACTTGAAATTGGCGACGGTGTACAGCGGCCCGCGCGGCGCGCTGGCGTTCTCCCTGAGCAGCGGCCGCCGCACCGCCCAGACCAGCAACGCCATCGACAGCCCCTTGCTGGGTCCCGACCAACTGGCGCTGGAAGACCGCACCCGGCAGAACAGCGCCCAGGCCGGCTGGAACTATCGCATGTCGCCGCGCAGCAACCTCAACGTCGGCGCCAGCGTCAGCCGGGCCGAATCGCTGAGCACCGGCCGCACCGACCGCAACAGCGCGCTGACCGTGTCGCTGACCCATCAATTGCAATCGAAGGTCAGCGCCAGCATCGATCTGCGCCATGTCCGCCACAGCAGCAATGCCGGCGGCAACTACCGTGAAAACGGCATCGGCGCGGCCTTGATGGTCGCCTTTTAAGCGGAGTCAGCCATGCCCTCGCCCTCCCCCATCGTCTGCGTCGTCGCCGCCCGCCCCAATCTGATGAAGATGGCGCCCATCCTGCGCGCCCTGGCCGGCTCCGACTATCCGCTCGAGTCGGTGCTGGTCCACACCGGCCAGCACGACGACGCCGACATGGACGGCGAATTCTTCACCGCGCTGGAGATGCGCGCGCCGGACGTGCGGCTGCAGGTCGGCTCAGGCAGCCACGCGGTGCAGACCGCGCTGGTCATGCAGCGTTTCGAGCCGGTGCTGGACGCCAGCGCCCCGGCGGCCGTGCTGGTGGTCGGCGACGTCAATTCCACGCTGGCGTGCGCGCTCACGGCCGCCAAGAAAAACATACCGGTGCTGCATGTCGAGGCCGGCCTGCGCAGCTACGACCGCACCATGCCGGAGGAAATCAACCGCATCCTCACCGACCAGCTGTCGACCCTGCTGTTCACCAGCGAAGCGAGCGGCATGAGCAATCTGCTGCGTGAAGGCATACCGGCGGCGCGCATCCATTTTGTCGGCAACGTCGTGATCGATACCCTGCAGCGCGAACTGGCGCGGGCCACGCCGGTGCTGGAAGTGTTGCGGCAGGTCCATCTGGCCGGCTTCCTCCAGCACGACAGCCGCTACGCACTGCTGACCTTGCACCGCCCGTCCAACGTCGACGATCCGCGCCGCCTGCGCCTGCTGATGGAGACCATCGTCAAGCTCAGCGACGAGGTGCCGGTGTTGTTCCCGCTGCACCCGCACACCCGCGCCATGTTGCAGCAACACGAACTCGGCCATCTGCTGGACGCGCCGCGCATCGCCTGCCTGCCGCCGCAAGCCTACCGCGCCATGCTGGGCCTGATGAAATCGGCCAGCCTGGTGCTCACCGATTCCGGCGGCGTGCAGGAGGAAACCACGGCGCTCGGCGTGCCCTGCCTCACCCTGCGCGACAGCACCGAACGCCCGGTCACGGTCACCGAGGGCAGCAACGCCATCGCCGGCCGCGATCCCGCCGTCATCCTGGCGCTCAGCCGCGACATCCTGCGCTATGGCGGCAAGGCCGGGCGCAGCCCCGCCTGCTGGGACGGCCACGCAGCCGAACGCATCGCCGGCCACATCGGCCGCTGGCTGTCCACCACCCAGGAGGCAAGCTGATGCGCAACGCCTTGTCGATCGACGTCGAGGACTATTTCCAGGTGTCCGCCTTCGCCGGCCATATCCGCCGCGCGGACTGGGCCACGCTGCCGTGCCGGGTCGAACGCAACGTCGAGCTGATCCTCGGCCTGCTGGCGCAGCAGCACACGCAAGCCACCTTCTTCACCCTGGGCTGGGTCGCCGAACGCTATCCGGCCTTGGTGCGCCGTATCGTCGAAGGCGGCCACGAGCTCGCCAGCCACGGCTACGCCCACCTGCGCGCCAACGAACAGACGCCCGCGCAGTTTCTCGACGACATACGGCGCAGCAAGCAAGTGCTGGAACAGCTGAGCGGTACGGCCGTGCTCGGCTATCGGGCGCCCAGCTTTTCCATCGGCGCCGCCAACCTGGCGGCCCTGGACAGCCTGTACGCCGCCGGCTACCGCTACAGCTCCAGCATCTATCCGATCCGCCACGACCACTACGGCATGCCGGACGGCGCGCGCTTTGCCTGGCGCCCGCGCGGCGAGCACGGCGTGCTGGAGCTGCCGATCAGCACCGTTCGCCTGTTCGGACGCAACTGGCCGGCCGGGGGCGGCGGCTACTTCCGCTTGCTGCCCTATGCCGCGTCCCGCTGGGCCTTGCGGCGCATCAATTCAGTCGACGGCCAAGCTGGCATATTCTATTTTCATCCGTGGGAACTCGATCCCGGCCAGCCACGCCAACCCGGCATCGCCTTCAAGACCCGGTTTCGCCACTACCTCAACCTGCACCGGATGGAGGGGCGCATCGGTCATCTGCTGCGCGATTTTCAATGGGGCCGGATCGACCACCTCTTTCTGGGGAAGACATGATGCAGTGGAGCGTAGGACAGATGGGCAAGCATGACCACGCGCGCTGGGACGCCTTCGTGCAACGCTGCCCCGACGCCACTTTCTTTCATCGCGCCGGCTGGCAGCAGGTGATAGAAAACGCGTTCGGCCATCCCACCTGGTATCTGTATGCGGAAGCGGCCGGACAAATCCAGGCCGTGCTGCCGCTGGCCCAGGTCAACAGCCGCCTGTTCGGCAACACCTTGTGCTCGCTGCCCTTCTGCGTCTACGGCGGCGTGGCCGCGCTGGAAGAAGGCGCCGCCGCTGCGGTCGACCAGGCGGCCCAGCAACTGGCGCGCCGCCTGCGGGTCGACCATCTGGAATACCGTCAACTGCAATCGATCCACGCCGACTGGTTGCACAAAGACCTGTACGCCACCTTCCGCAAGCCGCTCGCCGCCGACCATGAACAAAACCTGCTGGCCATCCCCCGCAAGCAGCGCGCCATGGTGCGCAAAGGCATGGCGGCCGGCCTGAACAGCGTGATCGACGCCGACACCGACCGTTTTTACGACAACTACGCCACCAGCGTGCATCGGCTGGGCACGCCGGTGTTCAGTCGCCGCTATTTCCGCACCTTGCAGCAAACGTTTGGCGACGACTGCGAAATCCTCAGCGTCCAGCACGGCGACAAGGCGATCTGTTCGGTGCTGAGTTTCCATTTTCGCGACGAGATCCTGCCCTACTACGGCGGCGGCGGCGATGCCGCCCGCCTCCATGCCGGCAACGATTTCATGTACTGGGAAGTGATGCGGCGCGCCACCGAGCGCGGCCGCCGGCTGTTCGACTTCGGCCGCAGCAAATACGGCACCGGCGCGTTCGCGTTCAAGAAGAACTGGGGCTTCGCGCCGCAAGCGTTGCGCTACGACTATCAATTGCATCGGGGAAAACAGCTGAAGGATGTCCAGCCCTTGAATCCGCGTCTGCAACTGCTGATACGCGCGTGGCGCATGCTGCCCTTGTCGCTGGCCAATGCGATCGGCCCCCACATCGTGCGGCAACTGGGCTGATACCATGCGCGAGCTGCTGTACTTAACCCATCGCATCCCCTACCCTCCCAACAAGGGAGACAAGATCCGCGCCTACCACGTGCTGCGCTACCTGCAGCGCCATTTCCGCGTGCACCTGGGCAGCTTCATCGACGATCCCGCCGATCTGGTCCATGCCGAGCACCTGGCGGCCGATTGCGCCAGCAGCTGCTTTGTCCGCCTCCGTCCGCGCCTGGCGCGGCTGGCCAGCATACCGGCGCTGTGGCGCGGCGAGGCGCTCAGCGTCGCCTATTATCGCCACCCGCAACTGCGCGACTGGGTCGCCGCCACGCTCAAGCAGCACCGCATCGACAGCGCGCTGGCCTTTTCCGGCCCCATGGCCCAATACCTGCCGGCCCGCACCGCGCGCGGCCCGCTGCACCGGGTGCTGGACCTGGTCGATGTCGACTCGGAAAAATGGCAGAACTACGCCGATGGTCGGGGCTGGCCGCTGTCGTCGCTGTATCGGCGCGAAGGTCGCAGTCTGCTGGAATTCGAACGCGCCGCCGCCCGCAGCTTCGACCAGACCCTGCTGGTCTCGCGCGCCGAAGCCGAACTGTTTCGCTTGCGGGCGCCGGAATCGGGCCACAAGACCGGCCATTTCAGCAACGGCGTCGACTGCCAGTATTTTTCACCGCAACCCGCCGCGCCCGATCCCTACCAGGGCGCCCGCGTGCTGGTGTTCACCGGCGCCATGGATTATCGGCCGAATGTCGACGCCGTCAGCTGGCTGGCCCGGCGCGTCATGCCCGCGCTGCGGCAGGAATTTTCCGACCTTCAATTCCACATCGTCGGCGCGCGTCCCGCTCCGGCGGTCGCGGCGCTGGCCCGCCTGCCGGGCATCCATGTCAGCGGCACGGTGCCCGATATCCGTCCCTATCTGCAACACGCGGCGCTGGCGGTCGCGCCGCTGCAAATCGCGCGCGGCATCCAGAACAAGGTGCTCGAGGCCATGGCCATGGGCAAGACCGTGGTGGCGACGCCGCAGGCCCTGGAAGGACTGTCGGCCGTGCCGGGACGCGATCTGCTCAGCGCCAGCGGCGCCGTCGAGTTCATCCACCATATCGGCCGGCAGTTGCGGACCGAAGGCGGTCTCGGCGTAGCTGCCCGCCAGCACGTGCTGCGCGACTACCAGTGGCACAGCAACCTCGAACGGCTGGGCGTCGTGCTCTACGTCAGCGAAGCTGAGCGCCAATCGGCGGAGCCAGCGCCATGACCGCGGCCCTGTACCCCGTCCCGGCGCCGCGGGCCGAGCCGCCGGCCCGACCGGCCCCGTCATGGCCATATGCCTGCCTGCTGCTGGCGCTGGGCGCGCTGCTGGCCGCCTACTGGGCGACCGCTGGCGCGATGATCAATCAGTGGTGGCACTCGCAAACGTTTGCCCACGGCTTTTTGGTGCCGCCGGTCTGCATCTGGCTGGCCTGGCGGCAACGCGCCGAACTGGCAGTCCTGCGGTTGCAACCCGCACCGACCGCGTTGCTGCCGCTGGCGCTGTTGGGCCTGCTATGGTTCCTGGCCGCGATCGCCAACGTGCCGGTGCTGCAGCAATACAGCCTGGTGCTCATGGTGGCCGCGCTGGTTGCGCTGGTGCTGGGTTGGCGCCACGCCTATGCGAGCTCCTTCGCCCTGGCCTATCTGCTGCTCGCCGTGCCCTTTGGCGAAGTGTTCATCCCGCCCCTGATTGAATTCACCTCGGGCTTCACGGTGGGCGCCTTGCAGCTGGCCGGCATTCCCGTCTTCCGCGACAACAGCTATCTGTCGCTGCCCAGCGGAAACTGGTCGGTGGAGGAGGCGTGCAGCGGCCTGCGCTATCTGATCGCGTCGATCGCCCTCGGCACGCTGTACGCCTACCTGACCTATCACAGCCGCTGGCGGCGGGCCGCCTTCATCGTCGTCGCGCTGCTGCTGCCCATCGTCGCCAACGGCCTGCGCGCCTTCCTGATCGTGCTGATCGGCCACTACAGCAACATGACCTTGGCCGTCGGCATCGACCATCTGATCTACGGCTGGCTATTTTTCGGCGTGGTCGCCAGCCTGATGTTCTGGGTAGGCGCGCGCTGGCGTGAAGCCGGCCCGGCGGCGCCCCGGCTGCCGGCCTCCAGCCCGCCGGGCCAGGCTCCGGCGCCGCGGCCGTCCGCTTGCCTGGCGGCGGCGCTGGCGGGGGTGTTGTGCGTCGCCGTCTGGCCGTTGCTGGCCCAGTTCGTCCTGCGGCCGCCGACGGCTGAACGCCACGCCGCAACGCCGCTGATGCTGGCGCCGCCACCCGCGCCGTGGCAGGCCAGCGCCCTGCAGGCCGGCGACTGGCACGCCCCGCATGCGGGACAGCCCCAGCGCTGGTCAGCCAATTACAGCGACGGCGTGCAGCAGGTGTCGCTGCAACTGAGCTGGTATCGCCACCAGTCCAAAGGCGAGGAACTGCTGACCCAGGTATGGACGACGCCGCCCGGCAGCCCGGCGTGGAAGGAGATGGCGGAAACCAGCCGGCTAGTCCATCTCGGCCAGCAAGATCTGCGGGTGCGCCAAACCATCGTCCAGGCCGGCGAAACCAAGGTGCTCGTGTGGCGCTGGTACCGCCAGGCGCGACGCGACACCGCCAGTCCCTTGCTGCTCAAGCTGCTGCTGGCGCGCAGCAAACTACTCGGCAGCGCAGACGACGGCGCGGAGATCGCGCTCGCCGCGCGCTATGACGAGCAAGCGGAGCAAGCCGCACAAGCCATGCAAGCACTGCTGTCGGCCATGCAGCCCGCCATCGAACAAGGACTTGCCCATGTCGCCGGACGCTGAACTGGTCGCCGCGCCGCTGATCGTGCACCTGATCCATCGCCTCGACGTGGGCGGTCTGGAGAACGGTCTGATCAACCTGATCAATCACCTGCCGCCCGAGCGCTACCGCCACGCCATCGTCTGCCTGCGCGACTACACCGACTACCATCTGCGCATCCGGCGGCCCGGCGTCGAGATCATCAGCATCAACAAGCGCGAGGGCAAGGACTGGGGCCACTATCTGCGGCTGTTCCACACCTTGAAACGGCTGCGGCCGCTGTTGATCCACACCCGCAACCTGTCCGGCATCGAAGGCCAGTTGCTGGCCGCCGTGGCCGGCGTGCGTCTGCGCGTGCATGGCGAGCACGGCCGCGACATGGACGACTTGCACGGCCTGAGCCGGAAATATCGCTGGCTGCGCAAGCTGCTGCGGCCGCTGATCGGGCATTTCATCGCCGTCAGCAAGGACCTGGAAGCCTGGCTGATCGGCACCATAGGCGCCCGGCCGCAACACGTCACCCACATCTGCAACGGCGTCGACAGCCTGCAATTCCATCCCCGCCTGGGGCCGCCCGCCGTGGTCGGCCCGCCGGGCTTTCTGTGCGAGGACGCCTTCGTCATCGGCAGCGTCGGCCGCATGGCCGAGGTCAAGGACCACCTGTCGCTGGTGCAAGCCTTCATCCTGCTGATCGCCGAACACGCGCTGCCGCGCGACCGCCTGCGCCTGCTCATCGCCGGCGACGGCCCTTGCCGGCCAGCTTGCCAGGACCTGCTGCGCCAGGCTGGCATGGAGGAGCTGGCCTGGCTGCCGGGCCAGCGCGACGACATCCCGCAACTGATGCGGGCCATGGACGTGTTCGTTCAACCGTCGCTGGCCGAGGGCATGTCCAACACCATCCTGGAAGCGATGGCGACCGGCTTGCCGGTGGTGGCCACCGCGGTCGGCGGCAATCCGGACCTGGTCTACAGCGGCTGGACCGGCACCCTGGTGCCCGCGCGCGCGCCGGCGATGCTGGCCGACGCCCTCAACGACTATTACCGCCTGCCCGCCCTGGCCGGCAACCATGGCCAGCGCGGACGCCGGCGGGTGTTGGCCGAATACAGCCTGAACGCCATGGCCGACGCCTACCTGGCCGTCTACGACGCCCTCGCCGCCCCCCAGCAACGTGACCGATGAAAGGACCGCCATGTGCGCCATCGCAGGAATTTTCGATCTACACCGTCATGCCGACATCGACGCCGGCATGCTGCACGCCATGACCGAACGCCAGCGCCACCGCGGCCCCGACCAGGGCGGCGCACACCTGGAGCCGGGCCTAGGGCTGGGCCACCGGCGCCTGTCCATCATCGACCTGGGTGGCGGCCAGCAACCGCTGTTCAACGAAGACCACAGCGTGGTCGTGGTCTACAACGGCGAGATCTATAACTTCCAGGCCCTGATGCGGGAGTTGCAGCAGTTCGGCCACAGCTTCCGCACCCACTGCGACACCGAAGTCATCGTCCACGCCTGGGAACAATGGGGCGAACGCTGCGTCGAGCGTTTTCGCGGCATGTACGCCTTCGCGCTGTGGGACCGGCGCCAGCAGACACTGTTCCTGGCGCGCGACCGGCTGGGCGTCAAGCCGCTGCACTACGCGCTGCTGGACGACGGCCAGCTGCTGTTCGCCTCGGAGATCAAGGCCTTGCTGCTGCACGATGGACTGCGGCGCGATCTCGACCCGCTGGCGGTCGAAGACTACTTCGCTTACGGCTACATCCCCGAACCGCGCACCATTTTCCGCCAGGTGCGCAAACTGGCGCCCGGCCACACGCTGCTGCTGCGCAAAGGGCAAGCGTTGCCGGCGCCGCGGCGCTACTGGGACATCCCCTTCGACGTCCAGCCAGCGCTGGGCGAAGCGCAGGCCGCCGATGAATTGCTGGCGCGCCTGCGCGAAGCGGTGCGCATCCGGCTGGTGGCCGAAGTACCGCTGGGCGCTTTCCTGTCCGGCGGCGTCGACTCCAGCGCCGTGGTGGCCTTGATGGCGCAGGAGTCGGCGACGCCGGTCAACACCTGCTCGATTTCCTTCGGCGACCCCAGGTTCGACGAAACGCCCTACGCGCAAATGGTCGCCGAACGCTACGGCACCCGCCACCACATGCAGCGCGTCGAACAACACGACATCAGCCTGGTCGACCGCCTGGCCGGACTGTACGACGAACCCTATGCCGACAGTTCCGCGCTGCCGACCTACCGCGTCTGCGAACTGGCCCGCCGGCGCGTGACGGTGGCCCTGTCCGGCGACGGCGGCGACGAGAACCTGGCCGGCTACCGGCGCTACCGCTGGCACCTGCACGAGGAACGCTGGCGCGCCATGTTGCCGCTCGGCCTGCGCCGGCCGCTGTTCGGCGCCCTCGGCCGCCTCTACCCCAAGGCCGACTGGGCGCCACGTCCGCTGCGCGCCAAGACCACCTTCGAGGCGCTGGCCAGGGACAGCGTGTCGGCTTATTTCCACAGCGTCAGCATCATGGACGACCAGATGCGGCTGGCCCTGTTCAGCCCCGCGCTCAGGCGCGACCTGGCCGGCTACCACGCGCAGGAAGTGCTGTACCGGCACGCCCGCGACTGCCCGGCCGAGGACGCGCTGTCGCGCATCCAGTACCTGGACCTGAAGACCTATTTGCCGGGCGATATACTCACCAAGGTCGACCGCGCCAGCATGGCGCACGGGCTGGAGGTGCGGGTGCCCTTGCTCGACCATCGCCTGGTCGAATGGATGTCCAGCCTGCCCCCGGAACTGAAGCTGCGCGGCGGCATCGGCAAATACCTGTTCAAACGCGGCCTCGAGCGGCACCTGCCCAAGCAGCTGCTGTACCGTAACAAGATGGGGTTCTCGGTGCCGCTGGCCGCCTGGTTCCGCGGCCCGCTGCGCGCCCACCTCGAACGCAGCCTGCGCAGTCCGGTGCTGGCCGATTGCGGCCTGTTCAATCTCAAGCAGGTGCAGGCGCTGCTGGCGCAGCACCTGTCCGGCCGCAGCGACCACAGCGCGCCACTGTGGTCCTTGCTGATGTTCGAATCCTTCCTGCGCCAGCTGCCGGCGGCCGCGCCGCGCAACCTGGTCCGGCAGGTGGCATGACGATGCGCGTGCTGCACATCCTCGACCATTCGCTGCCGCTGCACAGCGGATACACCTTCCGCACGCTGGCGATACTGCGTCAGCAGCGCAAGCTGGGCTGGCACACCATCCACCTGACCAGCGCCAAGCAAGGCGGCGGCCAGCGCGAACAGGAAGTCGACGGCTGGCATTTCTTTCGCACCCAGCCGCTGCGCCGCTGGTGGACGCGGCTGCCGCTGCTGCGCCACTGGGGCGTGGTGCTGGGCTTGCAGCAGCGCCTGATGACGATCGCCGCCAAGGCGCGCCCGCACGTGCTGCACGCGCACTCGCCCGCGCTCAACGGCGTGGCCGCGCTGCGCGTCGGGCGCGCGCTGGGCATACCGGTGGTCTATGAAATCCGCGCATTCTGGGAAGACGCCGCCGCCGACCATGGCAGCGGCCGCGCCGGCGGCCTGCGCTACCGCCTGACGCGCGCGCTGGAAAGCCATGTGCTGCGCCGGGCCGACGCCGTCACCACCATCTGCGAAGGCTTGCGCAACGATATCATCGCGCGCGGCATCCCGGCCGCCAAGGTCACGGTGATACCGAACTCGGTCGATGGCGACCAGTTCTCGGACGCCTGCTCCGCGCCGCAACAGCTGGCCCTCAGCCTGGGCCTGCAGGGCAATCTGGTGCTGGGATTTATCGGCTCGTTCTACGCCTACGAAGGCCTGGCGTTGCTGATCGCGGCGATGCCGCGCCTGCTGAGCGGCGCGCCGTCGGTGCGGCTGCTGCTGGTCGGCGGCGGTCCGCAGGAGGCCGAATTGCGCGCGCTGGTCGAGCGCCTGGGCTTGCGCGGCCAGGTCAGGTTCGCCGGCCGCGTGCCGCACGAACGCATCGCCGACTACTATCAGCTGGCCGACATGTTGATCTATCCGCGCCTGCCGATGCGCCTGACGGAGCTGGTGACGCCGCTCAAACCGCTGGAGGCGATGGCCCAGGGCCGGCTGGTGGTGGCCTCGGACGTCGGCGGCCACCGGGAATTGATCGAGCACGGCCGGACCGGCGTGCTGTTCAAGGCCGGCGACGCCGAGGCCTTGGCGGCCCAGGTCCTCGACCTGCTCCAGCATGCCGATCGCTGGCCGGCCCTGCGCCAGCGCGCGCGCGCCTACGTGGAAAGCGAACGCAACTGGCCGGCCACGGTGGCCCGCTATGGCCCCATCTACCAGCGCCTGCGCGCACACGCGGCATGAACGGCCCGCATCCGCTGTCCGCCGACAGCCGCGCCGGGTCCATCGCGGGCCTGCGGATCGCCCTGGTGGGGCCGCTGCCGCCGCCGGCAGGCGGCATCGCCAACCAGACCGAGCAGCTCGCCAGGCTGCTGCGCGAGGCCGGCGCCGAGGTCGAGCTGGTCCAGGTCAACGCCGCGGTGCGGCCGGCCTGGCTCGGCGCGGTGCGCGGACTGCGCGCGGCGCTGCGGCTGCCGCCCTACCTGTGCCGCCTGTGGCGCGCCGCGGGCCAGGCGCAACTGGTGCACGTCATGGCCAACTCAGGCTGGTCGTGGCACTTGTATGCGGCGCCGGCGATCTGGATCGCCCGCTGCCGAGGCAAAGGCGTGCTGGTCAACTATCGCGGCGGCGAAGCCATGGGCTTCCTCAAACGGCGCGCCGCCGTGGTCCGCTGCAGCATGGCCAGGGCGCACGCGCTGGTGGTGCCGTCGGCCTTCCTCGCCGACGTCTTCACCCTGCACGGCATGAGCGCGCAAATCGTGCCCAATATCGTCGATCTGAGCCGTTTTTACCCGGCCGGCCCGGCGGCGCCGCACGCCGCCATCCTGGTCGCCCGCCATCTGGAGCCGCTCTACGACCAGGCGACGGCGCTACGCGCTTTCGCCATCGTGCGCCGCAGCCTGCCCCAGGCCCGCCTCACCATCTGCGGCGACGGCCCCGACTTGCAGCGTTTGCAGCAACTGGCCGACACGCTGGAACTGGGCGACGCGCTGCACTTCACCGGCAAGCTGGACAATGCCGCCATGGCCGCCCTGTACCGCCAGAGCAGCCTCGCGCTCAATCCCAGCCTGGCCGACAACATGCCCATCTCGATACTGGAGGCGTGGGCCAGCGGCGTGCCGGTGGTCAGCACGGGGGTCGGCGGCGTACCGTATCTGGTGCGCGACGGCGTCAACGGCCTGCTGGTGCCGCCGCAAGACGCGCCGTCCATGGCAGAGGCCATGCTGACCATCTTGCTGGCGCCGCAACTGGCCCGGACGCTGGCCGAGGCCGGCAAGCTCGAAGCCCGGCGCTATGCCTGGCCGCAAGTCGCGCCCCTGCTGCTGGCACAATACCGGCGCGTGCTCAGGCGCCCACCGGCCAGCGGCTACACGGCGCTGGTGTCGCGGCTGCTGTTCCCGCTGCATGAAATGCTCAAGCAACACCGTAGCGTGGCCTTGCGGCGCCACCTGGAACAGACCCAGTGGTGGCCGCCCGAACGGCTGGAAGCGCTGCGCCTGCAGCGCCTGCGCGCGCTGCTGCTGCACGCGTCCGAACACGTGCCCTACTTCCGCCAGCTTTACGCCAGCCTCGACTTCGACGCCACCCGCGTCCGCGACCTGCGCGACTTGCGCCGCCTGCCCATCATCCACAAGGCGGACATCAACCACCACCGCGACGAATTCGTCGCCGACGATGCCGGGCCGCTGCAGCGCTTCAACACGGGCGGGTCCAGCGGCGAGCCGTTGATCTTCTACCAGGGCAAGGGCCGCGTCAGCCACGACGTCGCCGCCAAATGGCGCGCCACGCGCTGGTGGGGCGTCGACATCGGCGATCCCGAGGCCTTGATGTGGGGCTCGCCCATCGAACTCAAGGCGCAGGACCGCTGGCGCATGCGGCGCGACCGCCTGCTGCGCAGCCTGTTGCTGCCGGCCTTCGACCTGTCGGCCGCCCGCCTCGACGACTACCTGCGCCGCCTGCAGCGCCAGCGCCCGGCCATGCTGTTCGGTTATCCCTCGGCCATCTGCCTGCTGGTCAAGCATGCGCAGGCACGCCGGCTTGCGCTGGACGGTCTGGGCGTCAAAGTGGTGTTCGTCACCGCCGAACGGCTGTACGACGAACAGCGCGCCCTGCTGGAGCGGGCCTTCGCCGCCCCGGTCGCCAATGGCTACGGCGGCCGCGACGCCGGCTTCCTGGCCCATGAATGTCCCGAAGGCGGAATGCACATCACCGCCGAAGACGTCATCCTCGAAATCGTCGATGCGCAAGGCGCGCCCGTCGCGCCCGGCGACAGCGGCGCCATCGTGGTCACCCACCTCGCCAGCCGCGACTTCCCCTTCATCCGCTACGCCACCGGCGACGTCGGCGCGCTCGACACCCGGCCATGCCCTTGCGGTCGCGGCCTGCCGCTGCTGAAGCGGGTCGAGGGGCGCGTCACCGATTTCGTCGTGGCGCGCGACGGCACCGTCATGCACGGCCTGGCGCTGATCTACGTGCTGCGCGACCTGCCGCAGATACGCGCCTTCAAGATCGTCCAGGAAAGCCTGGACGTCACCCGCGTGCTGCTGGTCAGCGTCAGCGGCTTGCCGGCGCTGATCAGGATAGACATCATCCGCCAGTTCCGCGCCCGCCTCGGGGCCTCCGTGGAGATCGTGATTGAAGAGGTGGCCGAGATACCGGCGGAGGCCTCAGGCAAGCACCGTTACGTCATCAGCAAAGTAGTCGCCAACTGAATCAGGAGCCGACATGCCCATACTCGCCTTCACCGCGCTGGCCTTGCTGCTGGCCGTCGCGCTCTATGCCTTGCACAAGCTGCGCCACGTCCACCTCCTGCTGTACGACGTGCGCGACCAGACCCATAACGACCAGGCCGGCCTGTTCCGCCAGCTGGAGGCCCTGCAAGGCCTCTACGTCGAGCTCGATCTGAAACACAGCCTGCCGCCGACGCGGGGCTGGGCCGCCTCGCCGGATTTTCTGCTGGAAGTGGCGCGCCATGCGCGCACCTTGCAACAGGCGACGGTGCTCGAATGCAGCAGCGGCATATCCACGCTGGTGCTGGCCCGCTGCATGCAGTTGAACGGCGGCGGCAAAGTCTACAGCCTGGAACACGACCGCCATTTCGCCGCCCAGACGCGCGCCCAGCTGCGTCGCCACGGACTGCAGGATTGGGCCACGGTGATCGATGCGCCCTTGACTGCGTACGACATCGACGCACAATCCTGGCCCTGGTACGATCTGGCGCAGCTTCCCGCGCAGCTGGCGATCGACCTGCTGGTCATCGACGGGCCGCCGCAAGCGACACGCCCGCAGGCGCGCTTCCCGGCCGGGCCGCTGCTGTTCCCGCGCTTGAATGCCGGCGCCGCGGTCTTCCTGGACGACGCCGCGCGCCCCGACGAGCAAGCGATACTGCTGCGCTGGCGCCAGGCATTTCCGGCGCTGGCCTACACCAGCCAGGCGTGTGAAAAAGGCTGCGCGGTCCTGCGCAAGCACTAGCGCTCCGCGACCACCTTGCGCACCATCGCGGTTTCCTCGGGGTGCAGCAGGTGATACCGCTCGCGCGCCAGGCGCATCGCCGCCTGGCGCTGCTCCAGGGTTTCCGGTCTCAGCTCGATGCCAAAGTCCTGCGGCGGGTCGCCGCCCCCAAACATCCGCGCCAGTACCATCGCCCCCACATTGCTACGGTAGTGCGAGGTCTCCCAGTAGTAGCGCATGGCGGGCTGCCTGCTCACTTGCGGAATGGCTTCGGTCGTCACGCTGTTGAAACCGGAAAAATCATAGATGCGCACATTGCAGCCCGCCGCGCGATATCGTTGCCCCATGCCGGCCAGCGCGCGCTGCCAGGCCTCCATGGCCGGCCACCTGCCGGCCCAATACAAGGCGTCGGCGGTCATCGCGTGGGTAGGATTGAGATACAGGCGGACGCGGGTGCCGGCCGCGCATAACTTGGCCATGCTGCGATCCATCGCCAGCATCGCCGCCGCGGTTGGTCCCGTGCCGCGCAGGTAATCGCGCAGCCGCGGAACGATCACCGCGCGGGTTCCTCCCAGCTCCTCGATACGCCCGCGCATGCAGGCGACGTCCCGCTGGCCGTAGTAGGCCAGACTGGAACGGCAAGCCTTGCCGAAGGTTCCGCGCAGCACACGGATGGAATCTTCCGTCATGTCAATCGCCAGGCTGCGCCTGACATCGATCAAGGCGCGCCGCCATAAATATAGCGGCCCGTCGGCCACCAGTTCGCGCTCGAATTCCGAGTTGCCAACCTCCATCGTGAACGACGGCGCATCCAGCCCCCAAACCAGGGTTTTCAGCTGTCCTATCTTCGCCGCGTGGTCCACCATCGCCATCGCATCGCCCAGTGTCGCGCCGGACAAGCCGCCGTTAAACACGTCCAGGTCGGCAAACGGCGCCGTCCGTGTCGGCAAGCCCAGTTCGGTGCGGGAATTCCCGACGTACAGCACCGTCGGCTTGAATTTCGCCAGCGCATAGGTCTTACCCCAGGCGCTGAGTTTTTCCCGTTCCGGTCTCAGACGCAGTAGCTCCGGCGTTTGCCATTGATGGGTCAAATACGGATCGACCTGGTAATTCAACACCGTCACCGCAGCGATCACCGTGGCGCTGCTGGCACAAAATACGCTGACATAGTTGCGCCATTCGGCGCCGGCTTCCTGGCGCATGATCAGAATTGAAAATAGAGGAATTCGCTGACGCGGTTCATGCTGAGCAGGCAACCGAGAAACAGCAGGGAAAACGCCAGGCTCCAGGTCGGGCGCGGACGCCAGGTCCAATGCCAACGGCGGGGCGCGGCAAGCAACTGCTCTATGCACGGCGCGTAGTGGCGGAAGATTTCCTGCGTATTCGGCGCCATCAAGGCCAGCGCCATCGCCAGCGGCAGCACCGGCACCGCGTTGCCGCTGAAATCTATCCAGCGGATGCCCGTGAAGCTGAAAGCGGAGGGCAAGCAGCAAGCATATGCGGCCACGCCGCGCGGCAAGGCCACCCCATTCGCCCCCGCCATGGCGCGCAAGACATCGGCGGCAGTCGCCAGGTCGGGCGCCCGGAACACCGCCCACGCAAGCACCACGGCGAAAAAGGTCAGCCACCTGCCCCACCAGCGCGGCGCTCCTTCGCCCGCCCGCGCCAACCAGCCGCGATAGGCCACCAGATACAAGCCGTGCAAGCCGCCCCACACGACGAAAGTCCAGCCGGCGCCATGCCATAGTCCACCGAGCAGCATCGTCAACATCAGGTTGCGATAGCGATGATGGCGATTGCCGCCCAACGGCACATACAAATAGTCCCGCAGGAAACGCGACAAGGTCATATGCCAGCGCCGCCAGAACTCGCCGATGTTGCGAGCCTGGTAAGGGGAGTTGAAATTCAGCGGCAATTTCACGCCGAACAGCCGGGACAAGCCGATCGCCATATCGGAATAGCCGGAAAAGTCGAAATAGAGTTGCACGCTGTAGGCCAGCGTGCCGATCCACGCTTCCAGCAGCTGCGGATGGGCATCGGCGGCAAATACCGGCGCCACCAGCGTCGATAGCGGATCGGCCAGCAGCACCTTCTTGGCCAGCCCCAGCACGAAGATCGACAGGCCCACCGCGACATCGGCCGCGTTCAGGCCTGGCGGGCGCTCGAACTGCGGCATCATTTCCTTGTGATGCAGCACCGGCCCCGCTATCAGATGCGGGAAATAGCTGACGAACAAGGTGTAGTGCACGAAGCGGTACTCGCCGGCCTTGCCCCGGTAGCAATCGAGCAGGAAGGCAATCTGCGTAAAGGTAAAGAATGAAATGCCAATCGGCAGGATCACGTCCCATCCGCGCGCAGGGGAGCCGGCCAGCGCATAGACGTTGTCCATGAAGAAGTTGGCATACTTGAAGTAGCCCAGCAAGGCCAGGTTCGCCGTCAGCGCGAGCACCAGCCAGCGGCGACGCCGGAGCGCCGCCTGCATGCGGCCGGCGGCCCAATAGTTGAATCCGATGGACAGCATCAGCAAGGGCAGATAGCGCAAGTCCCAATAGCCGTAAAAGAACAGCGACGCCAACGCCAGCCAGCCGATCGCCCAGCGTGGGCGCATACGCGCCAGCAGGTAATAGCCGGCCAACACCGCCGGCAAATACAGGAACAGGAAACTGAAGGAATTAAACAGCACGACGCGCCTCTTGCTCGCGGCGTGTCCTGTGATACAGCTCGGTATAACAGGACACCATCTGCTCGGCGACCCGCTGCCAGCTGTACCGTTCGACCAGGGAACGCACCCGTGCCCGCTCCGGCGGACGGGCCAGCAGGCCGTCGACGGCAAGCCGCAAGCCGGCCGTATCGTCCCACGCCAGCTGTTTCACGGCGAAGCCGCTGTCGGGCAGGCTGAGCGCGCTCTCGTCGGTCATCACCACCGGCGTGCCGGCCGCCAGCGCCTCCAATACCGACAGGGGGAACACCTCGCCCTGGCTGGGCAAGGCCAGCACGGAGGCGCTGGCGTAGGCGCTGGCCAGCAGCGGATCGTCATGCTCCAGCTGGCCCAGCCAGCGTACCCGCGGCTGCGCCAGCAATTGCTGCAAATAGTGCTGGTGCTGGCGCTGCGCCCGGCCGATCAGCACCACCGGCAATGCCGTCGATTCCAGCGCCCGCACCAATCCCAGCTGGTTCTTGTAGGGCGAAATGGCCCCCACCATCAGCACAAATGGACCGTACAGCCCGGTACAACGACGGAACTCTTCCGGCCGCGCGCCAAAGAAGTGCGGGGTGATGCCATTCGGTAGCACGCGGATCTTCCCCTCGGCAATCTGGAACGCGCTGACCATCGCGTCGCGCTCGCCCTCGCCCAGTGCGATCACCATCTGCGCCAATTGCAAGGCGCGTTTGGTTTGCGCGTAACTGGTTTGCACGTTCCAGCCGGTCAGGCGGCCGGTCAGCTGGTCGGCCAGGCGGGCACGCATGCCATCCAGCCGCCCCCACCCCGGCGACAACACCGACGACAACACCACCGGCACCCCGAGGTCGACCGCCAGTTCCACCAGGCGGTGGTTGCCGTTGATCGCGGAGAATACATGGATCAGGTCGAACTGATCCAGGCGCTCACGGTTGGCGTCGACCAGCGACACCTCCAGGCCGGGCGCCGACTGCTGCTGCAAGGCACGCATGGTGGAGCGCACCTGCACCTGTAGCCCGCCCTCGCGCTGGAACAGCATGGGATACGACAGGATTCCTACGCGCATAAAATACTCCCTATTTGACTAGCCTGGCCCACACTTTGCGTCCCGCCAAAGTACATTCGGCGGCCAGCTCGTGCTGGAAAAGAAGGATGGCCGCCAGCCACAGCGGCAAGGCGAGCAAGCCGGCCATCGACAGTTGGTACAGCGCGCGCTCCGGCGCCAGCGGATGCCAGGCAAACAGCAGCAACGGACCGCTCAGGCTGCTGAGCGCCACCAAGGCGCTGCGCCTGACCGCGCCCAGCAAGGCGCCGGCCTGCAACGCCGCCAGCTGCCGCAGGTAGCGGAAGGTCCACAGGCTCCTGAACACGCCGCCGACCACCACCGCCCACGCCACCCACTCCAGCCCCAGCGGCGCGGCCAACAGCACGGCCAGCACGCGCACCGGCGCCGACAAGGCGTCCAGCTTGGCCTGGGAGCGCACTGCGCCCATCGCCACGAACAGATAGCGCGCCATGCTAAACATGCTATATAAGGCGCTCGACAGGCACATGATGCGTATCAAGGGCACGCATGCATCCCACTGTGGGCCGTACAGCACGCGCACCAGTGCCGGCGCCGAAATCGCCACAAAGCCAAAGAAGGGCCAGGCCAACACGGTCACGTAGCTGGCGGTGGTCAGGTAGGCTTGCCGCAGGTCGCCGCCGGCCCGCGCCTGGGCCGAAAACAGCGGGAAGATGACGGGGGAGATGGCGCTGGTCACCAACTGGTTGAAGACGTTCAACACGCCTTGCGCCTTGCCAAAGATGCCCACTTCGGCGACGCCGATCAACTTACCCACGATCAGGTCGGGCGCGGCCACGCCCAGCTCGTCGATCACGCTGCCGGCCGTCGAGATCGTGCCGAACGACAGGATCGCCGCCATGCCGCTCCGCGCCGGCAGCCAGGGCAGGCCACTGGGCCAGCAGCAGATGCTTGCCAGCAGCCCCGCCGCCGTGCCCGCCACCGCGCCCCAGACCAGGCTCAGATAGCCATGCCCCAGCCAGGCCAGCCCGACCGAGACCAGCAACTGCGCGCCGCTGCTGGCGGTATTGATCGCGAAGATGGCCGAGAAGCGCATCTGGCGCCGCAAGCACGGCAAGGCCAGCGAGCTGAACGGTATCAGCAGGAAGTTGATCGACAGCAGTTGCAACACCGAGCTCAGTCGCGGATCGCGATAGAACCGGGCCGCCACACCGCTGCTCAGCAGCACCACCAGCGCCAACGACCATGCCACCAGGATGCTGGTACCCAACGCCGCCCGCAACTTCTGCTCGTTCAGCTGTTTCTCCTGGATCACGTACGGCCCGACACCGAAATCGCGCACCGCCTGCGCCAGCCCGACCAGCACGGCACCGACCGCGTAGACGCCGATCTCGGCCGGTGTCAGCAGCCGCGCAAGTATCATCGTGCCGGCCGTGTTCACCAATAGCAGCGTGTACTTTTCAGCGAAGGACAGCAGGAAGGACATGCGCGGCTGCATGGCGCCGCCTCAGATCAGCTGGTCGTAAAAGGCCAGCACCTGCCGGCCCACCACGGCGCGGCTGTAGTGCTCGACAGCCTCCTGGCGCGCCTGTCGCCCCATGGCCGCGCGCCGGCCCGGCTGGTCCAGCAGTTCGCCCACCAGGGCCGCGGCCGCCTTGACATCATCGGCCGGCACCAGCAGCCCGCCGCCGCTGTCGCGCAGGATGTCCGCGCTGCCCGGCACGTCCGTCGCGACGGCGGGGACGCCGCAGGCCATCGCCTCGATCGTCGCGATGCCGAAGCCTTCGTTCCGGCTCATCAAGACGTGCAAGTCCAGCGCCGGCAACAGCTTTTCCAGATCCGGCACGAAACCGGTGAACACCACATACGGCGCCAATCCGGCCTGCTCCACTTGCCGCCGCAGCCCGGCTTCGAGCGGACCGCTGCCGATCAGGACCAGATACAGCTGCGGCAATCGCTGCCGCAGCAGCGTGAACAGATCGAGCAAGAGCTGGGGCCGCTTTTGCTCGGACAGGCGGGCGGCGACGCCGATCACCAGCGCCGCTGGCGGCAGTTGCAGCGCCAGGCGCGCGGCGTGGCGCAGCTCCGCACCCGGCTTGAATCTATCGGTGTCGACGCAATTGGGTATCACCGCCACGCGCGCGGTCGCCGGCAGATAGGGCTGATAGATGGCCATGAAATGCGCCATCGCCGAGCGCGACACGGCGTAGACCCCGCGCACCGCGCCGAAAGCCTGGCGCAGCAAGGGCTGGTGCCAGTCGCTGATCTCCGCCGCCGGGAACGCATTGTGCACGCTGATGACGGCCGGCAGGCGGCAGTAGCGCGCCAGCCACAAGGCGGAGGCGCCGTAATTGGTCCAGCACCAGGCGACATGCACCAGGTCGGCGCGAAAGGCGCGCAGCCGCCGCGCGGCGCCCAGCCTGGCCCGCAGCAGGTTCCAGCGGCGCCAGGACCACTGCTCGAAGAAGGCCGGCGGATCGAATTCCGCCACCACGATCTGCTCGTGCGCCAGCCGTCCAGTCCAGGCTTCGATGCCGGCGAAGCGGCGCAGCGCCAGGCTGCCGTCGGCGCCGGCCTGGCGCAGGTAGCGCAATTCCTGCGCCATGCGCATTTCCATCCCGCCGAGTTCGCCGGAATAACTGGTGATCAGCACCCGTTTGCAGGCATCGCCGCGCCCCCGCCTGGCCTCGAAAAAATAGCCGCGCAAGAAAGCCAGTTCCCAGCGCCGCCGGAACAGCGCGTCGGCGTCGCCCCGCAGCCGCGCGCGCAGGTAGCCGAGGCACTCCAGCGCAAACCGCGCCAGCATCCAGCGCGGCACGCCCGACCATTCGGGAAAGGTGCCCGGCCGGTCTTGCCGATACTTGCCGCGGCCGAAACGCCAGGCCTTGTCCAGCACATACTCCTGCGTCAATTGATGGGTGCGGATATGGTGCGCCACCCTCGCGTGAGGATAGAACCAGGCCGGGTAGCCGGCCAGTGCCAGCCGGCGGGTCAGCTCGGTTTCGCTGCCCATGGCGTAGGCGCCGCCATTCGGGCCGATCGAGCTGTCGTAGCGATAGCCGGCATCGAACACCGCCCGCCGCACCGCCATGTTGGCGCCCCACACCAGGCCGGGAAATACCGGCCCCTCGGCTTGCGCGCCGGCGGTCAGGCCGAAGGTCAGCCCGACCGGAACCAGGCGCGGCAACCACTCCGGCGGCGCAACCGCCCAATCCGCCTCTATCGCCCCGCCGAACACCGCGTACTCCGCATGCGCGGTGGCGCAGCGCTCCCATTGCAGCAGCCAGTCCGGCGCCGGCGTGGCATCGTCATCGCTGAAAATAAACAGGGCGTCATCGTCGCAGTGGCGCAACGCCCATTCCACGGCCAGGTTCAGGGCAGCGTTCTTGCCCTTGTCTGGCGTACTGAGCAGATGCAGCGGCAGGCGCTCGCGATATTGCGCAATCAGGGCGCCGGTGCCGTCGCTGCTGCCGTTCTCGATAATGATCAGCCGCCATGCCTGGCCGGGCGTTTGCAGACGGCAATAGCCATCCAGCACTTTGGGCAGTGTCTGTACGCCATTGCAGGTCGCTATGAGAACGGTCAACAAGAGTGCTTCTCCCATATCCTAAGATTACAGAACGTGACAATCCAGTGTAATGACAGGCTCAAATACTTCGTTGAGCCGCATCAACGAGTTCCCTTGCCTATGCGCGACATCCTGATCACCCTTATCGTCTTCGGCAGCCTGCCGCTGATCCTGCGCAATCCCGTCAACGGCGTGTTGATGTGGGTATGGATCAGTGTGATGAATCCGCACACGCAGAGCTGGGGCTTCGCCGCCACGTTTCCCTTCGCCTTCATCGTCGCGGTGGCGACCATGTTCAGCGTCGCCATTTCGCGCATGGCCAAGACCTTGCCGGTCTCGGCCATCACCTTCACCTTGATCGCGCTGATACTGTGGATGAACGTCACCACCCTGTTCGCCATGTTTCCCGCGTTCGCCTATGTGCAATGGAGCAAGGTCATGAAGATCATGCTGATGAGCCTGGTCACCATGATGGTGATACGCCACCGCGACGACATCCAGCGCCTGCTGTGGGTATTGGTGATGTCGCTGGGCTACTATGGCGTCAAGGGCGGCATCTTCACGCTGCGCACCGGCGGCGGCGACCGTGTCTGGGGGCCGGAAGGCACCTTCATCGGCGACAACAATGAAATCGCCCTGGCCCTGATCATGACCATCCCCCTGATGCGCTACCTGCAACTGCGCAGCGAAAAGCGTTGGTTGCGGCATGGCCTGAGCGCGATGATGCTGCTCAGCGCGATGGCCGCGCTGGGCTCGTACTCGCGCGGCGCGCTGCTGGCGATCGCCGCCATGATCATGGTGATGTGGCTCAAGAGCCGCCACAAATTCACCGCCGGCATCCTGATTGCGCTGCTGACGCCGCTGGCCCTGCTCTTCATGCCGGAGCGTTGGAGCGAGCGCATGGACAGCATCGGCGCCTATCAGCAAGACGAGTCGGCGATGGGCCGCATCAATGCCTGGCACATGGCGTGGAACCTGGCCAAGGACCGCTTCTTCGGCGGTGGTTTCGAGATCGCCGAGCCGACCACCTTCTTTCTCTACGCGCCCAATCCGCACGACGTCCATGCCGCCCACAGCATCTATTTCCAGGCGCTGGGCGAGCACGGCTTTGTCGGCCTGGCGCTGTACCTGCTGCTGCTCGGCCTGACCTGGCGTTCGGCGGCCTGGATCGTGCGCCACAGCCGCGACCAGCCGGAGCTGGAATGGGCGCAGCAGCTTGCCACCATGGTGCAAGCCAGCCTGGTCGGCTTCGCGGTCGGCGGCGCCTTCCTCAGCCTGCTGTATTTTGATGTCCCCTATTATTTGATGGGCATCCTGGTCGCCACCCGCGCGCTGGTGGCGGAACGACAGCACGCCGTCCGCCCCAGCGTGCAAGGCGGCCTGGACAACCGCCGGGCGGCGATCGGACAGTCATGAGCCGGCGGCTATCGATCCTGGTCTACCACCGCGTGCTGGCGCAGGCCGATCCCTTGCTGCCGGAGTTGCCGGACGTGCGGCGCTTCGACCGCCACATGGCCATGCTGAAACGTTGTTTTCGTGTGCTGCCCCTGAGCCGCGCCAGCGCACAGCTGCGCCTGGGCACCCTGCCCGCGCGCGCCGCCTGCATCACTTTCGACGACGGCTATGCGGACAACGCCACCCAGGCCTTGCCGGTCTTGCAGCGCCACGGGCTGAGCGCCACCTTCTTCATCGCCAGCGATTACCTGGACGGCGGCCAGATGTGGAACGACGACGTGATAGCCTGCGTGCGCCAGGCCCGGCAGAAGGTACTGCACGCGGGGGCGCCGGGCTGCGAGGCCTTGCAACTGCACACCCTGCGCCACAAACAGCAAGCCATCGAGCAACTGCTGGCGGCGCTCAAATACCTGCCCTGCGCACAGCGCCATGCGCTGGCGCGGCGCCTGGCCCCGGCGCGCCAGGAGCAGCTGATGATGGACTCCCAGCAAGTGCGCGCGCTGCATGCGGCCGGCATGGAAATCGGCGCCCACACCGCCTCCCATCCCATCCTGGCGCGCCAGCAGGATGCAGCGGCCGAGGCCGATATGGCCCGCGGCAAGTCGGCCCTCGAAGAACTGATCCAGGCCCCGGTCACCTTGTTCGCCTATCCCAACGGAAAACCCGGCGTGGACTACGACCAGCGCCATGTCGACCTGGCGCGCAAGCTCGGCTTCGCCGCGGCGGTCAGCACCGAAGCCGGCGCCGCGCACGCCGCCAGCGATCCGCTGCAACTGCCGCGCTACACGCCGTGGGAACCGGAGCGCCTGCGCTTTCTGTTCCGGTTATTTGCCAGCCGGCACGCCTGACTTGGCCAGCCATTGCTCCAGCATCATCAACACCCAGACCATCGTGCCGTGATAGGCGGGGTGTTCGGCAAGCAAGGTATGCATCAGGTGCTCGATGAAGTCCTCGCGGATGATGTGCCGCTTCTTCAGGTCGCTCAGGCTATCCAACACCAGGCTTTGCAAGCCCGCGTCCTGCTGCAGCCAGTGGCCGAAGGGCAAGCCGAATCCGTGTTTCTTCTTGCGCAGGATGGCTGCCGGCAGATAGCCGCGCAACGCGCGCTTGAAGAAGTAGCGCAGCCGCGTGCCGTTCAGCTTGTCCCTGGGCGTCAGCCGCGCGGAAAAAGCCAGCATCTCGTCGCCCAGGAATGGGAAGGCCACATCCACCCCGCCCAGCTCGCAGGCCAGGCGCACCTTGCGCAAATCGTTGTCGGCCAGCGTGTAGCGCAGATCGAGCGTCTGCATGCGATTGATCTGGCTCAGGCCCTTGCTCTGCCAGTAGCACTCGCTCATCTGGTCGCCCGGCGCCCGTTCGTCGATGCTGGCGAGGAAATCGGCGTGCAACACCGCTGCCGGTCCGTAACGGTGCAACAGATTATAGGTTTCCAGCCGGGCAGGCATCGGCACCACCGCCTGCGTGACATAGCTGCGCGCCTTGCGCAGCAACCCCAGGTTCAGCTTGCCGGTCAGGCCGAACAGCAAGGGCTCCAGCGCCACCTGCCGCAATGCCGACGGCAACTGTTCATAGCGCGACAGCACCGCCTGATCGGCATAGCGCTCATTGCCGCCGAACAGTTCATCGCCGCCATCGCCGCCGAGCAAACGGGTCACGCCGTCGGTGCGCGCCAGGTTGGCGCAATAGTAGGCCGGTATCGCCGACGAATTGCCGAAAGGTTGGTCCGATGCGGCGGCTATGCGCGGTATCGCGGCGGCCACATCCCCCGCCGTCACATACAGTTCATGGTGATCGGCGCCGAAATGGCGGGCGGCGATACGCGCATAGCGCATCTCGTCGTAGCCGGCCACGTCGAAGCCGATCGAATACGTCGGTGGCGCGCGACCGCTGACCTTGGCCAGCATGCCGGCCAAGGTCGAGCTGTCGGTGCCGCCGCTGAGGAAGGCACCGGTCCTGGCGCCATCGGCCGAGCGCCGCACCGAACTCTCCAGCGTCGCCAGGAATTGCCGCTTGAGCTCGCCGAATGGGATGGCGGACTGTTCCTGGTACTCTATCTTCCAATAGTCGCCGGTCTCCAGATGGCCGTGCCGGTACTGCACATATTCGCCGGGCTGCAGGCGGCGCTGGCCGCGATACACCGTGCGCGGCGCCGGCACCGTATGAAAATACAGATAGTTGTAGAGCGACTGCGGATCCAGCGTCGCCACCGCATGCGGATGGGCTTGCAATGCGGCGGCCGAGGAAGCGAACAACACGCCTTGCTTCACCTGCTGATAGTGCATGGCGTGCACGCCGCTGCGGTCGATGGCCAACAGCAATTGCCCGCCCGCATCGGCCATCGCGCACAGCGCGAACGGACCGGACAGTGCCGCGCAAGCCTTGGCGCCGTTGATCAGCCACAGCGCGGCAAAGCGCTCCGCGATATTTTCAGCGCAACCGTTCAGCAAGGGCCGGCCCCAGACGGCGACCAGCACGCCGCCGGCGCCATGCAGGCTGACGCTGTCCGCCGCCGCGGCCACGGCCACGCCGCCGCGTGGCGCCGCCACCATGCGGATCGGGCTGTCGTCAAAACGCGCCAGCGGTGACGCCATGCCGGCCAGCGTATGCCGCACGCCGCCGGCGTCGGCCGCGGCCAGATAGCCGCACAGGCCGCTCATACCAGCACCTCCAGCGGCAAGGGATGACTGAGAAAGGCGGTCGGGCTCGCAGTCAGCCCGTAAGCGCCGGACTGGAACACCACCACCAGGTCGCCCACCTCGGCGCGCGGCAATTCCATGCGATCCGCCAACAAATCCAGCGGGGTGCACAAGGGCCCCACCACCGACACCGTCTCCGGCGGCCCGCTGTGCATGCGATTGCCGATCGCGACCGGATAGTTCTTGCGGATCACCTGGCCAAAATTGCCCGATGCCGCCAGATGCTGATGCAGGCCGCCGTCGGTGACCAGAAACGTCTGTCCATGCGAACGCTTGCGCTCCAGCACGCGGCAGACGTAGATCCCGCTCTCGGCCACCAGATAGCGCCCCAGCTCCAGGATCAGCTCGGTATCGGGCGAGCCCTGGCGCAGCATGCCCAGCGACCGCTCCAGTCCCTCGGCCACGGCGTCCAGCGCCAACGCCCGTTCGCCGGGAAAATACGGCACGCCGAAGCCGCCGCCGATGTTCAGCATGCGCATCGGCGCGCGCGCGTGGTCCGCCAGACGCAGGCCGAGCTCCACGCTCAGCCGTTGCGCCTCGCAAATCGCCGCGGCCGACAGATTCTGCGCGCCGCAAAACAGGTGGAAGCCGTGGAAATCCAGCTCCAGCTGCGCCAGCCTGCGCAGCATCGCCGGCACCCGCGCGGCGTCGACGCCGAACGGGCGCGCGCCTCCGCCCATCTTCATGCCGGCCAACTTCAATTCGAAATCCGGATTGACCCGCACCGCCACGCGCGGCGTCATGCCCAGCTCAGCCCCTATCCGCGCCAGCCGCTCCATCTCGCTTTCGGACTCCAGATGCAGCAGCGCGCCGGCCGCCACCGCGCAGCGCAATTCCGCGTCGCGCTTGCCCGGCCCGGCAAAGCTGATGCGCCCGGCGGCCATGCCGGCGTCCAGCGCGACCTTCAGCTCGCCACCTGAGGCGACGTCGAAGCCATCCACCAAGCCCGCCATCATCTGCACCAGCGCCGGCATCGGGTTGGCCTTCAGGGCATAGTGCAGCTGCACCCCCTTGGGCAGCGCGTGCCGCAGCAAGCCGACACGGGTCGCGATGTGGGTCCGCTCGTAAGCGTAGAAGGGGGTGGCTCCCACCCGTTCCGCCAGGCGCGTCAGCGGCATGCCACCGATCTGAAGCACGTCATCCCGGGTCGGAAACTGCTTGGGTTCGGCATGGCGCGGCAGCCCGTCCGGCGCCGTCACGACTCGCCTCGCGGACTGGCCAGCTGCTCGGCCAACAGCTTGCGGTCGATCTTGCCGTTCGGATTGCGCGGCAAGGGCACGCCGCGCACGTCGATCGCGGCCGGCACCATATAGGCCGGCAAGGCCTGGCGGCAGGCCGCCAGCAAGGCCGCGCCGTCGATGGCGCCCTGCGGCAAGGCGGCCGCGACCAGGGTGATCGATTGTCCCAGGGTGGCGTGCGGCACGCCTATGGCGGCGGCCTCGGCCACCATGCCGGTGGCGTACACCACCTCCTCGACTTCGGTCGGACTGACCCGATAGCCCGAGGTCTTGATCATATCGTCGCTGCGACCGATGAAGTACAAATAGCCTTCGTCGTCGCAGCGCACGGTGTCGCCGGACCACACCGCCATCTCGGGAACGGGCAATCCGCCCAGCCGGTCCGGCAGCGGACGGAAGCGTTCGGCGGTGCGCTGCGCATCATTCCAGTAGCCCATCGCCACCAGCGCGCCGCGGTGCACCAGCTCGCCCGGTTCGTTGGGGGCGCAGGCCGAACCGTCGCCGCGCAACACCATGATTTCCGCATTCGGGATCGCCTTGCCGATCGAATCCGGCCGGCGGTCCAGCTGCTCGGGCGCCAGGAAGGTCGAACGGAACGCCTCGGTCAGGCCGTACATCAGATAGATCTGCGTGTACGGCAAGGCCTTGCGCAGGGTTGCCAGCGTATGGCGCTGCATGGCGCCGCCGGAATTGGTGATGTAGCGCAGCCGCTGCGCATGGCGCCAGTCCAGGTCCGCCAGCTGCATCCACAGCGGCGGGACGGCGGCCAGGCCGGTGATGCGCTCGCGTTGCACGGCGTCGAGTATGTCCCGCTGCAACAGGTGGTTCAGCAGCACCGCGCAGGCGCCCACGGCAAACGCCGTGGTCAGCTGGCTCAGGCCGTAATCAAAGCTCAGCGGCAGCACGCACAGGATGCGGTCCTCCGGCGTATTGACCAGATAGGAGGACACGCTCAGCGCGCCGGCCACCAGATTGCGGTGCGACAGCACCACGCCCTTGGGCCGGCCGGTGCTGCCCGAGGTGTACAGGATGGCGGCGACGTCGCTGTCGATGCAGGCATGCAGCGCGGTCTGCGGCGCCTCGCGCATGCATTCGCGCCAGGACAGCAGTTGCACGCCGTCCGGCAGCGTCAACGTCTCCATCGAACCGATCACCACCACCTTGCGCAAGCCCGGGCAAGCGGCCAGCGCCGCCGCCAGCTGGCCGTAGCGCTCGCGCGTGGTGACCAGGATGCGCACGTCGCAGTCGCCCAGGATGTGCGCCACCTGGTCCGGCTTCAACACCGGATTGACCGGCACAAACACCGCGCCGGCAGCCGCCGCGCCAAACATGGCCACCACCGCTTCCTCGCGCTTTTCCATGTACACCGCCAGCCGCTCGCTGCGCCCCAGTCCGTGATGGACCCAGGCGGCTGCGGCCAGCTGCACCATCTGCGCCAGCGCGACGTAATTCAGCCCGACACCCTGGTACGACAGCGCCTGGCGCCGCGGTTCGCGCTGCGCCGTCTGAAAGATGAGTTCGTGAACTAGCTGCGTCATAGCGATATCCCATAGATAGACTGCCCTCTATGATTGAGACAAATCGCCATCGACTCCTTGATGTTGCTCAAGCATGCAGCCCGCTTGTGCTGGCGCAAACCCGCCGCCTTGTGTGCGGGGTCTAATCTGTATTCCGCTCTTCACTTATCCCGCCGCGATGACTACTGGCCTGCGTCACACCTACCTGCAACTGGGCTGGCTGAATGCCATGCTGTACTGGATCGCCCAATTGCTGGACGCGGCCAGCGCCGGCACGTGGGCGCTGTACCGCTACCATTTTGTGGCCCAGTACGTGGGCGACACACCGCTGTGCGGCACGCGCGGACAGGACATCGACATCCACGAACATGCGGCCGCCGACCGCACGCCGGCCGACTATCCGCGTCCCGAACACGTGGTCAGGCAACGCCATGCACAAGGCGCGCTCAGCCTGACCGCGTGGCGCAAGGGCCGGCTGGCGGGCTTTCTTTGGCTGATACCCGACGCCTATCTGGAAGATGAAGTGCGCGTCCGCTACCGGCTCGCCAGCTCGCGCGCGTCCTGGGATTTCGACGTCTGGATCCGGCCGGAGGAACGCCTGGGCTGGGTCTTTCCCCGCCTGTGGGAAGCGGCGCGCCGCCACTTGCGCCAGCGCGGCATACGCTGGACCTGCAGCCGCATCTCCGCCTTCAATCCGGCGTCGCTGCGCGCCCATGCCCGCATCGGCGTGGTGCGCATGGGCAGCGCCATTTTTCTGCGCTGCGGCCGCTGGCAATGGATGTGGGCCAGCCAGGCGCCATTCCTGCACTTGTCGCGCCACGCGGGCAACTGTCCACAATTACTGTTCGATACCAGTGCCTTACCCGAGGAGCCGCCATGCCGATAATAGATCAAGTCTGCCAGACCCTGCGCGCCACGCTGGGCCTGGCAAAAATGCAGCTCAATCCAGACACCTACTTGCTGGGCAGCCTGCCCGAACTCGATTCGATGGCGGTCGTCAACCTCATCGTGGCCTTGGAGCAGCAGTTCGGCATCATCGTCGACGACGATGAAATCAATGCCCGCCATTTCCACACGGTCGGCACGCTCGCGGCATTCGTGCAGGGCAAGCTGGCGTGAACGGCTACCCACAACGCAGCCACGCGCTGCCCTTCTTTCTCAAGGCCGACGCAGGCGACCGCTTCTGCCTGTACTACCCGCCACACCCGGCAGCGCAGGTGCGCGGCTCGCTGCTGTACGTCCATCCCTTCGCCGAAGAACTGAACAAGAGTCGGCGCATGGCCGCGCTCCAGGCGCGCGCTTATGCCAGCGCCGGCTATGGCGTGCTGCAACTGGATCTGTACGGCTGCGGCGACAGCAGCGGCGATTTCTCGGATGCGCGCTGGGATATCTGGCTGGCCGACCTGGCGCTGGGCTGGCAATGGTTGGCCGAGCATGCCCCCGGCCCCGCCTACCTGTGGGGCCTGCGCCTGGGCGCCCTGCTGGCCTTGCAGTTCGCCGAGCGCGCCCGGCCGGCGCCGGCCGGCCTGGTGCTGTGGCAGGCGGTGGTCAGCGGACGGCCGCACCTGCACCAGTTCATGCGGCTGCAAAACGCGGCCAGACTATTCGGCGCCGGCCAGCCGGCCGGCTCGGACGAATTCGCCGGCTACACGCTGGACGCCGAACTGTGCGACGCCATCCGGAACGCCGAGGCCGGCGGCCGTCCCGTGTGTCCGGTGCAATGGCTGGAACTGGCCGCGCCGACCCAGCCGGTCGCGCTGCAGCCGGCATCGGCCTTGCTGCTGGAGCGCTGGGAAGGCGCCGGCGCCCACGTCGATGCCTTTGCGCTGGCGGGAGCGCCGTTCTGGTCCACCCCCGAGATCGCCGAAGTGCCCGCGCTGATCAGCGCGACACTGGCCGCCATGCCGGCGGGGCCGGCATGAACTGGCAACGCCTGGCCTTGCATTTCCTCTGCCAGGACTGCGCCCTGGTCGGCATCCTGCACCTGCCGGAGCGGCCGCAAGCACGCGGCGTACTGATCGTCACCGGCGGGCCGCAATACCGCATCGGCAGCCACCGGCACTTCGTCTTGCTGGCCCAGGAGCTGGCCGCCTCCGGCATCCCCGTCATGCGCTTCGACTACCGCGGCATGGGCGACAGCGAAGGCGAGCCGCGCCACTTCGAACAACTGGACGACGACCTGGACGCCGCGATCGCCGAGTTCTTCAACCAGCTGCCGGCCATGCGGGAGCTGGTGTTGTGGGGCTTGTGCGACGGCGCCACCGCAGCCGCCCGCCACGCCGCGCGCGATCCCCGCGTGACCGGGCTGGTGATGCTCAATCCCTGGGTGCGTACCGAACAAGGCAAGGCGCGCGCCACGCTCAGGCATTACTACGTGCAGCGCCTGCTGGACCGCGACTTCTGGCTCAAGCTCAAGGGCGGCGCCGTGCATCTGAAACGCAGCTTGCGCTCCTTCATCGCACTGGCTGCCGCGGCCAGGCAGGCGCCCACCACGGACGCCCCCCTGCCGCAGCGGCTCTACCGCGCGCTGCACCAATTCCACGGCCGCACGCTGATCGTGCTCAGCGGCGCCGACCTGGGGGCGCGCGAATTCTCGGCGCTGTACGACCATCAGACGCACTGGCGCCGGCTGCTCGACGGTCCACGGGTCCGCCTGGTCCACGTGCCGCAGGCCAACCACACCTTTTCCAGCAAGATCTGGCGCGCCAACGTCGCCAGCGCCTGCGCCGACTGGTTGGCGTCATGGTGAAGCGCGTCTTGATGATCGCCTATCACTACCCGCCGCTGAGCGGAGGCAGCGGCATCCACCGCACGCTGGCGTTCAGCCGGCACCTGCCGGAATTCGGCTGGCAGCCGACGGTGCTGACGGTCCACCCGCGCGCCTACGAAGAGATCGGCGCCGCCCAGACCAGCGACGACCCGCCGGTGCACCGCAGCTTCGCGCTCGATAGTTCCCGCCATCTCGCGCTGCGCGGGCGCTATCCGGATTTTCTGGCCCAGCCGGACCGCTGGATTTCCTGGTGGCTGGGCGCGGTGCCGGCCGGCCTGGGCCTGATCCGCAAGCATCGCCCGGACGCCATCTGGTCCAGCTATCCCATCGCCACGGCGCACTTGATCGCGCTCAGCCTGCACCGCCTGACCGGCCTGCCGTGGATCGCCGACCAGCGCGACCCGATGGTCGATCGCGACTACCCGCCCGATCCGCGCCGCCGCCGCATCCACGCCTGGATCGAGCGCCAGGCGATGCGGCGGGCGTCCGCCGTGGTCTGCACCACCCCCGGCGCCCTGAACGGGCTGGGCTTGCGCCATCCGCAAGCCGACGCCCGGCGCCTGGCCTTGATCGAGAACGGCTACGACGAGGCCAGCTTCCGCATCGCCGAAGCGGCGGCACCGACGCCGGCTCCGCGCGGCCCCTTCCGGCTGCTGCACAGCGGCGTCATCTATCCATCCGAGCGCGACCCGGGGCCCTTGTTTGCGGCGCTGGCCAGGCTGGCGGCCGAGCGCCGCCTGGCGCCGGAAAACTTTCGCCTGCTGCTGCGCGCCAGCGCGCACGACGACCACCTGCGCGCGCTGATGCAGCACTATCCCGGCGCGGCCGGGCTGGTCGAACTGGCGCCGCCGCAGCCCTACCACGCCGCGCTGGCGGAGATGCTGGACGCCGACGGCTTGCTGCTGCTCCAGGCCGCCAACTGCAACAGCCAGATCCCGGCCAAGCTGTACGAATACCTGCGCGCCCGCCGCCCCGTGCTGGCCCTGACCGACGCCGCCGGCGACACGGCGGCCGCGCTGCGCGCCGCCGGCATCGACACCATCGGCCAGCTCGACAACGCAGACAGCATCGCCGCCGCCCTGCTGCGTTTCCTGCATCTGTGCCAAACACAGCAAGCACCGCTGGCCGCGCGCGCCGTCATCGAAGGCCACTCGCGCAGCGCCCGCACCGGCCAGCTGGCCACGCTGCTGGACCACGCCGCCCACAAGGAGTAGCAATGAAACCACACGCCTACCTGGCCATTCCGCTGCTGCTCGCCGTCGCAGGCGGCAGCGCCGCGCCCCGCCCCGCCGTCGGCGAGGACTGCGGCACCTACGTCCGCCACGATCCCGGCGGCGACTACACCAACCCCACCGACCGCGAAGGCTTGAGCGTGGTCGAGCATTACCATTTCACGCCCGAGGTGGAGCGGCTGGTGCGCGGCTCTTCCGGCTCGCTGGGCAGCGACATCGGCTACACCCTGGATCATTTTCCCAACCACCACCGGGCGCTGGCGGCGATGAGCAAACTGGCGCTGCGCGACAAGACCCCCAAACCCTACGGCGCCCACTATTCGATCGGCTGCTACTTCGACCGCGCGCTGCGCTTCCGGCCGGACGACGCCCGGGTCCACGCCCTGTTCGGCGGCTACCTGCTGGGCTTGGGACAGTCCGACGCCGCGCTGGAGCAGCTGAAGGAAGCCGTCCGGCTGGAGCCGGGCAACGCCACCACGCACTACAATCTCGGCCTGCTCTACCTCAAGCGCAAGGACTACCAACAGGCGCTCGCCAGCGCCCACCTGGCCTATGGCCTGGGCTTCCCGCTGCCGGGCCTGAAAAACCAGTTGAGCGCCGCCGGCCAATGGCGCGAGGCCGAATAGCCGCTACTTCAGGCCGTGGTGGTTCATCAGGTCGTACAAGGTCGGCCGGCTGACTCCCAGCAACTCGGCGGCCTTGACGATGTTGCCGTCGACCCGCGCCAGCGCCTGCACCATCACCTTGTACTCGGCCGCGTCGCGCGCCTGCCGCAGGTTGACGCTGGCTTCGGCTGCCGCGCTGTCGGGCAAGCCCAGGTCCAGCGCTGTAATTTGCGGTCCGTCGGCCATGATGACGGCCCGCCGTATGCAGTTCTCCATCTCGCGCACATTGCCCGGCCAGGCATAGGCCTCGATCGCCGCCAAGGCCTCGGGGCTGAAATGCAGGGCCGAGCGCGACTCGCTGGCGCAGCACTTGTTCTTGAAATGGTGGGCCAGCAAGGCGCTGTCGCCGACGCGCTCGCGCAAGGGCGGTATCGACAGCACGATCTCGCTGAGCCGGTAGAACAGATCTTCGCGAAACCGTCCGCTTTCGGCCAGTGCCTTGAGGTTCTGATGGGTGGCGCAGACGATGCGCACATCGATGCTGATCTCGCTGCGTCCGCCCACCCGTTCGATCACGCGCTCTTGCAGGAAACGCAGCAGCTTGGCCTGCAAGGACATCGCCATGTCGCCGATCTCGTCGAGGAAAAAGGTGCCGCCGTGCGCCAGCTCCAGCTTGCCCAGCGTCTGCCGCTGGGCGCCGGTGAACGCGCCTTTTTCGTAGCCGAACAATTCACTCTCCAGCAGCTGTTCGGGTATGGCGGCGCAATTGATGGCGACAAAGCGCTTGTCGTGCCGCGAACTCAGACGATGCAAGCCGCGCGCGATCAACTCCTTGCCGCTGCCCGAATCGCCCAACAGCATCACCGTGGCCGACGACGGCGCCACCCGTTCCACGCTGCGGCACACCTTGAGCATGCCGGGATCGCGGCTGATGATGCCGGCCAGCGGCGAGTCCGACTGGATTTGCAGCATGCGGCGGTTTTCCTGCTGCATCGCGTGCAGATAGAAGGCCCGCGCCACCACCAGCGACAGCGTGTCCGCGTCGAGCGGCTTCTGGTGGAAATCATACGCCCCCATGGCGATGGCTTTCAGCGCATGCTCGCGGGCCTGGTTGCCGGACAGGATGATGACCTTGGTATCCGGCGCCGCCGCCAGCATCTGTTGCAGCAAGGCCAGCCCTTCGCGCGCGCCGTCCGGGTCGGGCGGCAGGCCCAGGTCCATGGTGACCACCGCCGGCTGGTGCCGGCGCAGTTGCGCCATCGCCGACTCGCGGTCATCCGCCAGCACCACCTCGTAGGCGTCCAGGCTCCAGCGCAGCTGCTTCTGCAGGCCCGCATCGTCTTCCACCACCAGCAATTTACTTTTTCCCATGTCACTCCTCTCGGCCTCAGGCCGCCGCCGCGTCCGCATGCAAGGGCAAGATCAGGCGGAACGTGGTGCCGCGCGACGGCACGCTGCTCACCTCCAGGCGGCCGCCGATCTCACGCGCATACTCGCGGCTCTCGAACACGCCTATGCCCATGCCGGCGCGCTTGGTTGATTCAAACGGCCGGAACAGCCGCTCGCGGATGAATTGTTCGCTCATGCCGTGACCGGTGTCGCTGAGCTCGATCACGGCGGCGGCCTCGCCGCGCAGCAGGCGCATGGCCACGCGGCCGTTGCGCGGCGTCGCTTCCACCGCGTTCAGGATCAGGTGGCCGATCACCCGTTCCAGGCGCTGGCGGTTGGCCAGCACCACCAACCCGTCGGCGCACAGCTCCAGCGCCGGCCGTGGTTCCAGTTGCGCGTAGCCACGCATCAGCTGTTCCAGCAACGCTTCCAGCTGCAGGGGCGCGGCTTGCTCGGCCACCTCGTCGCGGCGCAGCTTGAGCAGCAGCGACTTCATCTTGCTCAAGGAATGGGCCAGCGTCTCCAGCATATCTTCCTGGAACGCCGGATTGGCCTTGTGCCGCTGCGCATTCACCAGCAGCAGCGACAGCTGCGACACCAGGTTCTTCAGGTCGTGCACGACAAAGGTCGACATGCGGTTGAACGATTCGAACTGCCGCGCCACCGCCAGGCTGTTGGCCGATTCCTGATGCGCCAGGTAACTGGCGGCCTGCCGGCCAGCTATTTTGAGTACATCGCAGACCTCCCAGTTCAACAGCAGCCTGGCGCGCGGCGGCGCCAGGCAGATGTAGCCGTACAGGCTGCGTTCCAGCATCAACGGCACCACCAGCCGCAGCGCGTCGGTGTCGACCAGCCAGGAAGGCAGCGCCGGCAGGCCGTAACGTTGCGGATAGTCGCGCCACTCGGCAATATCGATGACCCAGCCGCGCGCCGCCAGAAACGTGCACAACTCGCCGTCGGCCGCTTCCACCGCCGCCGGCAGCGGCATATTCCAGCGCGCCACGGCGTGGAAGTCGGCGCCGTCGCGGCGCAGCCACAGCAGGCCCGCAGGGCTCTCGACCAGTTCCGCCACCGCCTGGATCGCCCGCTGCGACAGCGCCGCGCTGTCCTCGGCCAGCGCGTGGGTAAGGCGCTGCCATTCCTGCCGGTAGTCGTAGCGCCCCTGATAAAAGTGCTTGCTGATGAATACTTTCAGCCGCGAGCGGACCGTGCCGGAAAACAGCACGCCCGACAGCAACAGCGCCGCCCCGAACAGGCAGGCGAGTTGCATCAAGGTGCCCCACACGCCGCCGATGTAGCGCAGGTACCAGGCGCTGGCCGCCATCGCCATCAGGTAGAGCGCCGAGCCCAGCAGCGCCGCCGAGCCGAACATGATCTGGCGCGACAGCGACAAGCCAGCGGTCCACACCGGGTTGCGCGCCACCGCCAGGGCCAGCAAGGGAACGCTCAGTGCGTTGACGGCGCCGCGCGCGGCCCAGATCTCCTGGTTGACACGATGAAACAGCAGCGCTTCGCTGTACAGGTAGAAGTCGTAGGCGAACAGGGCGCCCGCGCCCAGGCAGGCAAACTTGATGCCCCAGCGCGAGGACGGTGGCGTGCCCCGGTACAGATGCTCGACCAGCAACATGCCCAACACCGCCAGCCCCAGGCGGATGGCGATCGCCGCCAGCGCCAACCCATCGGCCGCCGCCAGCCACGCCAGCAGCGCCAGCACGCCTACCGCAGCCAGCCAGCCGCGCCGCCGCGCGCCGCCGCTGGACAATACCAACAGCAGCGCCAGCCAGGCGGCGGTGCGCAGCGCTTCCAGTCCATCCATCGCCGCCAGCAGGCCGGCACGCCAGGCCGAGCCGGCGGCCGCCAGCGCCGCCCACGAGGCCGTGGCCACGCATGCCGCCCCGAAAGCGCCCGCATGGCCGCGCTGGCGCCAACCGTCGCGCAGCAGCAGGGCCGCCAGCAGCGCGAACGCCAGCGCCGCCAGGCCGTAGCTGAAGCCGGCCACCAGCTCCCAGGACATCAACGCCCGCCTTTGCCGAACAGCACCACCTGCACCGTGTCGATCAGGATCAGCAAATCGAGGAACAGGCTGTTATTTTTCACATAATACAAATCGTATTGCAGCTTGCGCAGCGCGTCCTCGACCGAGGCGCCGTAGCTGTAGCGCACCTGCGCCAAGCCGGTGATGCCGGGCTTGATGCTGTGCCGCACGTTATAGTAGGCGATCTCGCCGCACAGCTGCTCGACGAAATAGGCCCGTTCCGGGCGCGGTCCGACAAAACTCATCTCGCCCTTGAACACGTTCAACATCTGCGGCAGCTCATCGATGCGCAGCTTGCGTATCCAGTGGCCGACCATGGTCACGCGTGGATCGTTCAGCACCGCCCACTTGGGCTTGCCGTCCTGCTCGGCATCCAGCCGCATGCTGCGGAACTTCAGCACCTTGAACAGGCGGTTGTCGCGCCCCACCCGTTCCTGCTGATAAAACACCGGTCCACCATCCTCGAGACGGATCGCCAGCGCCGTCAGCAACATCACCGGCAGGGCCGCCAGGCAGATCGCGCCGCTGGCCACCAGGTCGAACGCGCGCTTGACCGCCGCCCGCAGCAGACTCTGGTCGAAGCCGCCGCCGAATATCAGATAGCTCGGTTGCAGGGAGTCGACCCGGATCTGGCAAGCCTCGCGCTCGAAGAAAGTGGCGGCGTCGGTCACCGGCACGCCGCCCAGCGCGCACTCCAGCAGTTGCCGAACCGGAAACGCGCCATTGCGGCGGTCGCCGACCGACACCACGATCTCGTCGGCCGCATAGCGCCGCGCCAGCGACAGCAGCGACAGGTCGGCCGGCAGCAGCAGCGAGGCCGGCACGCAGGACACTTCCCCTGCCACCGGCACGAAGCCCACCACCTTGAACGCATGGAAGCCGACGCTGCTGGCGCCCAGCTCCAGGCACTCGCGCGCGGTGGCGCCGTCGCCGATGACGATCAGGCGCTGCTCCAGCATGCTCGACTGCGCGGAGGTGAACACCACCAGCCGCGCCAGCAGCACCGCCGCCCCGCCCAGCACGAACACCACGCTGCCGACCCGGCCGAACTGCGCGCCCGGCAGCATGTTCGACAGCAAAGTCATCAGGCCGAAGCCCAGCACGAACGACGGCAGGATGCGCAGCAAGGTGCTCTTGATGTCTTCCCTGGATTGATTGTGCTGGTACATGCCCAGCGTGCCCATGCTCAGCACCATGACCAGCGCGAACGCCAGCGCCGGCAGGTACAGCTGGTCGCCGCCATGCCGTCCCTTGAGCCACAGCGGCGCGCTGGCCACGGCGGCCGTCAACAGTACCAACAACTCCAGCAACAACAGCATGAAGGCTATTTTGGACACATAGTGGTGGAATATCCTGATCACGATCCGCTCCCCGACACCAAACGGCGGTGTAACTCCGATCATCGCCAACAGCCGACACTTGCACCTTGAGCGGCCACAATTGGCTGCTCGGTTGCGGCTTAAAAAACCCGAAAATCAGCCGGATATGACGCGTTCATGACAAATGGTCTATAGTCATGGTTCTCTACCGCATCCAAACGTAATCATGAAATTTGATGTTGCAATTGTCGGCAGCGGATTGGCCGGCCTGTCGGTCGCCCTCCACCTGGCCGAAACGCGCACAGTCGCGATCATTTCCAAACGTGCGCTGAAGGACGGCGCCAGCAACTGGGCCCAGGGCGGCATTGCCGCCGTGCTCGATTCCGGCGACAGCCACACCCAGCACATCGACGACACCCTGGTCGCCGGCGGCGGCCTGTGCGACGAGAGCGCCACGCGCTACATCGTCGAGCACGGCCGCGAGGCGATCGAATGGCTGATCGAGCAAGGCGTGCCCTTCACCAGGGACGACACGGCCGAACTGGGCTTCCACCTGACCCGCGAAGGCGGCCACAGCCAGCGCCGCATCATCCACGCGGCCGACGCCACCGGCCATGCGGTGCAGGTCACGCTGGAGGAAAAAGTCCGCGCCCATCCGAACATCACGCTGTTCGAGCACCATTGCGCGATCGACCTGATCACCTCGGACAAGCTGCACCCGCTGAAAAAAGCCAACGCCCAGCCCAAGTGCTACGGCCTGTACGTGCAGGACGAGAAGACCGGCCAGGTGCTGACCTTCGCCGCCGAGCACACGGTGATGGCCACCGGCGGCGCCGGCAAGGTCTATCTGTACACCACCAATCCCGACACCGCCAGCGGCGACGGCATCGCCATGGCCTGGCGCGCCGGCTGCCGCGTGTCGAACATGGAGTTCATCCAGTTCCACCCGACCTGTTTGTACCACCCCTACGCCAAGTCCTTCCTGATCACCGAGGCGATCCGCGGCGAAGGCGGCCTGCTCAAGCTGCCGCCGGAAGCCGGCGCCGCCGCCGGCAACCGCTTCATGCTGGCCCACGACGAACGCGCCGAACTGGCGCCGCGCGACGTGGTGGCGCGCGCCATCGACTTCGAGATCAAGAAACGCGGCCTCGACTATGTGCACCTGGACATCAGCCACAAACCGGCCGAATTCCTGATCGAGCACTTCCCGACCATCTACGCGCGCTGCCTGGAACTGGGCATCGACATCACCAAACAGCCGATCCCGATCGTGCCGGCCGCGCACTACACCTGCGGCGGGGTGGTCACCGACCTGCACGGCCGTACCGACCTGCCCGGCCTGTACGCGGTGGGCGAAACCGCCTGCACCGGCCTGCACGGCGCCAACCGCCTGGCCAGCAATTCCTTGCTGGAATGCGTGGTCATCGGCCGCGCCTGCGCCACCGACATCGCGGCCAAGGAAAAAGGCGAAGTGCCCTACCTGCCGGACTGGGACGAAAGCCGCGTCACCGACGCCGACGAGGAAGTGGTCATCTCCCACAATTGGGATGAACTGCGCCGCTTCATGTGGAATTATGTCGGCATCGTGCGCACCACCAAGCGCCTGGAACGGGCCCAGCACCGGATCGCGCTGCTGAAGGAAGAAATCGACGAGTACTACCGCAACTTCCGCATCACGCACGACTTGCTGGAACTGCGCAACCTGGTCGACGTGGCCAACCTGATCGTCAACAGCGCCCTGCAGCGGCACGAAAGCCGCGGCCTGCACTTCAGCCGCGACTACCCGGAGACGCTGCCGAAAGCGCTGCCGAGCATCCTGACGCCGGCGCGCCGCAAGTAAGGGGCGGGCGTGATCACCGTGCGCGCAGCCCTGGCGGCCGACATCCCCGCGATGGAAGCGCTGATCGCCCGCTCCGGCATAGCGCTGAGCGACGGCTTCTACAGCCCGGAGCAGGCTGTGGCGATCACCCGCCACGTGTTCGGCGTCGATACGCAACTGGTCGCCGATCAAACTTATTTTTTGATTGAAAAGCATGGGGAGCTGGTGGCCTGCGGCGGCTGGAGCAAGCGCAGCACGCTGTTCGGCGCCGACCGCACCAAGCAAGGCGCCGATCCGCTGCTCGATCCGGCCACGCAAGCGGCGCGCATCCGCGCCTTCTTCGTCGAGCCGTCGGCGGCCCGCCAGGGCTTGGGCCGGCTGCTGCTGAGCCATTGCACCGAGGCGGCGGCCGCCGCCGGTTTCCGCACGCTGGAGCTGGCCGCCACCATGCCGGGCGTGCCGCTGTACCTGGCCTGCGGCTTTGCAATGGTGGAGCGGTTTGAGATTACGCTGCCGGGCGACATCAAGGTGGCGCTGGCAAAAATGAGCAAGCGTCTCGACGCCTAGCGCCGGCCGGCATCAGCCGCCGGCGCCACACTCTGGCTTAAGCCGATTTCTTGCGGCGAGCCATATAGCCCAGCAAGGCCAGGCCAGCCAGCATCATGCCGTAGGTGGTAGGTTCAGGTACTGGCGTGGTCGAACCGAAACCGTCCAGGTAGGCATAGCCAGTATGGCCGGTAGGCTCGCAATCGGAAGCCAGCAGCGACAGCGTGAAGCTATGGCCGGACAGCGACTGGTCTATGGCCAGCTGCTCAACCTGCCAGTATGGCGTGTAGAACAGATTCCCGTTGGAAGCGAAACGGCTATCGACGCCGGAACCATCGAAGCCGGCATTGTAGCTGCGGCTGATCAGCAATGTGCCCGTGGTGTCGTCGGTCAGGGTCAGCTTCATCAGCGCCGACTGATATTCCGGGTGGCCACCGTTTTCCAACACGGCTTTCCAGGCGAAATAGATATTCGCATCGCTATAGTTGTTGACTCTCTGGCTAATGACGGTCGCATAGCCGCCATTGCTCGTGTCTTCGGCACGATACGCATGGCTGCCGCTGTACACGGTCGAACCCAACAGCGCACCCAGTTTAGGATCGACATAATTGGTATCGATCACGGTGCCACGGTTGCCGTTGTCCGAGTTCAAGCTGCCACCAGGCAGGAATTGCGAAGGAAGCATGGTGGGGTTGTCGATGTTGCCGCGATAGCCACCGCCGGTCGTCCAGCCAGTCGTGGTGCCGGTCTCGAAGTTGCCATTGACAAAACCATCCGCATGCGCCAGGCCCGTCAGACCCAGCATCGCCACCACACCTGCCAAAAATTGCACTTTCATCTACCTACTCCTTTAATTAATCATGTAAAAATAACAAGGCATATTATATTGTATTTAAGTCATTTATAATGATTAATTTTTACATATATGCATGCTTTTTTTTCATGTTGAGGAAACCACATGCAGCATCAGAAACAACGACTTGAAGGGCTGGACCTGGCCCGATATCTTGCTTTTGTCGGCATGGTCATCGTCAACTTTCGCATGGCGATGGGCATCAAGGATGGCGACAGCCTGCTGACCCTGCTTACCGGCGCGCTGGAAGGCCGGGCCGCCGCCTGCTTTGTCGTGCTGGCCGGCATAGGCCTGGGCATCGCCGCCTCCGGCAACGACCATGCCCAGACCGTCACCGTTACGCTGCGCCGCGCCGCCTTCCTGCTGGTGCTGGGCTTGTGCAATTTGCTGCTGTTCGAAGCAGACATCCTGCACTACTACGCCTTCTACTTCCTGTTCGGCGCCTTGCTGCTGAGGCTGTCGTGGCAGGCGCTGGCCGCCTGCATCGTCGCCATGGACCTGCTGTTCGTCGGGCTGGTGCTGACGCAGAATTACAGCGCGGGTTGGGATTGGCACAGCTACACCTACAGCGGCTTCTGGACGCCGGCGGGCTTCGGCCGCAACCTGCTGTTCAACGGCTGGCACCCGGTGTTGCCGTGGCTGGGCTTTCTGCTGCTGGGGATACTGCTGGGCCGGCTGCCGCTGGGGCGGCGCGCGATCCAGCACCGCCTGATCGCCTGGGGCGGCGCGACACTGCTGGCGGGGGAAAGCACCAGCCTGTTGCTGCGCGCCGCCCTGCCCGAGTTGTCCGAGCTGCTGACGACCAAGCCGATACCGCCCATGCCTCTATATATGCTGGCCAGTTCCGGCAGCGCCGTGCTGGTGATCGGCCTGTGTCTGCGCAGCGCCGCCTGGCTGCAGCGCAAGCGCGTGCTGCAGCTGGCCATACCGGCGGGCCGCCAGACGCTGACGCTGTACATCGCGCACGTGCTGCTGGGAATGGGAACATTGGAAACCCTGGGACTGCTCAGCGGCCAGGGCGTGGCGACGGCGGTGACGGCCGCGCTGCTGTTCTGCGTGGCCGCCAGCGTTTATGCCTGGTGGTGGTCGCGCCACTTCCAGCGCGGTCCGGTGGAAGCGCTGATGCGCAAGCTGGCCGGCTGAAGCCTTAGCCGACGATGCGCAGGGAATAATCCGTTGCGCGCACATCCTTGGTCAGGCTGCCGATCGAAATACGGTCCACGCCGGTTTCGGCAATGGCGCGCACGGTATCGAAGTTGATGCCGCCCGACGCTTCCAGCAAGGCGCGGCCGGCGTTGAGCCGGACCGCATCGCGCATCATGTCGAGGCTGAAGTTGTCGAGCAGGATGGAGGTGGCGTCGGCCGCCAGCGCCTCTTCCAGCTCGGCGATGCTTTCCACTTCGACCTGGATCGATACGCCCTTGTCCAGGCGCTTGGCCGCCAATACCGCCGCGGTGATGCCGCCGGCCGCCGCGATATGGTTTTCCTTGATCAGGATGCCGTCGTACAGCGCCAGGCGCTGGTTCTGTCCGCCGCCCACGCGCACCGCGTACTTCTGCGCCAGACGCAGGCCCGGCATGGTCTTGCGGGTATCGAGGATGGCCGCGCGGGTGCCGGCGACGACGTCGACATACTTGCGGGTGGCGCTCGCCACGCCCGACAGCAGTTGCAGGAAATTCAGCGCGGCGCGTTCCGCCGTCAGCAGCGCCCGCGCCGGGCCCTGGATGGTGCAAACCAGGCTGTCCGCTTTCATCAGATCGCCTTCGGCGTATTGCCAGTCGATCTCGATGCCGGCCTGCATGCAGTTCATGACGCCTTCGAACCAGGGCGCGCCGCACAGCACCGCCTCCTCGCGCACGATCACGCGCGCGGTGGCGCGGCCGCCGTCCGGCACCAGCAAGCCGGTCAGGTCGCCGCTGCCCACGTCTTCCAGCAGGGCCGCCAGCATATTGCCTTCAAAGGCGGTTCTCAGCGCTTCGTCGAAAGGCGCAAAGGTATTGACCAAGGTACTCATGCCGGACCGATCCCCGAAAACAGTTTAGCTTCTTTCGCCAGGTCAGCGCCCGGCTGCACCTTGGCCTTCTTGGCCGCCGCGAAATCGAGCATGCGGTTGATGGACGTTACCGCCTGCTTGCCGATCTCCGGATCGACGTGGATCTCGTTGGACGAATTGTTGTCCATGTTCTCCAGCACGTCGGCCAGGTTTTGCAGGCCGTTCATCGCCATCCACGGGCAGTGCGCGCAGCTCTTGCAGCTGGCGCTGTTGCCGGCGGTCGGCGCTTCGATGAAGCGCTTGCCCGGCGCGGCGGCGCGCATCTTGTGCAGGATGCCGTTGTCGGTGGCGACGATGAAGGTATCGGCGTCCAATTCGACGGCGGCGTTGATGATCTGCGTGGTCGAGCCGACCACGTCCGCCAGCGCCACCACATTGGCCGGCGATTCAGGGTGCACCAGCACCTTGGCGTTCGGATGCTCGGCCTTCAGCAGCTCGAGTTCGATGCCCTTGAACTCGTCATGCACCAGGCAGGAGCCCTGCCACAGCAGCATGTCGGCGCCGGTCTGCTGCTGGATGTAGGAGCCCAGGTGCTTGTCCGGCGCCCACAGAATCTTCTTGCCCTGCTCGTGCAGGTGCTGGACGATGTCCAGGCCGATCGACGAGGTCACCATCCAGTCGGCGCGCGCCTTGACGGCGGCGCTGGTGTTGGCGTACACCACCACGGTGCGGTCCGGATGGGCGTCGCAGAAGGCGGTGAATTCATCGACCGGGCAGCCCAGGTCCAGCGAACAGGTGGCGTCCAGGTCCGGCATCAGGATGCGCTTCTCCGGGCTGAGGATCTTGGCGGTCTCGCCCATGAAGCGCACGCCGGCCACCACCAGCGTCTTGGCCGGATGGTCGCGGCCGAAGCGCGCCATCTCCAGCGAATCGGAGACGCAGCCGCCGGTTTCTTCCGCCAGGTCTTGCAGGTCGGCGTCGACGTAATAGTGGGAAACGAGCACCGCCTGCTTTTCGACCAGCAGGCGCTTGATGCGCTCCTTGAGGGCGATGCGTTGCTCGGGGGATGGCGTCGCTGGCGTACGCGCCCAGGCGTGGGCGGTGCAGCTGGCGCCGTCTTGTGGATGCTCGTACTCGACGGCTTTGATCTCTATGGTTTGCATGGTGTTCAGTGAGCGTAAAACGTGAGGCAATAACTATCGCACATTGCAAAGAATCCCGCTGGCGGCGGGATTCTTGGTTTCGGGCTAACGCTTAGTCGATACCCTGGCTGGTCAGGTAGTCTTCATAGTTGCCGCGGAAATCGACGATCTCGTTTTCCTTGATCTCGATGATGCGGTTGGCCAGCGACGACACGAATTCGCGGTCGTGCGAGACGAAGATCAGCGTGCCGGCGTATTTCTCCAGCGCGATGTTCAGCGACTCGATCGATTCCATGTCCATGTGGTTGGTCGGCTCATCGAGCAGCAGCACGTTGTGGCGGCCCAGCATCAGCTTGCCGTACATCATGCGGCCCTTCTCGCCGCCGGACAGCACCTTGACCGATTTCTTCACCTCGTCGCCGCCGAACAGCAGGCGGCCCAGGATCGAGCGCACGGCCTGGTCGTCGTCGCCTTCCTGGGTCCAGTCGCCCATCCAGTCGGTCAGCGTGGTGTCCTTGGCGAACTCTTCGGTCGGATCCTGCGGCATGTAGCCGACGTTGGCGTTCTCGGCCCACTTGACCGTGCCGTGGTCGGCGTGCAGGTGAGCGATGTCGTCGCCGCCGATGCAACGCAGCAGCGTGGTCTTGCCGGCGCCGTTGGCGCCGATGATGGCGATGCGCTCGCCCGCTTCCACCATGATGCTGAAGTTGTTGAACAGCTGGCGATCGTATTTCTTCGCGATCGAATCGACCTCGACGGCCAGGCGGTGCAGCTTTTTCTCGCCGTCGAAGCGCACGAAGGGATAGGCGCGCGACGATGGCTTGATGTCGTCGACCTTGATCTTCTCGATCTGCTTGGCGCGCGAGGTCGCCTGGCGGGCCTTGGACTTGTTGGCGGCGAAGCGGCGCACGAAGTCCTGCAGTTCGGCGACCTTGTCCTTGGCCTTGGCGTTGTTGGCCAGTTGCTGGTTGCGCGCCTGGGTCGAGGCGAACATGTACTCGTCGTAATTGCCCGGATAGATCTTCAGCGTGCCGTAGTCCATGTCGGCCACGTGGGTGCAGACCTGGTTCAGGAAGTGGCGATCGTGGGAAATGATGATCATGGTGGAGTTGCGGTCGTTCAGCACGTCTTCCAGCCAACGGATCGTATTGATGTCCAGGTTGTTGGTCGGCTCGTCGAGCAGCAGGATGTCCGGATTCGAGAACAGCGCCTGCGCCAGCAGCACGCGCAGCTTCCAGCCCGGCGACACATTGCTCATCGGCCCCTTGTGCAGCTCGATGGCCACGCCCGCGCCCAGCAGCAGCTCGCCCGCGCGCGACTCGGCGGTGTAGCCGTCGTACTCGGAGACTTTGCCTTCCAGCTCGGCGGCCTTCATGTAGTCGTCGTCGGTGGCTTCCGGATTGGCGTAGATCGCATCGCGCTCCTGCATCGCGGCCCACATCTCGGTGTGGCCCATCATCACCACGTCCAGCACGCGCATGTCCTCATACGCGAACTGGTCCTGGCGCAGCTTGCCCAGGCGCTCGTTCGTATCCAGCATCACATTGCCGCCCGACGATTCCAGATCGCCGCCCAGGATTTTCATGAAGGTGGACTTGCCGCAACCGTTGGCGCCGATCAGGCCATAGCGGTTGCCATCGCCGAATTTGACGGAAATGTTTTCGAACAGCGGCTTGGCGCCGAATTGCATGGTGATGTTTGCTGTGGATAGCACGGATAAGGCCCTTAAAGCATGGATTTAATTAACCGGGCATTTTACCACTAGCCGGGCATGGCTGGGCGAATCGCCGTTCTGCAGCAACGCCCAAGGCCGCCAATTTCATCAAACTGTCACATTTCTCGCGATCACCGAAACATTTGACATCAATCAAGGAGCGCATTTCATGGCGTTTTAGCATCATGTCTCCAAGCATGCCTGCGGATATCCCGCAGCATGTCCCACACCAAAAATCGTAAGGGGAAGTTAATGAAGAAAGCAGTCATCGCCATGGCGGCCGCAGCCGCCTGCCTCGCCAGCACCGCCGCAAACGCCGATACCTATGCCCGCGCGTATAACGAAATCACCAATCTGGTCGTCACATCCACCAACAGCGTCGGCGCCGGCCAATCGGTCAATAGCTCCTTCGCCACCGCGTGCTTACCAAACGGCAATTGCGTTTCGAACGGCGGCGCCGGCGTCACCGACAGCGCGCCCGCCCAACTAGGCTGGGCTGGATACATCAACAACAGCTACGCCAGCAATGCCGCGTCCGCCACATCGTATGCGGTGGCCGACGCCTCCATCGACCAGCTGCAATTGAGCGGTGCGCCGTTCACCCGCGCCCGCAACTTCGCCGAGGGCAAGCTGGTCGGCAACGGCACGGCCAACGCGGTGGCCGGCAACTCGTCCGCCACCTTGCTGAGCACCACCGTCGTCGCCGGCGCAGGCGACAAGCTGAGCTTCCACTTCGACGCCCTGCCCTACATCCAGGCCTACCTGACCCACGACGCCGTGGCGCCTTCGCAAGCGCAGGGATCGATCGGCCTGAACTTCAACCTGGTCGATAATTCCGGCAACATTGTGTTCAACTGGGCGCCGGACGGCATCGCCGGCGGCATCCAGGGCGGCACCGAAACAGCGGATGCCTACACCCTCAACACCTCGCTGACCGCGTTGAACGGTAACGGCGGTCCGTTGACTTTCGCACCGACCAGCTGCATCGTCGGCGGCGCTGGTTGCTTCAGTGCCACGACCAACGCACTGGCGGCCGGTGTCTACACGCTGAACCTGTCCATGCATGAAAACATCGCGCTCCAGTCGGCCGTGCCCGAGGCGGACACTTACGCCATGCTGCTGGCCGGCCTCGGCATCGTGGGCGCCGTAGCACGCCGCCGTCAGCGTCCCAACGTCGGATAATCGCTGACCGTCAAATCGAACCCGCGTTCGGTCGACACCAAATGCGCCATGCCGCCGTAAGGCAGCGTGGCGCGTTCTTTGATGTGGCCGAATGGCAGGCCGGTCAGCACCGGCATCGGCAGCCGCTCCCGCAGATAGGCCAGCATGGTATCGAAGTCATAGCCGTTGTCGAAGACGCTGAGCTTGTAGCCGGAGAAGTCGCCCAGCACCAGCGCCCGCTGGCCTTCCAGCGCGCCGGCGTATAGCAGTTGCAGCACCATGCGCTCGACCCGGTATGGATGTTCGCTGATATCTTCCAGGAACAGGATGCCGTCCTGCTGGGCCGAGAAATACGGCGTGCCCAGCAGACTGACCACCATCGCCAGGTTGCCGCCCCACAGCTTGCCGCTGACATCGACCAGTGGATTGTCCGCGCCGCCCTCCGCCACCGTGCCGCACACCGTGTGCACCGGGCCGCGCAGGCAATCCCAGAACTGCCGCATGGTGTAATCGAGCGGCGTCTCGCGGATGAAGTCGTCGCACATCATCGGGCCGCCAAAGCTGATGCGGCCGGTCTGCTTCATCAACGCCATCTGGAACGCCGTGAAGTCGCTGTAGCCGACGAATAATTTACCGCTATCGGCCATCGCCCGGAAATCGATAGCCGGCAGCAAACGGCTCATGCCGTAGGAGCCGCGCAGCGCGATCACCAGCTGCACCGCGGGATCGGCGGCGGCCGCGTTCAGCTGCGCCAGGCGGCCGGCGTCGGTGCCGGCGAAGCGCTGGAATTTTTTATCGTCGTCGTAATAGTTGTGGACCAGATGACCTTGCTGGCGCAAGCGTTCAATGCCGTTTTGCAGTGCCTCATGGTCCGGCGCGTAGCCGCCTGTGGCCGCGATCGCGATGCCAATAGTCGATGTGCTCAAAGTGTCTCTGTCAGTGATGGGTGCCGCTGCCCGCCCGGCGGGGCGTCAACGGAGGTATGTCCGGCGACATATTACCGCGCAGATGTTGCTCAAGCAAGGCAAGCAGGCGCTCGATCAACTGCGGCGGCAAGTCGTGGCCCATGCCTTCGATCACGTGCAGGCGGGCGTTGGGAATCGCGGCCGCCGTATCGGCGCCACAGGCCAGCGGCACCAGCGGATCGGCGGCGCCGTGGATCACCATGGCGGGACAACTGATCTTGCGCAGCAGCGGCGTGCGGTCGCCGGACGCGACGATGGCCACCATCTGCCGCGCCATGCCGGCCGGATAGACGCTGCGGTCCAGCGCCCGTTCGATGTCCTCGCGCAGTTGCCGCTCCGGCGTCGGGAACGACGGGCTGCCGATGATGCGGTACACCTGCACCATGCGATCGATCACGTCGCGCCGGCTGTGCGCAGCGGCGGGCGCGCGCATCAGCGCGTTACGCGCGGCCGGGGTCGGTCCCGGCAAGCCGCGCCGGCCGCTGCTGGACATGATCGAACTCAGGCTCAGGGTACGTTTGCCATGGCGCGCTGCGAAGATCTGCGCGATCATGCCGCCCATCGACACGCCGACCAGATGCGCGCCGGCGATGCCCAGCGCATCAAGCAGGCCGAGCGCGTCGTCAGCCATGTCGTTCAGCGTGTAGGCCGGCGCCTGCCTCCACCCCAACAGCGATTTCAGGTAGGCCAGCATCAGATTGGGTTGCTTGAGATGTGAGAACTTGCTGGACAGGCCGATATCGCGGTTGTCGTAGCGGATCACGTAATAGCCCTGCTCGACCAGACCGTCGACCAGGTCCTGCGGCCATGCAACCAATTGCATGCCCAGGCCCATGATCAGCAGCACCGGCGGGTCCAGTGGATTGCCGCTGGCCTCGTAAGCAATCGTGATACCGTTAGCTTGTGCGGTAGCCAAAACGACCTCCCTCGATGGTGCCGGTATCAGTGCCGGCGACAGTAGCTTGAGCATACCATTTTTACCGGACCGGGGAAAATCGCCGCTATTCTGAAGTGTTGCGCCTTGCCGCGGCGGCCGCGGCGCGGCGCGCGGCAAAGAAGGATTTCAGCATGGCGCCGCACTCCTCGGCCATGACGCCGCCGGCGATCTCGGTGTGATGGTTGAGCCGCTCCTGCTCGAACAGATTGAGCACCGAGCCGCAGGCGCCGGTCTTGGGATCGGTGGCGCCGTACACCACCCTGGCCAGGCGCGCGTGCATCATCGCGCCGGAGCACATGACGCATGGCTCCAGCGTCACGTACAGCTCGCAGCCCGGCAGGCGGTAATTGCCCAGCGCCTCGGCCGCCGCCCGCAGCGCGACGATTTCCGCGTGCGCGGTCGGATCATGCTGGCCGATCGGCTGGTTGTAGCCGCGCGCGATCACCAGGCCGTCCTTGACCACCACCGCGCCAACCGGCACCTCGCCCAGGTCCCATGCGTGCTGGGCCTGTTCGAGCGCCTGCCGCATAAAATCCTGGTCAGGCATCGGTGATCTCTGCCCAGCAGTTAGGCGTTTCGTGCAGCACCAGCTTGTGCAGGTGCAGGCCGGTGCCGTAGCGGTCCTTGTAGGCCGCCTTCAGGATGCCGAAAGCCACGTGGGCCAGGTTTTCCACGGTCGGTATACGGTCGATCACCACGGTCTTGTGGCCCGGCAGCGTGGCCAGGAAGTCGCGCACCGCGGCATCTTTTTCGTAGACGATGAAGGCGTGGTCCCAGACGTCGACCAGGTGCTCCTTGGCCAGCGCCTTGATGTCGGAAAAGTCCATGATCATGCCGTTGTCGGAATTGCCTTCGGCCGTGATGATGTTGCCGGTCAGCGTGATTTCCAGCGTGTAGCGGTGACCATGCAGGTTGCGGCACTGGCTCTTGTGATCGGGGATGCGGTGGCCGGCGTCGAATTCCAGCTTGCGGGTAATGGTCAGCATGATTAAGGTATCTGTAAAAGTTTATGGGTTTGCAAGCTCAGCTTCCATTTCGGATTGCGCTTGCAGGTTTCGATCGCCAGTTTGAGATTGAACGCGGCCAGCGGGCCATCCATGGCCTGGACAAAGAAATTGTCGAAGTCCAGTTGCTCGTAGGCGCCCAGGTCCTGGCCGGTTTGCGGGATCACCACCTTGATTTCGCTGCCCTTGGTCACCACCAGCTTGGAACCCATCTTCGGGCTGACGCAGATCCAGTCCACGCCTTCGGGCACCGGCAGCGTGCCGTTGGTTTCAATCGCGATCGTAAAGCCGACCGCATGCATCGCGGCGATCAACGCGGTATCGAGCTGCAACAGCGGCTCGCCGCCGGTGAACACCACGTATTTGCTGGCGGTGTAGGTCTCGGGCCACAAGGCGTTGATGGTGGCGGCCAGCGCTTCGGGCGTGCTGAACTTGCCGCCGCCTTCGCCGTCGGTGCCGACAAAATCGGTATCGCAAAACTGGCAGACGGCGCTGGCGCGGTCGCTCTCGCGTCCGGTCCACAGATTGCAGCCGGAAAAACGGCAGAACACGGCGGGACGCCCGGCGTGGGCGCCCTCACCTTGCAGCGTGTAAAAAATCTCTTTGATGCTGTACGTCACGGCAGTTCCCAATAGGACAACCCTCAATTATATCTTACGCTACACTTTCCGGTCTATGCCGGTAGAAGTTGACATTTCACAATGCTACCGCGCGGCAACCACGATATGTTGGTCTGGTGGACGCTAACCGGGGAAGATCAATCATGCGCTACGCTCAACCGCTCCTGGAAATCGATGTCATTATCGGCGGCGCCGTCATGCTGGCCGGCATAGCCCTGTTGCTGCTGTGGCGACAGCGGCGCCTGCACCGCGCCCTGATACGGCTGGAAGGCAAGCTGGCCGAAGAACGCGGCCGCAGCGAACTGGCCGAACAGGCGCTGGGCGACACCCGCCTGCAGGTGGCGCGCCTCAGCACCAGCCAGCAGTCGCTGCGGGACGCCGAACGCCGCCGCATCGCCCGCGACCTGCACGACGACATGGGCCAGCACCTGCTGGCCATCTCCTTCGACATCGCCGCGCTGGCGCAGCGCCACGAAACGCTGGCCCAGCCGCTGGCCCAGGTCGAAGTCCGGCTGCAAGCCGCCACCCGCGCCCTGCGCACCATTGTGCGCGATTTGCGGCCGGAACAGCTGGAAAGCGGCCTGCAGGGCGCGGTCCAGCAACAGGTGGAGCAATTTTCGCGGCTCAGCGGCATACCCTGCCGGCTGGAAGCCGAGCCGGCGGCCTTCAGCATCCCCGCCGACGAGCGCATGGACGCCGTGGTGTTCCGCATCCTGCAAGAATCGTTGAGCAATATTGCGCGCCACGCCCAGGCGTCCGAAGTCTGCATCGGCCTGTGCCGCGTGGCCGACGGTCTGAGCCTGACCGTGCGCGACAACGGCGTCGGCCTGCCCGACCCGCCGGCCCGGCGCGGCTGCGGCCTGCGCGGCATCGCCCAGCGCGTGGCCGAGGCCGGCGGCCGTTTCGACATCTCGAGCCAGCCCGGCCACGGCACGGCGCTGACCATGTCTTTCCCGCTCCAATAAACAAACCGATAACGGGGACCACCCATGCCCACTCAAAAAATCCAGCATCTGATGGAATTCTCGCAAGCCGACATGCAACATGGCTTCGCGCTGAAACTGATGGAATTGCTGGTCATTCCGACGTTCGTGATCGACATCCACGGCAAGGTCATCATCTGGAACCGGGCCTGCGAGCGCCTGACCGGCGTCGACGCCTGGGAAGTGCTGGGGACCGCCGACCATTGGAAAAGTTTCTACCATGACCAGCGCCCGACGCTGGCCGACCTGGTGATCCAGGGCCGCGACGCCGACGTCCAGACCCTGTACCACCAGCACGCCCGGCGCAACGATAACGACAGCGGCCTGCGCGCGGAAAACTGGTGCGATATGCCGCGCGTGGGCCGGCGGCGCTACCTGGCGGCCGACGCCAGCCCCATCCTGGATGCCGACGGCAAGCTAGTGGCGGTCGCCGAAACGCTGCGCGACGTCACCGACGAGAAGCGCGCGCAAGTGGCGCTGGAGCAGCTGGCCACGCGCGACGGCCTGACCGGCCTGGCCAATCGCCGCTGCTTCGACGACACCCTGCAAGCCGAGTGGCAGCGCGCGCTGCGCCAGCAGCAGCCCTTGTCGCTGCTGATGGTCGACGTCGACAATTTCAAGCAATACAACGACGCCTATGGCCATCTGGGCGGCGACGAATGCCTGCAAAGAATCGCCTGCGCGGTGTCGAGTGAAATGCGCGCCAACGACCTGGTGGCGCGCTACGGCGGCGAGGAATTCGCGGTGATCCTGCCCAACCAGTCGCTGAAAGGCGCGGCCATCGTGGCCGAACGCATCCGCTGCCGGGTCGAGCAGCTGCACCTGCCCAACCTGGGCAGCGAGCAACATGTGGTGACGGTGAGCATAGGCGCGGCCACCGCGCTGGCGGCGCCGGGCAGCGATCCCAGCCAGTTGGTGGCCACGGCCGACTCGGCGCTGTACCGCGCCAAGCACATGGGCCGCAACCGCATCAGCCTGCCGGAGCCGGAGCGCAACTAGCCTATGGCGATATGGTACTCGATGCCGTTGGTGATGGAACCCACCACGCCGATCTGATTCTCAATCGACTCGGAAATCGAACTCAGCACCGACGCCCTGGGGCCGCCGGCATGCAGCGCATTGAGATAGAAGGCGGCGCCGCCGGCGTCCGGTTCGCGGTGCAGGATGTTGTGGTACATCAGATCAACAAACTGCTCATCGCTCAGATTGGAGCCGTAGGTCTTGACGAACTCCGCGCTGGTCAGGAAGTCCTGGGCCACGCTAACCAGGCTGACCCCGGCATCAAGCGCGCGTATCCAGAAGCCCAGCCCGCCCAGATCCGGCACGCGGTTGAACGCGGCCTGATACAAGCGATATGCTTCGCCAGCGGGGGCATGGTCGCCGATATCGAGCGCCAGCCCCTCGCCGTTGGCAAAGCTCAGGCGCTCCACGCCGGTCAGGACATCCTGGCCGCCCGCGCCGGCATTATCGGTGACGATGAATTCGCCGCCGCCAGTCACCACCGTGTAATTGCCGCGGGCGCCGCTGTAGCTGACGGAGTCGACGCCCGCGCCGCCGCTGAACACTTCATTGCCGGCGCCTGCGACCAGCACGTCATTGCCGGCACCACCGCTGGCAAAGCGCGCGATGCTGGCTACATCGATCGTGCGGTCGCTGAACTGCAGGGTTTTCACATCGAATAGCATATCCGTGCCGTCGCCCTTCACGGTCAAGACGTTGGCGTTGCCATACAACAGATAGTTGGAGAACGGGCCGGAAAACACCACGGTATCGTTACCGCCGCTGCCATAGATCGCATCGTTGCCCGCGCCTTCATGGATGATGTCCACGCCGGCGCCGCAGGTGATCCAGTCGCCACTGTTGTTGGCGTAAATCGTCGAACCGCCCGAACCGGCGACGGCCCGCTCTATCGTCACGTTGTAGGCGATCGAAATATTGTTGTAGCCCGGCGCGGTCGAACTGAAGCTGCCGGCATTGAGGTTGATGGTTACCGCATCGGTGCAGCCGAAGAAATTGAACGTATCGCTGCCGCCCGCGTCCCAGATGCATTGCTCCGGCGAACCCTGCACAAAGTTGTAGCTGTCGTTGCCTGTATGGTAAGTCATGTTGGCACCATACAGATACTGCATCGCCTGGATGTCGTATAGCGCGGGCGTGATGCCGTACTTGTGATCGAGCTGGTAGCCGGAGCTGTCGTTGTAGGACATCTGGCTGTAATCCAGATTATCCGTCGCCGCCGGCAGGAAGGGGCCGTCGACGCCGCCGCCGGTGGAGTTGTAATTACCCGGATGCTTCAAGCCCAGCGTATGACCGAGTTCATGGATCAGCACCGAGGGGCCGTAGCTGCCTGGCGTAAAGACGGTATTGAAGTTGTCAGTATTATTAGTGAACAGATAAGTCGGATCACCGCCGTTCGGCAAATACGCATAAGCGCTGCTCTGGTTGCCCTGGTCGTTGGTGCCTAACTGGATATCGCCGCCCACATACACTTCGGTAAACTTGATATTGGCCACCGCAGACCACACCGCCAGTTCGGCGCGCACCGCTTGCTTCTGCACGGACGACATCGGCACGAAACCATTGACGTCGTCGGCGCTGCCGTCGCTCGGCGCGGCGCTCATGAAGCTATACCGCAACGACACAGCATGGCCGGGACTGCTGGCCCAGCTGCTGTACACCAGCGAGTCGATCGAATTATTACCTGTCGTGAAGAAAGTCATGATATGGCCAAAAACGGGAGGATTGCATCATAGTAACACCAGATTCCGCCTAGTCAAACGGATTCGCCACGCTCTGGTTGGCGGCCGGCGGCAGCCTGGACGGCAGTGTCTGCGCCGCCATCTGGGCCTCCAAGCGCGCCACCACGTCGCCCAGCAGCGCATGCAACGCGCGGGCATCGGCCAGCCCGGCCTGGTCGGCGGTCAGGTCGATATCGCCGCTGAGGGTGATGCGGTCCAGCCGGTTCTCGATCGACAGATGGCCGATGTTCAACACGTCCGATTCATTGGCGTAGGGTACGAATTTACTCATGACAGGCTCCGGGATTTACGTGGTTTGACTTTCGGCAAGCGCAACATCGTCTCCTTCTGATTGGCCGGCAACGACGGCAGCAGGTTGATGCCAATCCGCGCTTCCAGCTGCGCCACGGTCAGTGTTTCATATTCCGCGTCGGCGCGGTTTTCGATAAAGAACGCAGCCCCCGCGCGCTGGCGCGGGCTGTACACCAGCTTGTACAAATGGCTGGGCACCAGCACATTGCCGGCCTTCTGCAAATTGCCGCCGATGAAGGCCGGGCCGGTGATCACATACAAATCGCCCTCCTTCTGCGCCAGCTTGCGCACCGCGCCTTCGATGCCGGCCCACACGTGACGGTTATTGTCCGCGTCCTGCGGCACCATGTTCGCCAAGGTGAAGCTTTCGTGCTGGGTCTCGCGGTCCGGCATATCGCCGTTCGGGGCCATGTGGCCGCGGTCGTAGCCGCTGCGGGCGTAGTCGGACAGCTCGGCGCGCAGGCTGGCCGGCAACTGTTGTTCGGTATGGAAGGAATTCTCGCGCGACAGGTTCTTGGCGGCGTCGATGTTATCGGCGGTCAGGTGCTCGGCCGACCACAGCGGCGTGCGCGTGATCCCGGAATGCATGACGCCGAACACGCCGTAGCACAACTCGGTGGTGGCGGCAGTCATCTTGGCGTTGCGGATTTCCGGCAGACGGCCATCGACATAATGCGCGGGACAGTTGCCGGCCCAGACCAGGCTGGCGCCCAGCAGCCCGCAAGCGAGCGCCGCCGCAGCGACGGTTCGTTGAATCAGATACATAGTTCCTTAGAATAAATTGTAGTGGCGGCATTCTAGCGGAGCTTGGCGGCCCGCAACAAGCGCGCGGCAACCGTGCGCAGCTCGTCGCGCAAGGCGGCCGGCTCCAGCACCGTGAAGGCAAACGGCGCCGCCGCCAGTTGCCGCGCCAGCCAACCCAGTTCGTCGGACTGGTTGTGCAGCAAAATCCCATCCGCTGTTTGCTCGAACAGGCCGATGGTGTCGATGAAGGCGCTGCGCGCGGTGGCCAGTTCGGTCTCCAGCAAGATCGTGGCGGCGAATTTGCGCGGCAGCGATGCCACCGACTGCCGCAAATGCTCCAGCGCATCGAAGCCGGCCGGCAGCTGGAACTGACCGCGCACCGGCGCCACCTGCACCACGCGGTCGAGGCGGAAGGTGCGGATGTCGGCGCGCAAATGGCAGTGGCCGACGGCGTACCAAAGGCCGCCGTAATACACCAGGCCGTAGGTATCGACATCGCGCTCGCTGTCGACACCGCCGGAACGATAGTGCAGATGCACGCGCCGGCGCGACTTGGCGGCCAGGCTGAGCGCCGTGAGCACCGCATTGTCCTGCGCCACGCCGCCCTGCTGGACGATGGAACGCAGATCCAGCCGCACCGTCTCGTCGATGGCGTCGACCCGCTGGCGCAAGCCGTCCGGCATGATGCGGCCCAGCTTGGCCTGCGCGCTGGCGACCGCCGGCGCCGCTTCGGCCAGACCCAGCCCCCGCGCCGCCAGCAAGCCCAGCGACAAGGCCAGCGCCTCGTCGTCAGTGAACATCATCGGCGGCAATTTGAAGCCCGGCATCAGCGCATAACCGCCATGGCGGCCACGTTCGGCCGTGATCGGTATGCCGATATCCTCCAGCATGACGATGTAGCGGCGCAAGGTGCGGCCGTCGACGCCCAGCCGGCTGGCCAAGTCGGCGCCGCTCAGGCGGCCGTGGGTTTGCAGCAGCTCGAGCACTGCCAGCACGCGGGTGGTTGGATGGTACATGCCGCAAAGATAGCAGATATACAGGGCCAAATCCGTCCTATTTCATCGCTAGACTGCTGCAAACACACCTACAAAGGAGCAAAACATGAGTCAAACCGCCAACCTGGGCCTGTATTTTGTCGTGGTTTTCGGGGTGGTTGCCCTGCCCGGCCTGGACATCGCCTTCGTCATGGGCAGCTCGATGCTGGGCGGACGCCGCTCGGGGATGGCGGCAGTGGGCGGCATCATTGCCGGCGGCTTCTGCCACCTGTGCATGGGCGCGCTGGGCGTGGCGGTGGTGCTGCAATGCTGGCCGCCGCTGTTCAAGATCATGCTGCTGGCGGGCGCGGTCTACATCGCCTGGATGGGCTACAGCCTGCTGCGCAGCGACAGCATCTTCCACCCGACGCCAGGCGCCGAGGCGATGGCGGACGCCGTCATCTTCCGCCGCGCGCTGACCACCAGCCTGCTCAATCCCAAGGCCTATATCTTCATGCTGGCGATCTTCCCGCAATTCCTCAAACCGGGCCAGGGGCCGCTGTGGGTGCAATCGGGGGTTCTGGGAGGCATCACCGCGTTGACCCAGCTGGGCGTCTACGGCGCGCTGGCCTACGCCGCCAGCGGCGCCAGCGGCTGGTTCGCCAGCCATCCGGCCGCCGCCACCGTCGCCGCGCGCGTGATGGGCGCGCTGCTGATACTGACCGCGGTGCTCAGCGCCACCCAGGCCTGGTCATGAAAACAAAAAGGGCCGGAACCGCGACGGTTCCAGCCCTTCCAAACATCCGCCCTACCAGAGGCTGAGTTTTATTTCAATAGCGACAACTCTGCTTACTATTTTACATCGTTTTGCCGCAAATGGGTAGAAGTTGTGGTCAAGACGGCTTGCTGCGGCGTGCCGCCCGCGTGGTATTGGCGCGCCGGTGCCCGGTGCCGCTGCGGGGCTTGACGGTGCCGCTTTCCTTGGGCTTGCTGTCCTTGGTCTCCCCGGCCTCGGCCCGCTGCTTGTTGACGATGCGGGCCGCCACCTCCTCTTCCCGGCCCGGATAGCGGCCTTCCTCCTCGAATTTGTGTTCCAGTTCCTTGTACTCCCGCTCGCGCTTGGGACTCGCTCCTTTGGGCATGATGTGCTCCTTCGCTCTGGTTTGCAGGACCATGCTACCGAAAGCGCAACACTGTCGTCGCACGGCAGCGAAATATTGCTAAAAGTTATAGATTCGCACGACCGTTCGCTGATACACTTTCCGTTCCCCGGAGCAAATACCGGTTCTTACAAACATAATAAAAGACGAGACATGAAGATTGCCGATATCAAGATAGGCCAACGCCTGACAATTGCCTTTTCATTAACAACGTTGATGCTGGCCGTGGTGGTCACGGTCGGCACCTTGGGCTTGCGCGCCACCAGCGTGGAACACGCTTCCGGCAACGCGCAGCAGATCGCCTCTTTCTACAGCACGCTGATGATCGTCCTCGGCCTGGCCGGCGGTGTGATGAGCCTGTTCACCGCCTGGTTCATCACGCGCGGCATCGTCGGTCCGATCCGCCACGCGGTGCGGGTGGCGCGCACGGTGGCCGGCGGCGACCTCAGTTCCAACATCGAAATCCGCTCGCGCGACGAGATCGGCCAGCTGTCGGCCGCGCTGAAAGAAATGAACGCCAGCCTGATCGGCATCGTTTCCGAAGTGCGCGGCGGCACCGAGGCCATCAGCACCGCGTCGGCCGAAATCGCCGCCGGCAATCTGGACCTGTCGGAGCGCACCGAGCGCCAGGCCGGATCGCTGGAGGAAACCGCCTCGTCGATGGAGGAACTCACTTCCACCGTCAAACAGAACGCGGCCAATGCCCAACAGGCCAACCAGCTGGCTGTGTCGGCCTCCGCCGTCGCCGGCCAGGGCGGCGCGGTGGTGGCACAGGTGGTCGACACCATGGCCTCGATCAACGCCTCGGCGCGCAAGATCGTCGACATCATCGCCGTCATCGACGGCATCGCCTTCCAGACCAACATCCTGGCGCTGAACGCCGCCGTCGAAGCGGCGCGTGCCGGCGAACAGGGTCGCGGCTTCGCCGTGGTGGCCAACGAAGTGCGCAACCTGGCGCAGCGCTCTGCTGCGGCGGCGCGCGAAATCAAGGGTTTGATCGGCGATTCCGTCGACCAGGTCGATGCCGGCGCGCGCCTGGTCGACCAGGCCGGCGTGACGATGACGGAGATCGTCGCCAGCGTGCGCCGCTTCACCGACATCATGAGCGACATCGCCGCCGCCAGCCAGGAGCAGCTGTCCGGCATTGAACACATCAACGGCGCCATCGTCGAGATGGACCAGACCACGCAGCAGAACGCCGCACTGGTGGAACAGGCCTCGGCGGCCGCGGCCACCATGCGCGAACAGGCCGCGCACCTGCAAGGCGCGGTGGGCGTGTTCAAGCTCAGTGGCGATGGCGGTGTACACAAGAGCGCCAGCATCAAGCCGATCAAGTCGGCGCGCCGCGCCAACGCCCATCCGTCGGAACACTTCGCCGAGCTGGATGCGCCGCAAGCGCGGCGCTCGTCGGCCCGTTAGGCGGCGATCAGCAGTTCGATCTCGGCCAGCAGCTGCGGCATGGTATCGACCACGCGCCAGGCGCCGGGGAAGTCATGGCCGCGCGTCAGCGCATTGCGCAGGATGATGCAGCGGATGCCGGCCGCCGTCGCCGCTTGCAGCCCGCGCGGCGAGTCTTCCACCACCAGGCAGTCGCCGGCCTGCACGCCCAGCCGCTCAAGGCCCAGCAGATAGGGTTCCGGTGACGGTTTGCTGGTCGCGTAGGATTCATGTGTCAGCACAAATTCAAAGTGCGGCAGCAGATCCAGGCGTTGATGGATGATCTCGAAATGCTCGCGGTTGGAACTGGTGACCACGCCCATGCGCAGGCGCGCCGACAGGCTGGCGAGCACCGTGCCCACGCCCTCGATGGCCGGTATGTGCTCCGAAGCCAGCGTGGCGGCGTAACGGCGATTGCGTTCGCTGCGCCATGCGTCCATCCCGGCTTGGTCCATCTGCGGATCGAGCAAGTGCCACGCGCCGCAGTTATCGGCCAGGTACCAGTCGAAAAAGTGCTGCTCGCTCAGCTCCAGCCCAAGCGGCAGAAACAGCTCCCGGTTTGCCTCGTAAAACAGGCGTTCGGTGTCCACCAACACGCCATCGTTATCCCACAAAATCGCCCGCAGCATCGTCACTGTCCCGTGTAAATCGTCACAGTGGCCATTGTACCCGCTGGCCTTGCACGGCCGGGTATGTAATACTCCGTCCAATATACTAAAAACAGAGCAACATGGCCGTTTTAGCACTGCTGCCACGCAGCCTCAAATTCCGCATGACGGCGGTGGTCGTCCTGCTGGTGCTGGTTGCCACAGTCATCGTCACCTGGGTAGCGCTGGTGCTGGCCGAACGCGATATGAAAAGCGTGATCGGCAACCAGCAATACGCCCTGCTGTCCTCCGCCGCCGCGCAGGTGGACGCCCAGATCACCGCGAAAGAAGCGCTGCTGGCCAGCCTGGCCGACGCCATGCCGCCCGACGCCGGGCAAGACCCGGAGCGCATGAGCGCCTTCGTCGCCCGCCATCCGGCCGTGCGCAAGCAATTCCTCAACCTGCACATCTTCAACCGCAACGGCGTCCTGATACACACCGAGGGCGAAGGCGCAGCCGTACTGGCGCTGGATGAACGCCCGCGCGCCTTCATGCAAAAGGTGCTGGCCGGTGGCCGTGTGGTGGTGTCGCCGCCGTTCAAGAGCATCCTGTCCGGCCGGCCCGCCATCATGATCCTCCAGCCGGTGCTGGACGCCCAGGGCAAAGCGGTGATGCTGCTGGGCGGTAGCATCGATCTAAGCCACTCCGACTTCCTGGCCCAGGTCGCCGCGCAAAAACCGGGCAAGACCGGCTACATGTTCATCATGACCACCGGCGGCATCCTGCTGCATCATCCCAATCCCAAGCGGCTGCTGGAGCACATCAATGCGCGGCCGGGCTACAACCGCGCCACCGAAATGGCGCTGCGAGGCTTCGAGGGATGGACCGAGGCGGCCAACAAGGACGGCAGCGAAGGCATCTACTCGTACAAGCACCTGTCCACGACCAACTGGATCATCGGCGCCCGCTTCCCGGTCGACGAGGCGTTCGCGCCGATGATCGAAATGCGGCGCCACGCGATGCTGGCGGCCGGCGCCTTCGCCGCGCTGGCCGGCCTGATGGCGTGGCTGGCGATCCAGGCCCTGCTCAAACCCCTGGGCCGGCTGCGCCGCAACATCAGCGATATCCGCAGCGGCGACGTCAGCATCGGCGTTTTGCAGCGGCGCCGCCGCGACGAGATCGGTGAATTGAGCAGCGCCTTCCACGAACTGATGGCGGAGCGCGAACAGGCGCAAGAAGCGATACGCGACCGCGAAGCGCTGATCGCCGCCAGCGAAAAGCGCCTGCGCATGATCGCCGACAGCATCCCCGCCATCGTCGCCTACATCGACAGGGACAACCGCTACCACTTCACCAACGAATACTTCCGCACCATGCTGGGCCTCGATCCGCAGGCGATGCTAGGCCGGACCATGTCCGAGGTGCTGGGCAAGGATTTTGTCGCCTCGATCGCTCCCTACCACGAGGCGGCGATGCGCGGCGACCGCGTGCACTACGAGCGCGAAGGCCGCAAGGACGGCTTGCCGCAGCAGGTGATGGGCGACCTGATACCGGACATCGCCGCCGACGGCAGCGTGGCCGGCGTCTACCTGATGGCGGTCGACATCACCGAACGCAAGAGCGCCGAGCTGCGCCAGGCCGCCAGCGAAAAGCGACTGAAACTCCTGACCGACAATTTGCCGGTATTGATCTCCTACCTGGACCACAAGCGCCGCTTCCAGTTCGTCAACGCCACCTTCTTCCAGTGGTTCGGCGTGGACCCGGACAAGCTGATAGGCCGCCACCTGGTCGACGGCATCGGCCGCGACCACTACGAGCATGCGGAGGCGCATCTGGAGCAGGCCTATCGCGGCCAAAACGTCACCTACGAACTCAAAGCGCAGATCGACGGCAGCCTGCACACGCTGGAAACCACCTTCGTGCCGGAGCTCGCGGCCGACGGCACGGTGGTCGGCATCTACTCGCTGACGCACGACACCACGCGCATGAAGGAAATCGAAGAACGCCTGACGCAGCTGGCCCGCATCGACTCCCTGACCGGCATCGCCAACCGCCTGATGTTCGAAGAGATACTGCAACTGGCGGTGGTGCGGTCCAGGCGCAATCGCCGGCCGCTGGCGCTGGCCTACCTGGACATCGACCACTTCAAGAGCATCAACGACACCCTGGGCCACGGCGCCGGCGACGCGGTGTTGAAGGAATTCGCCTCGCGGCTGGTGCGCAATGTGCGCGCCTCGGATACGGTGGCGCGCCTGGCCGGCGATGAATTCGTGATCGTGTTCGAACAGGTGGACGGCCCCGGCGAATGCGCGCGGCTGGCGGCCAAGATCATCGAATCGGTGCGACGGCCGTTCGACATCGCCGGCAAGGCGATGCAGATCACCACCAGCATCGGCATCGCGCTGCACGAACGTGAAGTCGAAACCCCGGCCGAACTGATCGCCCGCGCCGACTGCGCGTTGTACGCGGCCAAACGCCGTGGCCGCGACGGTTACGCGCTCGCCGACTAAACGCTATCAGGCAGGGATGCCGCTCGCCTGTGGATTCGGCAGCGGTTCGGACACCTTGAACAACAGGTTGCGGTCGACGTGGTGGAACGGTTCTTCCTGACCGCGTATCATCATCACGGTGTCTTCCTCGTAGCCCCAGCTGCCGTCGTCGTTGATGGTGACCTTGATGCGGTACTCGACGGTCTTGAAGCCGTATTCCAGGAAGGGATTGGAACGGATGCCGTAGGTATCGGACTCCAACCGCGCCACCAGCTCAAACTCCTTGGCGTCCGGCGCCACCACGGCCGAAGCCATGGCGATCTGGCCGCGCGGGATGCCCAGCGTCTGGATCACGGTGCTGGTGGCAGGTTCCCACAGCCAGTAACCAACCTGCTCGTGGTAGGTCTTGGCCTGGCCAGGCTTGTTGATGATGATCAGGTAGCGCAAGCCGTAGAACAGCTGCGGACCATTGGTGACCGGATCGATAGGCTGCAACTCGATGCGCTCGACGTAGGCCTGCTTGCGCGGGCCGTCCGCTTTCGGCTTGATATCGAGGCCACGCTCGCCCTTCCAGATGCCCGCCATCGGCGCCAGCGGGCCGAGGTTGTTCAGGGTGTTGACGTCGATCGGGGTAGGCTCGGTGTAGATATCGCTGGAAAACTCGCTCATGCATAATCCTGGTGGTTGGTGATAGCCACTATTGTAAGGCGATCTCGATGCGGTTGCGTCCTTCATGATAGCGATAGGCCACCGCGCTGCCCAACTGGCGTATCAGCAGCAGCCCGACGCCACCCACACCCTGCTCCTCGATGGAGCGCGCCGGGTCGGGCGACGGCGGGCCTTGCGCCAGCGGATTGAAGGCCGGTGCTTCGTCCTCGTACACCAGGCACGCGCCGGCCACGCCGACCCACACCGAATGGGCGCTGTCGCCGCCGTGGCCATGCAGGATGCTGTTGCGCAGCAGCTCCTCCAGTATCAGTTCTGCGCGCGCGACCACGCCCGGCCCAAGGCCAGCCTTTTGAAGCGCCATCGCAGCAAACGACATCGCGCCGGAGACCGCATCCAGCCGCGCCGGAAACCGCAACAGCTGCGCAATACCGGTTTCTTTTCTATCCATTCGAGCATATTATCGGAATGCTCATCTCAGGAGAAGAATCATGCGCAACTTAAAAGCTGCCCTTGTCACAGCGGCCACCGTGCTTGCGATGGGCGGCGCCTGCGCCGCCGAACAGCCGGCGGGCATGGTCAAGACCACCAAGGGCGCGGCCTCCATAGAGCACGCCGGCAAACAGGCCCCGGCCATCACCGGCGCCGCGCTGATGGCCAGCGACCGCGTGGTCACCGGCGCCGACGGCAGCGTCGGCATCACGCTGCGCGACGAGACGCTGCTGGCCGTGGGCCCGAACAGCAATGTGTGGCTTGAAAAATACGCTTTCGATCCGACCTCGCACGAAGGCGTGCTGAATGCCACCGTCAAGCGCGGCACGCTGGGCGTCATCTCCGGCAAGCTCTCCAAGCAATCGCCGGGCGCTGTGCAGTTCCGCACCCCGACTTCCATCCTGGGAGTGCGCGGCACCGAATTCGTGATCGACGTCAAAGATGGGGAGTAAAGCATGACCATGCTGATCTGGATCGTCTGCCTGCTGGCCGCAGTCTCGCAGCAACAACGCACCCCGACCGAGCAAATCACACTGCTGCCCAGCCAGGACGGCAAGGCCAGCGCGGTGATCATCACCACCGCCGGCGTCGATACGGTGCTCGACCAACCCTACCAGACCGCCACGATCGATCGCAAGGGCGCCGCCGTCAGCGCCGGCAACGGCACCGAGGTCGGCAACCGCTATGCAAGCACGCTGACCGCGATGCCGCAACGGGCCGCGGTGTTCACGCTGTACTTCGTCACCGACACCGACACGCTGGTGCCGGAATCGGCGGCGCGGCTGGCGGACGTCAAGGCGCAGCTGGTGGCGCGCCCCGCTCCCGAGATCATCGTCATCGGCCATACCGACACCGTCGCCAAGCAGGATTACAACGACCAGTTGTCGCTGCGGCGCGCGGCCACGGTCAAGCGCATCCTGGTGGAAGTGGGCATCGATGCCGACCGCGTCGCCGTACAGGGACGCGGCGAGCGTGAGCTGCTGGTGCCTACCGCCGACGGCGTCGACGAGCCGCGTAACCGGCGGGTTGAAATTCGCGTACGCTGACCGATCAAGCCGCGCCGTCCCAGCGCAACACCAGCAAGGTCAAATCGTCCGAAGGTTCGGCCCGGCCTACGTGCAGGCGCACATCGTCGCGCACCGCCTGCACCACGGCGGCGGGCGTGGCTGCCGCCGTGGATGGCAGCGCGGCCAGCAAGCGGTCCAGGCGTTCGTTGCCATACAAGTCCCCTGCTTCGTTCATGGCCTCGTTGATGCCGTCGGTGGTCAGGCACAGGCACTCGCCGGATTGCAGCTGGTAGTGCTGCACCGGATATTCGAAATCGTCCAACACGCACAGTGGCGGACCGTCGGCCGATTGCAGGTGCTCGACGCGGCCGTCCACGGTCAGGCGGCGCGGGGCGTCATGGCCGGCGTTGCACAGGAAAACCTGGCCATTGGACGCGTCCAGGATGCCCGCCACGCTGGTCACAAACAGCATCTCCGGATTCTCACGGGTCAGCTCGCGGTTGGCGCCGTTCATGATGGCGGCCATCTCGGATGGTCCGCGCAGCGCAATGCTCTTGGACAGCGCCTTCGCCACCACCATGAACAGGCTGGCCGGCAGGCCCTTGCCCGATACATCGCCGACCATGAAGAACACGCGGTCGCGATCCAGCATGAAGAAGTCATACAGGTCGCCGCCCACTTCGCGCGCAGGCTCCAGCAAGGCCGCCAGCGAGAAGCGCCGCTCGCCGGGGAAGGATAGCGCGGCCTGCGGCAGCGTCGCCATCTGGATGCGGCGCGCCGCGCCCAGTTCACCGGCGGTCTTGGCGGCGGACACACGGGCCACCTGCAAGGCGCGGTCGCTGTGCTTGCGCTCGCGCACCGCCGCCGCCAGCATGCTGGTCAACAGACTGAGTCCGACCAGGACGACGGCGCACACCACGCTGGTCGCATCGAACAGCAAGCCGGCCCGCGCAAACAGCAGCGCGCCACCGCCATACACGCCCAGCACCAGCGCGCCGCCCAGCGGCGCGGCCAGCAACAGCCGCAGCTTGGGCAGCAACCACACCAGCAGCAGGCTGCAAGCGCCAAACGTCGCCACCTCGGCCCAGCGCATCCATTCGGGGCGGCGCAGGAAGGTGCCGTCGAAGAAGCTCTCTATCATCTGCGCATGGGTGTCCACGCCGGGCATGAAGTCGCCGCGGGCATTGGTCTTGTAGTCGGTCAGGCCCAAGCCGGTCATGGCGACGATGACGATCTTGTTTTGCAGCGCGCCGTCTGCCAACCGGCCGCGCATCACGTCCAGCGCCGAAATGTAGCGGTCCATCGCCGGCGCCGAGAAGTTGACCCACACCGTGCCATCCGGCGCGGTCGGCACGCGCAAGTCGCCGACCGACACGCTGTGAACGCCGTCGGCGTCGGCCTCGATCTCCAGCGCCGAACTGCCGGTGGCCACGCGCAGCAGTTCCATCGACAGCGCCGGCGCCAGCGTCTCGCCGATGGCCCCGACCAGGGGCGCGCGCCGCACGATGCCTTTTTCCAGACTCACCGACAACAGCCCCTGTCCCTTGGAAGCCGCTTGCAGCAGGGGCAAACTGGACATCGCCTGCGGAAAGCGCATCACCGGCAGCGACAACGCCGGCCATTTCACGTGCACCGGCCACACGCGCAGGGCGTCGCTGGTGCCGGCTTCGGGATGGGCAAACCCCGCCGCGCCCAGCACGATCGGTGCGCGCCGCATGGCCGCCGCCAGCACCTCGTCATACGCGGGCAGCGCCGCCAGGCGGTCGCGCAGCGGACCGGCGGGCAAGCGCGCAGCCAGGGCCTCGGGCGAGGTGGTGTCCGGCTCCGGCATCAGGATATCGAGCCCGATGGCCAGCGGCTGCTGGGCGTTAATGTGCTCTATCAGCTCGGTCAAACGGGTGCGCGGCCACGGCCACTGGCCGAATTCCTTCAGAGAGGCTTCGTCGATGGCGATGATCTGGACCGGCCCCGATGCGCGCTGGCGCGGAAAGTGGACCTGGTAGGCGTTGAACAGGGCCAGCCGCAGCTGCGGCAGCAGACCGTCGCCGCCGGCGGCCAGCGCCACGGCCAGCAGGCAGGCCAGCACCAGCGCCAGCGGCCTGCCCTGGCCTGCGCGGACGCCGCCCAGGGCCTGGGTTTGCAAGCGGAGCAGCATGGCCGCGCTTACAGTTCGATTTCCATGCCGTCGTAGGCCGATACGATAACCAGCGGCGCTTCGCCGGTGATCTCGGCGTAGCGCCGCGTCTCGGCCAGCACGCGGGCGATCTGCGCGTCGTCGTAGATGGGTTCGTGATGGAACAGACAAAGCTGGTGGACCCCGGCCAGCTGGCACAGTTCGACGCCGACCACGTTGCTGGAGTGGCCCCAGTCAGCCTTCACCGAAATGGAATCGGCCAGCGAATACATGGCGTCGAAGATCACCAGGTCGGCGTCGCGGAAGAACTCGACGAAGGCCAGGCGTTCGACGGCGTTATCCAGCTTGTGCTCGGAGTCGGTGCTGTAGATCATGACCTTACCGCCTTGCTCCAGGCGGTAGCCGTAGGAGTCGCCGGCGTGCAGTTGCAGCTTGGCCGTCACGGTCAGGTCGTGCAGGCGCAGCGGAACGCCGGGCTCCATCTGCACGAACTCGATGGCCGCGCCCAGCTGGTGGAAGCCGACCGGGAAGCTGATCGGCTCCTGCTGGCGGCGGAAAGCCGTCTCAAGCTCCTGGTGGCAGCCGTAGATGATAATGCGGTTGCCCGGTATGTAGGCCGGCGTGAAGAACGGGAAGCCCATGATGTGGTCCCAATGGAGATGGGACATGAACACATGGTAGGTCTGCGGCTTGGCCGGGCCGTAGCGCGCCAGCTTGGCGCCGGCCAGCGCGCGCACGCCCGAGCCCAGGTCGAGGATGATGTGTTCGTGCGTCGTGTCCGGGTTCCACACCTCGACTTCCACGCAGCTGGAATTACCGCCATACGTGCCACGCACATCGAAACCCAGGTCGTTGTCGATATACGACGCCACCTTCTCCGGCGTATCGAGGTTGCGGCCGATGGCGCCTTCGAGCGCCGTCACCAGCTTGGAGCGGATCTGCTTGTGGTTCAGCGCCACCGGCAGCGAGCCGCGCGCGCCCCAGATACGCGCTTTCATGAAGCGCCTCCCACGGCTGCCAGGGCGCCGGCGCGGTCCGGGAAGATCTCGAACAGCATATCGAAGCGGCTGATGGTGAACACCTCCAGCACCAGCGGCTGCAGGGCCGCCAGTACCATGCGCCCGCCCTGCGCCTTGACCTGCTTGATGGCCAACATCAGCGCGCGCAAGCCTATGCTGCTGATGTAGTTGACGCCGCTGAAATCGAGCACCAGCGCGGCGCCATCCTTGCCACAGTCGCGCAGGTGCGGATCGAGTGCTAGCTTGAAGGCGTCGGCATGGGTATGATCGATACGACCGGCGGGGTTGAGCACCACGGTGCTGCCGGCTTGCTGTGGCTGAAGTTCCATAATGGTGCCCTGTGCGCTGTGCGGGTGGGAATGGTGATTTTTTCCATTTTTGCATCTTTTTGTGCAAGAAGCAATTCCGAGGAGAATCGCCTGTACATGATATTCTTCGGCCTCGACGCAACCAGGGAGAACGCGCATGTCGCCGCTCGACAAATTTTTCAAGCTCACTGAGCATGGCAGCAACGTTCGGACCGAAGTGGTCGCGGGCATTACCACTTTCCTGACGATGGCCTACATCATCTTCGTCAACCCGGCCATCCTGGGCGACGCCGGCGTGCCGAAGGACGCCGTGTTCGTCGCCACCTGCCTGGCGGCCGCGCTGGGCACCATCATCATGGGCCTGTACGCCAACTATCCGATCGGCATGGCGCCGGGCATGGGCTTGAACGCCTACTTCGCCTACGCCGTTGTGCTGGGCATGGGCGTGCCGTGGCAATCGGCGCTGGGCGCGGTGTTCATTTCGGGCTGCCTGTTCATCCTGGTGAGCGTGTTCAAGGTGCGTGAATTGATCGTCAACGGCATACCGCATTCGCTGCGGGTGGCCATCACGGTGGGCCTGGGCTTGTTCCTGGCGCTGATCGCGATGAAGAGCGCCGGCCTGGTGGTCGCCAGCCCCGAGACGCTGGTGCGCGTGGGCGATATGCACAAGCCGCAGACCATCATGGCGGTCTTCGGCTTCCTGCTGATCGTCACGCTGGACCGCCTGCGGGTGCCGGGCGCGCTGCTGATCGGCATCGTGGTGGTAACCATCATGAGCTTTTTCTTCGGCGGCAATACCTTCCATGGCTTCATGTCGCTGCCGCCATCGCTGGCGCCGACGCTGTTCCAGTTCGACCTGAAGGGCGCCGCCTCGATGGGCTTGTTCAACGTGGTGCTGGTGTTCTTCCTGGTTGAACTGTTCGACGCCACCGGCACGCTGATGGGCGTTGCCAGCCGCGGCGGCCTGCTGGTCGACGGCAAAATGAAACGCCTGAACAAGGCGCTGCTGGCCGACAGCTGCGCGATTGTCGCCGGCTCCATGCTCGGCACCTCCAGCACCACGGCCTATCTGGAAAGCGCGGCCGGCGTGCAGGCGGGCGGACGCACCGGCCTGACGGCGCTGGTGGTGGCGCTGATGTTCCTGGCGGCCTTGTTCTTCGCGCCGATCGCCGGCGTGGTGCCGGCCTACGCCACCGCGCCGGCCTTGTTGTTCGTCGCCTGCCTGATGCTGCGCGACCTGGTCGATGTCGACTGGAGCGACACCACCGAGAGCGTGCCGGCCGCCATCACCGCGCTGGTGATCCCGTTCACCTATTCCATCGCCCACGGCATCGCCTTTGGCTTCATCACCTACGCCGGACTGAAGCTGCTGACCGGCCAGGCCCGCCAGGTCAAGCCGGTGGTGTGGGTGATCGCCGCGCTGTTCCTGTTCAAGTACGCCTACCTGACGGCCTAGGCGCGGCTAGCCGCCAGCCGTTCCGGGGATGCCACCAGCGTCGGCATCTCCCGCACCGCCAGGATGCCAACCACGTTGTTGAGCCGCATGCGGCACAACGTCAGCGGGTCTTCCTCCTCGGCCGCCAGCCGTATCTGCACGTCGACGCCCTGCGGATGCGTGGTGGTGCGCAGACTGCGCAACTCCAGTCCCAGGCGGCGCACGATGGCCAGCACCGCTTCCAGCGTGGCGATGGGGTCGTCCGGATCGATATAAAATCGGTAACTTTTTTGTGTGGTATTCATGCAACCAGAATATCCGGGAGCCGGCAAAATAGGCTTCCTTGTTTTGCTCGATACCCAGTCAATTGAAGAAGATCATCCCATTCAATGTAAAATCGGAGGAATAATCATCTTTTACGGACCTGCAACATGGAAATCGACGAACTGGACCGCCGTATTTTGCGCGAACTGCGCCGTGATGGCCGCCTGAGCAACACCAAGCTGGCCGAAAAAGTCGGCCTGTCCACCACGCCGTGCTGGAACCGCGTGCGCGCCCTCGAGGAAGGCGGCCTGATCGAGGGATACACGGCGCTGCTCAGCCAACAGGCGCTGGGCTACCCGGACACCGTCATCATCGAAGTCACACTGGACCGCCACGACGACGACATCTTCGAGAAATTCGGCCAGGCGCTGGCCGACCTGCCGGAAGTGATGGAAGCCTACCTGCTGACCGGCGAATACGATTACCTGATCAAGGTGGCGGTGGCCGGCACGGCCGGCTACGAGGAATTCCTGCGCCGCAAGCTATACAAACTGCCCGGCCTGCGCCACAGCCGCTCCACCTTCGTGCTGCGCTGCCTGAAACGCGCGCATTCGGTCGAACCGTGATCCGGCTATGTTGTCGACCGCACAGATAGGCCGCCGGAAGCGGCGCATTGTGCAGGTGCTCGAACAACTATAAAAGGATGAACATGAACCAGCCCCTCAAACTCGCCATCGCGCTCGCCGCGCTGACTTTGACGTCGCAAGCCATGGCGCAAATCACGTTTTACGAACATGACGGCTGGCGCGGCCGCACCTTCACCGCCGACCGCCCAGTCAACGACTTCTCGCGCACCGGTTTCAACGACCGCGCCTCGTCGGTGGTAGTCGAACGCGGCCAATGGGAAGTCTGCGACGACGCCAACTTCGGCGGCAACTGCATGGTGCTGCGCCGCGGCAGCTACGAGTCGCTGAGCGGCATGGGCATGAACGACCGGATCTCGTCGGTGCGTCCGCTAGGCCGTCGCGACCGCTATGACAACGAAGCACCGGCGCCGCTGCCGCAACCGACCTATGAATACCGCCGCCGTCCACGCGAGCGCGTGATCGACGTACCGATCACCTCGGTGCGCGCCGTGGTGGGTACGCCGGAGCAACGCTGCTGGGTCGAACGCCAGCAAGTGACTGAACCGGCCCGCAGCGGCACCAACGTCGGCGGCGTCATCGCCGGCGCGCTGATCGGCGGCATCCTGGGTCACCAGGTGGGCGGCGGCACGGGACGCGACGTCGCCACAGCCGGCGGCGCAGTAGCCGGCGCGGCCATCGGCAACAACATGGCCAACAACAGCAACTCGCAAAGCTATGCCCGCGACGTGCGCCGCTGCGAAAACGTCAGCAACCCGACGCCCGAATACTGGGACGTGACGTATAACTATCGCGGCCAGCAACACCGCGTGCAGATGAGCACAGCCCCCGGCCAGACCATCGCCGTCAACGCCGGCACCGGCGAACCACGCATGTAATGCTGAAATTTGCCCACATTTCCCAAATTAACTGGGATGTGGGCAAACAGCAAGTATACTCGAGCCCCCAAACGGGCCGGCCCTGAGACTGCATGCGCAACCTACTCCCCTATTCCTACTACGGCGGCGACACCGACGAGCAGCAGCAGTTCTACTCCGAACTACGGCCGGTCGCCATCATTTCGCAAAGCGTCGGACTGGTGAGCTGGCTGACGGCCGCCGTCTTGCTGGCCGCCGGCGGACAGTCGCTGCACACCAGCCTGTTGTTGGGCGTGCCCGGCATGCTACTCAGCCTTGCCATCTCGCTGGGCGCCCGCTCCGTCAAGGCGCTGGTCGTTTCCGGCATCATCGGCACCAGCGCCACCGCGTTTGCCTTCCGCCTGTTGATGACCTACTGTCCGGACCCGACGTTTTGGGTGCTGCCGGTTGGCACCGTGCTGACGCTGTCGGCCGCCCCCATCTTCGGCGGCATGATCAATTACATCGGCGCCGCCGTCGCCGTGTGGTTGATACTCACGGTAGGCAATTTCCCCGCGCAGCCGGGGCAGCTCACGTTCAATCTTGCGCTGCTGGTCATGGGCAGCAGCTTTGCCATGGCGATCTATTTGCACGCCTATTTCCTGAACCTGCGGGTGCGCAGCCACCGCGCGCGGCGGGAACTGGCGGAAATGGCTTTCAAGGACTTGGTCACGGGCTTGAACAATCGCCGTAAATTCACGCTGGAAGTAGGCCGCATGCAAATGCTGCCCTCGCCTCTGCCGCTGTTTTTCCTGATGATAGACATCGACGACTTCAAGAAGATCAACGATACGCTGGGCCATGATGCCGGCGATGAGGTGCTGATCCACACGGCGCAGGTCATCGGCAAGCTGGGCGCGGGTCAGCTGTGCGGCCGTCTCGGCGGCGAGGAATTCGGCGTCTTGTTCCATGGCGAGGCAACGGACGTAATGGACTTTGCCGCCGCGCTGCTGGACGGCGTGCGCGCGGCAACGCATCCCCCGCGCACGGTCAGCATCGGCATCGCGGAATTCGACCGGGACAGCGACCCGTCGGTCAGCTATAAGCGTGCCGACGAAGCGCTGTATCTCGCCAAGCGGCACGGCAAGAACCGCTACATGCTGGCGGACCCCATGCAGGCCGCCGCCTGAGCTGGTGGGGGCAGAGCCGGTGGGGTCAGTTCCGGCATCGTGCCATTTCAAAGCTTACCGTCAATTTTTTTAACCGCCCGATTCACGGTTCTCAATGAGACACTGAAGAAGTCACCGATCCGTTCCATTGTGAACATCGTGGAAAAGTACGCATTCGCTATTGCCTCATCCCTGTCAGGAAATCGACGCCGGTATTCTTCCAAAGAGGAAGCTAGCGCACGCCTATGCGCTTTAGAAACCCCTGGCAAAGGCTTATCGCCTGATTTACTACGTTGGCGGTCCACGAAAGCCTCATCGCCCAAAATAAGTTGATGGCTAACTCGCTTCAATGGCGGTCGATGTCATCGCGATAGATTGCCTCGCGATGATCACCACGGGAGGTCACATGATAGGTGCGCCGGAAAACTCTAAGCGGAGTGGACGTGTCATCTCTGCCCCTGGCTTCGTTAATCCAATTTAGGCTGACCTCGCTCAACAGTGAGCCAAGTCAACCTCCCGTCTGCCTTCATTGCCAGTGCTTCCTGCAGCACATTTGGCACAATGCCGGAACTGACCCTCTGCCCTGAGCCGGCGAACGGGTCGCCGGCTTCCCCAACATCACCAACGGCGACGGCTTGCGCCGATCAGGCCGAGCATGCCGGCGCCCAGCAGCAGCAATGTGCCCGGCTCCGGTATCGCTTGCAGCACAGGCAGACCGCCTGGCCCCAGCACTGGATTCACCACCGTCGTGCCATCGCCATTGAGGCTGAAAACGGCCGAGCCGACCACGATAGTGCGGCGCCCCGCCCCGCCGAACGAGCCGGACCAGAACGATGGCGATGGGCTATATAGCCCGTCCGGCGGCAACGGCGCCAACGGTGTGCCGCTTCCGGTGGTATCGACCGACAAGTCGAATTCGACTATGAAGTGCGGCGCCGCGTAGTTCGGACTGGAACCGAAGCTTGCACCTGCGTGGAACTTGGCCAGCGCCAGATCGTCGGCATCAAGCGCGGACCAGACTGGCGAACTCAGATCGAAACCACCCGCAGCATCGACCGGCGATCGCACATCGTGGCTTTTTTCAAACGACTGGATACCGCTGTCGCTGATATGGACGACATAGTCCGTGCTGCCGTTCTGGAAAAACACATCCATGAACTGCCCGCTCGGCGCGCCGGACGTAAAGCTGCCCAGGTCGTACATCAAATTAAGCGTGTGTCCGAGCGTCGAACCCGGCGCGCCGTTGGTCGATTGCTCCACATAAAAACGCGTGCCGCCCGGCGCACCGACATTGAAGCTGGCCGAACTCACGGTGGGGCGGGCCGGCGCGCCGTTTGCCGCCGACACCGTCCATTCTGCCGGGCCGAACAGGCCGTCGCTCACGTGGATTGGCGCCGCCTGGGCCATGCCGGCCAAGCCGATACCGGCCAGCGTCATGAGGAAAGCGCCATGGACAGCGCCGCGCTTCAAAGAAAATAACTTCGTTGGGAAATGTTTCATGCTTGTCTCCTGGTTGTGGTTGCTGCGCACCAGAAGAAGCAAATTCGGTTCCAAGCGCTGCCGCCACGGCTGCGCCACGACAGGCCTGCGCGCGCCGGCGCCGCACTGTAAGCGCAGCCGACACTGAAAAAAAGGGCCGCCCGTGGCGACCCTTCGCTTGTCCGGCCGGTACCGCTTAGAAGTGGTACTCGGCCCGTATCATCGGCGTCTTCGCCACATAACCCTGGCCGCCGGTGGTGGCCGAGGTGTTGCCGAACTTGTTGCGCCAGTACTGGTACTCGACGCCGACACGGAAGGTGTTCTTCGCATGGCCCATCGCCGCGCCTGCGTCAAACATCAGCTGCATGTCGATATTGGTCTCGGCGCCGGTATCGTTGCCCACTTCGTCCTTGCCCTTGGACGCGATAAAGTTCGCATAGCCCTCGAAGGCCCACAGCGAACCCAGCGGGATGCCCCAGTCCGACGACAGCATCGCATGCGTCTTGTAGGTATAGCGACCAGTGACGGTGGAGATCGGCGGGAAGGCGCCGCTCGGCGCGTTGCTCTCGTTGAGCAGCAGCAGGCTGGTGTTGAAGTGCCCGGCCGGCACGTTCCACATAAAAGTCGGTCCCAGTACGAACATGCGCTTGCGCGAGTTGTAACCCACGTCGTTCTTGGTGTTGAGGTCGAAACCGGCGGTGATGCCCAGGCCGCGCACCGGACCGAATTTGTATTCGGTGCCGGTCACCTTGCTCAGGTCGACCGTGTTGCGGTACAGGATGTAGGCTTCGTTGGCGCCGGACTTCTGCGTCAGCGAGGCCGGGTCGTTTTTGTCCGACATCAGGAAGTCGGCGTTGAAGTAATTGGTGCCGTACTTGTAGCCGCTGACGTGGGTCAGCGCCAGGATGTTCTTGGAGATGTCGTTCGGATTGAACGGCTCGCGATAGTCGTTGCCGTAGCGCCAGCTGACGGACGTGTCGCTCCAGTCGGCGGCGTGAACCGAACCGGCCAGGCTCAAAAAGGCGATGCATGCCAGCTGTGGAATTTGTCTCGTTTTCATTTTAGTTTTCCATATTTTAGGACGTGACTGTCCCCGCCGGCGCCGTCAGGGCGCGCCGGAGAGGAGGCAGTCGTTGGGGTTAGTTCCTCAGCCTGCGCCGAGGTAGACGAACTTGAAGGTGAACACGCAAGCGATCGCCCAGATCACTGGACGCACTTCGCGCACACGGCCGGTCAACAGCTTCAGCACCGCATAGGAGATGAAGCCGAACGCCACGCCAAGTGCGATCGAGTACGTGAACGGCATGGTCAGCGCCGCGATGGCGGCTGGCACGCTTTCGGTGGTGTCGGACCAGTCGATGTCGACCAGTTCGCGCAGCATGAGGCAGGAGACGTAGAGCAGCGCAGGCGCCGTGGCGTAGCTAGGCACCACGCCGGCCAGCGGTGAGATGAACAGGCAAGCCAGGAACAGCACGCCGACGGCGACAGCGGTCAGGCCGGTGCGGCCGCCCGCTTGCACGCCGGCTGCGCTTTCGATGTAAGCGGTAGTGCTGGAAGTGCCCAGCAGCGAACCGGTGACGATGGCGCAGCTGTCGGCCAGCAGTGCCTTGTTCAGGCGCTCCATCTTGCCGTTGACCAGCAGGCCGGCGCGGTTGGCCACGCCCATCAGCGTGCCGGTGGCGTCGAACAGTTCGACCAGGAAGAACACCAGCACCACGTTCAGCAGGCCGACCGAAATCGCGCCCATCAAATCCAGCTTGAACAGGGTTGGCGCCAGCGATGGCGGCATATCCACGATGCCGTTGAACGTATTCCCGGCGACGAAGAAGCTCAGCACCGTCACCACTAGGATGCCGATCAGGATCGCGCCCTTGACCTTCAGGCGATCCAGCGCAACGATGATGAAGAAGCCGACGATGGCCAGCAAGGTGGGCGCCTTGTGCAGGTCGCCCACGCGCACCAGCGTCTCCGGGCTGCTGACGACGATGCCGGCGCTTTTCAGCGAGATCAGTCCCAGGAACAAGCCGATGCCAACGGTGATGGCGGTGCGGATCGAATGCGGAATGCCGTTGACGATCATCTCCCGCAATTTGAAGACGCTGACAAACAGGAACAGGCAGCCGGAAATGAAGACCGCGCCCAACGCCATCTCCCAAGGCATGCCCATGCCCTTGACCACGACATAGGCGAAGTAGGCGTTCAAGCCCATGCCCGGCGCCATGGCAATCGGATAGTTTGCGTACAGGCCCATAATCAAACAGCCCAGCGCCGCCGCGATACAGGTGGCGACGAACACGGCGCCCTTGGGCATGCCGGCGTCACCGAGAATGGAGGGGTTGACGAAGATGATGTAAGCCATCGTCAGGAATGTGGTCAGACCCGCCACCAGTTCGGTGCGCACATCGGTCCCATTCTCTTTCAGCTTGAAGAATTTTTCTAAAATTAACATAACGTCTCCGTGTTCTATTTTTAACTGCTTATTGGTCATCCGCCGATTAAACATGGGAACAATCGACTAGACCTTATCTCAGGGGCCACCGCGTGAAATTGCTTCGGTGGCATACCTGCTATCTGTTATCACCTATAACAGCCGGGGCGCGCCGCATTTGGATGCGGCGTAGCCCCGTTCCAACCCTCCTAAACGAATTCGCCGATTTTCGACACCACGGCCTTGCGCACCGAGCCTGTCACGATGAAGGAGCGCGCCACTTCAAGGTCGTTGTGCAGCCAGCGGTCGCCATCGAGGCAGGCCGGGATCTGCGCGCGCACCGATTCGTAGGCCGCCTGCGTGCCTTTGCCGAGCACAAAACCGGGCAGCAGGTTTTCTGTCATCGTCAAAGCCTGGGACGCCAACAACATTTCTACGCCGACAATGTACTGTGTGTTCGACACCACAGTTGCGGCCTTGCGGGCGCACCAGGTGGAGTTGGACACGTGGTCTTCGCTGTTGCCTTTGGCCGGAATCGAGTCCACGCTGCCCGGCATGCACAGCGTACGGTTCTCCATCACGAGGGAGCTGAGCGAGCATTGCATCACCGGATAACCGGTGTTCACGCCACGCACGCCGGACATCAGGTTGCGCGGCAGGCCCCACGACAGCGTAGGATCGATCAGGCGCGCCACGCGCCGCTCGACGATGCTGCCCAGGTCCGCCACGGCCATCGCCAGCAGGTCCATCGCCTGCGCCAGGTATTGGCCGTGGAAGTTACCGCCCGAGATGATCTCGAAGCCGCCGCCGTCCTTGCCGAAGATGAGCGGGTTGTCGGTGGCGGAGTTCACTTCCTTGTCCAAGATGGTGTCGATGTAGTCCAGCGCATCGAACACCGGGCCGTAGACCTGCGGTGCGCAGCGCAGCGAGTACACGTCCTGGATGCGGGCGGTGTACGGGATGTCGGTGCGGCGTAGCTCTTCCGGGAACTGTACGGCGCGCGCTTCGTGCGTGGTGCGGGTGGAGCCGTCCAACAGGTCACGAATGATGGCGGCGGTCTTGATCTGGCCCGCGTGCGGGCGCGCTTCGTGGATGCGCGGATCGAAGGCCGACATCTCGGCGCGCATCGCTTCCAGCGTCAGGCCCAGCGACAGGCAGGCGTCCGACAGCATGTTGCGCGCATCGGAGGCGGCCAGCAGCGCCACCGCCAGCGAGACGGTGCAGCCGTTGATCAGCGCCGATGCATCCTTGGCCTTCAGCTCAAAGACGACCGGGCCGACATTGGAAGCGCGGATCGCGTCTGGAGCCGACATGCGCTGGCCCTTGTACATCACTTCTGCTTCCTCAAAGCCGGCGATGGCCGCCGCCAGGTAGGCCAACGGCGCCAAGTCGCCCGAAGCGCCGACGGAACCCTTCTGCGGCATGATCGGGTGGATGCCTGCGTTGACGAAGGCCAGCAGGCGGTCCACCACTTCCACGCGCGGCGCGGAGTAGTTACTGGCGAAGGCATTGGCGCGCAACAGCATGGTGGCGCGGCTGACTTCTTCGGAGAACGGCTCGCCCATGCCGCAGGCGTGGGCCTTGATCAGCTGCGTCTGGAACAGGACGATGTCCTGCACCTTGACGCGGGTGTCCTTCAGCATGCCGACGCCGGTGTTAAAGCTGTACATCATCGGCGCCTCGTCGTGCATCCAGGTCGACTCGATGTAGTCGCGGCTTTCCTTCAGCGCGGCGCGCGACGAGGCGGCCAGGTTCACTTCGATGGAGTGGTCGCGGGCGACGGCGACGACTTGGGCCGCGGTCAGGTTGAAACCATTGATGGTGGTAGTAGTCATGATCTGTCTTCTTATCAGTTGGCGCCGGCGGAGAACCACGCACCGAGTTCGGAGCGTTCTTCTGGCGTGATGTTGGTCATATTCCCGATCGGCATAGCCTTCAGGACGACGGCCTGCTGGTTGATCTTGGCCGCGTTCTGGCGGATCAGCTCAGGCGTATCGAACTTGATGCCGGCCGGCGCGGTGGCGAAGCCGGGTTGCGTAGGCTGGGCGGCGTGGCAGCTGACGCAACGCTGGCTGACGATGGCCTGCACACGGTTGAAGTCAGGTGCCGCAACGCTGGCATGTGCCTCACCGGCGATGTCGCCGGCGATGGCTGGCGCAGGAGCCGCCGCAGGACGAGGCGCAATCACCACGGCAACCGCCGCCAGGATCGCGACACCGGCCGCAGGGAACTGCCACGCGGTCTTGCCGTGATGGCGCAGGTTGAAGAAGTGACGAATCAGCACGCCGGCGGCGATGATCGCGCCCAGCAGCGCCCAGCTGTAAGCGTGGCTATAAGTCATCGCATAGTGGTTGCTGATCATGATCAGCAGGACCGGCAGCGTGAAGTAGTTATTGTGGACGGAACGCTGCTTGGCCTTCTTGCCGTGGATAGGATCAGGCGATTTACCCTGCTCCATCGCTTCCACCAGCTTGCGCTGGCCCGGAATAATCAGCATCAGCACATTACCGACCATCATGGTGCCGATCATGGCGCCCACGTGGATGTAGGCGGCGCGGCCGCTGAGGAACTTGGTCAGCACATAGGCCATCGCGACGATGAACACGAACATGATGATGCCCAGCAGGCCATCCTTCTGGCCCAGCGGCGAGCGGCACAGCGTGTCGTAGAACAGCCAGCCCGCCAGCAGCGAGCCGAGGCCGACGCCGATCGCCTGCAACTGCGTCAGGTCCGCGACCGACTTATCGATCATCATCGCCGAGGCGTTGAAGTAGTAGACGATGAACAGCAGCGAGAAGCCCGAGATCCAGGTCGCGTAGGCTTCCCACTTAAACCAGTGCAGGTCCGACGGCAGTTCAGCTGGCGACACCAGGTATTTCTGCGGGTTGTAAAAACCGCCACCATGCACGGCCCACAATTCTCCGGACACGCCCTTCTTGGCCAGGTCGGAACCCGGCTTCGGTGGTCGTATGCTGTTGTCGAGCCAGACGAAGTAGAAGGATGCGCCGATCCAGGCGATACCCGTGATGAGATGCAGCCAGCGCACCAATAGATTGAGCCAGTCCACGCCGTAAGCGAGCAATTCCATGTTGTCCCCAATGATTGGATTAAGCTCGTCTGCCACCGCGGGCGCTCCAGACGATTGGGATGATTTCCCTTTTGGCCGCGAACTGTTGAAAGCTCCGCTGCGACCGATTGAAAACCGCACGCAGAACACGCACGGTCTGGGACGAACGATAAAACTAATTCTGGCTTTTCGTATGGCAGTAGCCGTATATTAAAAATAGGCTCACCGTTATAGATCGATCATCATGGCACAACTTCCCGACCACTTAGACCTGCACCTCATACGCATTCTGTACATGCTCCTCTGCGAAAAAAACGTTTCACGCGTCGCGATGAAACTGGATCAAACGCAGCCCTCCATCTCGGCCTCGCTGCAAAAACTGCGCGACCTCACAGGCGATCCGCTGCTGGTGCGCGGCGGCCGCGGCATGGTGCCGACCCAGCACGGCGAGAGCCTGAAGGCGCCCGCCAAACGCATCCTCGACGAGGTGGGACAGCTGTTCCTGCACAAGACGCCGTTCGCCTCCAAGGAGGAAGGCCGCACCTTCCGCATCGGCGCGCCGGACTACCTCGATATTCAATTTTTGCCCAACGTTGTGGCGCGCTTGCGACGCGAATCGCCCAAGAGCCGCGTCATCATCCACAGCCTGGGCGCGGAAGTGGACGCGATCCGCATGCTGTCCGACGGCGAACTCGATCTGCTGATCGGTAACTGGGAACAGCCGCCGGAGCACCTGCACCTGTCGCGCCTCTTCGAAGACCCGATCATCTGCGCCATGCGCGCCGACGCGCCCTATGCCAAGCGCACCGATTCCAACGATATGACGCTGGACGATTATCTGAGCCTGCCCCACGTGGCGCCCTCGCCCACGCTACCCGGCTTCCACGGCGTGATCGACTCCTTCCTGGCCCAGCAGGGCTACCAACGCAACGTGGTGGTGGAATCGGCGTATTTCAGCCTGATTCCCTACATGCTGACGCAGACCGACATGGTGCTCACCACAGGGCGCCAGTACCTGCGCTTCTACGAGCGCAACCTGCCGATCAAGACCTTCACGGTACCCGTGCGCTTCCCGACGATGCGCTTCTACCAGCTGTGGCACGAACGGGTGCACCAGGCGCCGGAGCACAAGTGGCTGCGCGACCAGGTCACGCAGGCCGCACAAGCCCTCACCGCCAAATAATCCTGCCGTGGGCGTGGCACGCCCACAACACTCTCCATAAGCCCGGGCTGAATGCGGTTATGGCTCCGGGCGTATATAACAGCCTCCCTCGCCATATATCATTCCTCATATACCAAGAGGAGACGGGCCACCGCCTGCACAACAATGACAATCACACTAGATCACCTGAACCGCTGCGGCGCCGACGAATTCACCCAGCTGCTGCATGGCCTGTACGAACACTCGCCGTGGATCCCGGAGCGCGCCGCCGCGCAGCGCCCATTCTCCACCCTCTCCGCACTGAAGCAAGCCTTGCAAGGCGTGGTGCAGAAAGCCACCGAAGCCGAACAACTGGGCCTGGTGCGCGCCCACCCGGAGCTGGCTGGCAAAGCGGCCCTCGCCGGTGAACTGACCGCCGAATCGACCGGCGAACAGGCGCAGGCCGGCCTGACCCACTGCAACGCCGACGAACTGGCGACGCTGCACAAACTGAACGCCGACTACAACGCCAAATTCGGTTTCCCTTTCATCCTCGCCGTCAAAGGCCCGACCGGCAACGGCCTGACCCGCCAGGAGATCACCGCCGCCTTTGGCCGCCGCCTGCGTTCGCAGCGCGACGACGAACTGGCCGAGTGCCTGCGGCAGATCGGCCGCATCGCCGAGATGCGCCTGAATGCGCTGCTGCAAGTGGAACTGCAATTCGGCCCCACCATCATGCAATGGGCCGAAACCATCGGCGCCTGGAGCGACGACGCCGACAACCTCACCTGCGCCTACATGACCGACGCCCACCGCAAGACCGCCACCCAGCTGGCGACGTGGATGAAGGAAGCCGGCATGGAAGTGTCGATCGACCCGGTCGGCAACGTCGTCGGCCGCTACAAGTCGGACCAGCCGGGCGCCAAGGCGCTGCTGACCGGCTCCCACTACGACACCGTGCGCAACGGCGGCAAGTACGACGGCCGCGAAGGCATCCTGCTGCCGATCGCCGTGGTCAAGCACCTCAACGAACGCGGCGAACGCCTGCCCTTCGACCTGGAGATCATCGGCTTCTCGGAAGAAGAAGGCGTGCGCTATCAAAGCACCTTCCTCGGCTCCAATGCCGTCATCGGCCGGTTCGACATGGCGCTGCTGGACAAGACCGACGCCCAAGGCATCACCATGCGCGACGCGCTGACCGCCGCCGGCCACGATGTCAGCAAGATCGCTTCGGTGGCCCGCAAGCCGGAAGACGTGCTGGCCTTCGTCGAAGTCCACATCGAACAAGGCCCGGTATTACTGGGCAAAGGCCTGCCGACCGGCGTCGTCACCTCGATCGCCGGCAGCTGCCGCTTCCAGGTCGAGCTGACCGGCCTGGCCAGTCACGCCGGCACCACGCCGATGATCATGCGTAAGGACGCCGCCGCAGCCGCCGCCGAGATCGTGCTGTATGTGGAAGACCGCTGCGGGCGTGAACGTTCGCTGGTTGGCACCGTCGGCCAGCTGCACGTGCCGGATGGTTCGGTCAACGTGATCCCTGGCGCCTGCAAGCTGTCGCTGGACATCCGCGCTGCCGACGACGCCACCCGCGACGCCGCCGTCACCGACATCCTCAATCAGGCGGAAGCCGTGTGCGCGCGCCGCCAGATCGGCCTCAAAGTCACCAAGATCATGCAAGCGCCCGCAGCTCCTTGCGCGCCGTGGCTGGTCAAGCAATTCGCCGCCGCCACCGAGCGCGCCGGCGTCGAAGTATTCGAACTGCCGTCCGGCGCCGGCCACGATGCCATGGCGCTGGCCCGCATGACCGACGTCGCGATGTTGTTCACACGTTGCGGCAACGGCGGCATCAGCCACAACCCGCTCGAGACCATGACCGCCGACGACGCCGAAGTATCGGCCCAGATCTTCCTGGATTTCCTGCGCCAGTTCAAAACCAAGTAATTGCGGAGCTACCATGTCCAAAACCGTGTCTGAACCTATTCGATTCTTCTATCGCGGCGAAGTGCACAACGTCGTAGACGGCGCACCTACCCGCACCCTGCTCCAGCACCTGCGCGAAGACCTGCACTGCACCGGCACCAAGGAAGGCTGCGCCGAAGGCGATTGCGGCGCCTGCACCGTGGTCGTGGCGGAACTGCAGCCCGACGGCGAAGTCGCCATGAAGTCGGTCAATTCCTGCATCCAGTTCGTGCCCACACTGGACGGCAAGGCCGTCTTCACCATCGAAGACCTGAAACAGTCCGACGGCAATATGCACCCGGTACAGGAAGCGCTGGTCGAATGCCACGGATCGCAATGCGGTTTCTGCACGCCGGGCTTCGCGATGTCGCTGTGGAGCCTCTACCTCAAGCAGGAGGGCCAGACCACGCCGCCATGCCGCAAGACCGTGGACGAAACCCTGTCCGGCAACCTGTGCCGCTGCACCGGCTACCGCCCCATCATCGATGCCGCGCGCCGCATGGGCGAGCTGCCTCCCGTCAGCTTCGACCGCGAGGCGCTGAAAGCCTCGCTGCAAACCATACAGCGAACCGAAATGTACAGCTACACCCACGACGGCCAGACCTTCTACGCCCCGCGCACGCTGGCCGAACTGGCGACACTGCGCGCCGAAAAACCCACCGCCACCATCGTCGCCGGCTCGACCGACGTCGGTCTGTGGGTGACCAAGCAAATGCGCAACCTCGGCGACATGATCTACGTGCGCCAGGTGCAGGAGCTGTACCGCATGGTGGAGGAAGACGGCATGCTGTATATCGGCGCCGCCGTCTCCCTCAACGACGCCTACGAGGCGGTCTGCAAGCACTACAAGGAAGAGCTGCACGAAATGTGGCAGCGCTTCGCATCGCAACCGATCCGCAACACCGGCACCCTGGGCGGCAGCGTCGCCAACGGTTCGCCGATCGGCGACTCGGCGCCGTGGATGATCGCCCTCGGCGCGGAAATCGTCATCCGCAGCGATAAGGGCCAGCGCTCCATGCTGCTCGAGAAGTTCTACCTCGATTACATGAAGAAGGACTGGCAGCCGGGCGAGTTCGTCGAAGCCGTGCGGATTCCGCTGCCGCGCAAGGACATCCACTTCCGCACCTACAAGCTGGCCAAGCGCTACGACCAGGACATCTCCGCCGTCTGCGCCGCCTTTGCATTCACGCTGAAGGACGGCGTGGTCAGCGACGCCCACATCGCCTATGGCGGCATGGCCGCTACCTCGCGCCGCGCAGCGCTGGCCGAAGCAGCCGTCAACGGCAAGCGCTGGGACGAAGCCACGCTGAAACTGGCGATGGCCGAACTGGCCAAGGATTACACGCCGCTGAGCGACATGCGCGCAACCGCCGGCTACCGCATGAAGACCGCGCAAAACCTGCTGCGTCGCTATTGGCTGGAGACCAATCCGGACTCCGCCCAGCCGCTGCAATCGATCAACGCCTATCACTACGCAGAGGGAGTCGCCGCAGCATGAACAGCAAATCCGAAGCATTCCTGACGCAGCCCGCCGCTGCCGGCGTCCCGATGGCGTGGGCCGAAGTCGGCCAGTCGCACCCGCATGAATCGGCGGTGCTGCACGTCCTCGGCGAGGCCACCTACACCGACGATATCCCAGAAGCCACCGGCACGCTGCACGCCGCGCTGGGCATCTCGGCCAAGGCGCACGCCAATATCCTGTCGATGAATTTCGACGCCGTCAAGGCCATGCCAGGCGTGGTGGCCGTGTACACCCACAAGGACATCCCCGGCACCAACGACTGCGGGCCCATCATCCACGACGATCCGATCCTGTCGGAAGGACTGGTCGAGTATGTCGGCCAGCCTATCTTCATCGTGGTGGCGACCTCGCACGACAACGCACGCCGCGCCGTCAAGAAGGCCGTCATCGAGTACGAAGAACTGCCGGCCATCCTGACGCCGCAAGCCGCGCGCGACGCCAAATCGTTCGTCGTGCCGCCTATGCACCTGGCGCGCGGCGATGCGCAGGCAGCCTTCGAGCGCTCCAAGCACCGCCTGAAGGGCGAGCTGCACGTCGGCGGCCAGGAGCAGTTCTACCTGGAGGGCCAGATCTCCTACGCCATTCCGAAGGAAGGCAAGGGAATGCTGATCTACTGCTCGACCCAGCATCCCACCGAGATGCAGCACGTGGTCGCGCATGCCCTGCACCGCCATTCGCACGACATCGTGGTCGAGTGCCGCCGCATGGGCGGTGGCTTCGGCGGCAAGGAATCGCAGTCCGCGCTGTGGGCCGCTTGCGCCGCCATCTCGGCCGCGCACCTGCGCCGCCCGATCAAGCTGCGCGCCGACCGTGACGACGACATGATGGTCACCGGTAAGCGCCACTGCTTCTACTACGAGTACGAAATGGGCTATGGCGACGACGGCCGCATCGTCGCCGCCAAGGTGGAAATGGTGTCGCGCGCTGGTTTCTCGGCCGACCTGTCGGCGCCGGTCGCCACGCGTGCCGTCTGCCACTTCGACAACGCCTACTACCTGGGCGACGTCGACATCCGCGCCATGGCCGGCAAAACCAACACGCAATCGAACACCGCCTTCCGCGGCTTCGGCGGCCCGCAAGGCGCCATCGCCATCGAATACATCGTCGATGAAATCGCCCGCAATCTCGGCATGGATGCGCTGGATGTCCGCAAGATCAACTTCTACGGCCGTAATGACGAAGAAGGCCGCAACGTCACCCAGTACAACCAGAAAGTGGTCGACAACGTCATCCACGACCTGGTCGCGCAGCTGGAAAGCGAAAGCGATTACCGCAAGCGCCGCGAAGACATCAACGCCTTCAACGCAAAAAGCAAAGTGCTCAAGCGCGGCCTGGCGCTCACGCCGGTCAAGTTCGGCATCGCCTTCAACGTCACGCACTTCAACCAGGCCGGCGCGCTGGTCCACATTTACACCGACGGCTCGGTGCTGGTCAACCACGGCGGCACCGAAATGGGCCAGGGCATCAACACCAAGGTATGCCAGGTGGTAGCGCATGAATTGGGCATCGACCTCGCCATGGTGCGCGCCACCGCCACCGACACCAGCAAGGTCGCCAACACCTCGGCCACCGCCGCATCGACCGGCGCGGACCTGAACGGCAAGGCGGCGCAGGACGCGGCCAACACCATCCGCAAACGTTTGGCCGAATTCGCCGCCAAGCGTCACGACGGCGACCCGGACACGGTGCGCTTCGAGGCCAACTTCGTCCACGTCGGCGACCATGCTATCCCGTTCGCGGAGCTGGTGCAAAAAGCCTACATGGCACGCATCCAGCTGTGGTCCGACGGCTTTTACGCCACGCCTGGCCTGCACTGGGATCCCAAGACCATGAGCGGCAATCCGTTCTCGTACTACGCTTACGGCGCCTCGGTGTCGGAAGTGGTGGTCGACACGCTGACCGGCGAATGGAAGCTGCTGAAGGCCGACGCACTGTATGACGCCGGCAATTCGCTGAACCCGGCCATCGACGTCGGCCAGGTCGAAGGCGCTTTCATACAGGGCATGGGTTGGCTGACCACCGAAGAGTTGTGGTGGAACCCGGCCGGCAAGCTGATGACGCACGCGCCTTCCACGTACAAGATCCCCGGCGTGTCGGACTGCCCGGAGAACTTCAGCGTGCGCCTGTTCAAGAACCGCAACGTGATGGACAGCATCCACCGCTCCAAGGCTGTCGGCGAACCGCCGTTGCTGCTGCCGTTTTCGGTATTCCTGGCGATCCGCGATGCCTGCTCCAGCGTCGGCGATCATCGCTTCAACCCACCGCTGCGCGCGCCCGCGACCAGCGAAGCTATCCTCAACGCGATTAGCGCGGTGCAGGATGCGGCGGAAGCGGCGAATTAATCATGTCCATGCCCTTCAATCTCAACGCGCTGACGGCGGCGGCCAGCAAGGCGGTGCCGCGCGTGCTGGTCACGGTGGCGCAAGTCGCCGGCTCCGCGCCGCGCGAGCCCGGCGCCAAGATGCTGATCACCCAGTATCACGCCTTCGACACCATCGGCGGCGGCCACCTCGAAATGGTCGCCACCGACATCGCCCGTGAAATGCTGGCCATGCCGGCCGGCGAACTGCGCGCCGAACGCCGGATTGAACGCTTCCCGCTCGGCCCTAGCCTGGGCCAATGCTGCGGTGGCGTAGTCCACCTGGCGTTCGAACGCATCATGCCGGAGGCGGGAGAGCACTTCGGCTCCCTGGCCCGCCGCTGGCGCGACGGCCAGGACAGCTGGCGCATGGTGCCGTTGGATAGCGTCGAACCGGCCAGCATCTACGACGCCACCGGCGCCCATTTGTGCGGCCCCGGCCCGACGGCGCTGGCGCGTCCGGGTCCCGGCATCGACTGCAAGGTGCGCATCGACGATCACGGCAAGCGCTGGCTGATCGACTCTTGCCTGCCTTATCGTCCACGCCTGTACCTGTTCGGCGCAGGCCATGTAGGCGCCGCCATCGTGCGCGCCTTGTCCGAATTGCCATGCCAGGTGGTGTGGGTCGATGAACGCGACGACATGTTCCCGTCGGTCCTGCCGGCCAACGTGCGCGTCGAAGCGACCGATACGCCGGAAGCGGTAGTGGAAGAGGCACCGGCCGGCGCCTCCTTCCTGGTGCTGACGCACAGCCACGCGCTGGACCAGCAGTTGTCCGAGCATATACTGCGCCGTACCGACTTCACGTGGTTTGGCCTGATCGGCTCCAAGACCAAGCGCGTGTCCTTCGAGCGCCGCTTGCAGGAGCGCGGCATCCCGGCCGCGCGCATGGCCGAGATGACCTGTCCGATCGGCCTGCCCGGCATCCACGACAAGGCGCCGGCAGTGATCGCCGTCTCGGTGGCCGCGCAGTTGATGCAGGTGTGGGAAGCCGCCGCACTGGCCGTACCGATGGAAATCGGTGCTAAAATGAGCGCATCTGCTCAACCCGTATTATCGGAAACGCAAACCACATGCACCAACTGATGTTCTTCCAACTGCCTGCAAGCCAGGCGCACTCACTCTCCGGCAGCGCCGGGGCGGGAGCGCGTCATCGCACTCTATTGACCTAGCCACCGCGCTAGCAGTACCCCAACGCATACAGATCCGGCGTGGCGCCAAGCGCCCGCCTTCATCGCCGACGACCATGTCAGTCGCGTCGCGCACTCGCGCGCGTCAACTGGCGTCCGCAACACGGAACAAGGAACGAATATCATGGCAAGCATCATCACCCAAAGCGGCACTTTCCAGGCGTATCGCGCCAGCCTTCTGCACTTCAGCGGCGACCCGGCATTCGCCAGCAACGCCTGCTCCTGGCACGAAGACGGCCTGTTGATCATCAACGATGGCAAGGTCCACCTGGCCGGCGATTTCAGCCAGCTGATCGCCTTCCTGCCGCAAGGCACGCCGCTGCACGACTATCGCGGCAAGATCATCATGCCGGGCTTTATCGACACCCACGTGCACTACCCGCAAACGGACATGATCGCCTCGCCGGCCCCCGGCTTGCTGCCATGGCTGGAAAAGTACACCTTCCCGACCGAACGCAAATTCTCCGATCCGGAACACGCGGCCAACGTCGCCAGCTTCTTCCTCGATGAGCTGACCCGCTGCGGCACCACCACCGCCATGGTCTACTGCACCGTGCATCCGCAGTCGGTGGACGCCTTCTTCAATGAAAGCGAAAAGCGCAACCTGCGCATGGTCGCCGGCAAAGTGCTGATGGACCGTAACTGCCCGGACTTCCTGCAAGACACCGCCGAAAGCGGCGCGCGTGAAAGCGAAGCGCTGATCAAGAAGTGGCACAAGCGTGGCCGCCAGCTGTACGCCATCACCCCGCGCTTCGCGCCGACTTCCACCGAAGAACAGCTGGAACTGGCCGGCGCCCTGGCAAAGGCCTACCCGGACACCTTCCTGCAAACCCACGTGGCCGAGAACACCGACGAAGTGGCGTGGGTCAAATCGCTGTTCCCGAGCGCCCGCAGCTACATGGATGTCTACGACCATTTCGGCATGATGCGCCCGCGCTCGATGTACGCACACTGCATCTGGCTGGACAATGCCGACCGCGCGCGCATGGGCGAAACGCAGTCCGCCATCTCGATCTGCCCTACTTCCAACCTGTTCCTGGGCAGCGGCCTGTTCGACTTCGAGCGCGCCGACGCGAACAGAGTTCCGCTATCGCTGGCCACCGACGTTGGCGGCGGCACCTCGTTCTCGATGCTGCAAACGATGAACGAAGCCTACAAGGTGGCGCGCATGGGCGGCACCTACCTGCAAGCGATGCGTATGTTCTACCTGGCCACGCTGGGCGGCGCCCGTGCCATGCAGCTGGAAGGCACGATCGGCAATTTCGTGCCGGGCGCGGAAGCGGACTTCATCGTACTCGATCCGAAAGCCACGCCGCTGCTGGCGCGCCGCACGGAACGCACCGATTCGGTCGAAGAACTGCTGTTCGCCATCGCCATGCTGGGCGACGACCGCTCCATCTCCGCCACCTACGCCGCCGGTAAGGTGGTACACCAGCGCCAGGACTGAACGGATGAACCCAAGCGAATGGCAGGCACGCGTCGATCTCGCCGCGTGCTATCACCTGTGCGCGTTGAACGGCTGGGATGACGTGATCTACACGCACATCTCGGCCGCCGTGCCGGGCGAGGCGGAGCGCTACCTCATCAACCCGTTCGGGCTGCGCTTCGACGAAGTGTGCGCCTCGAACCTGGTGAAGGTAGACCGCGACGGCAACCCGGTCGACGCCGCGCAGTACGACATCAACCGTCCCGGCTTCACGCTGCATGCGGCGGTGCATGGCGCCCGCCACGACGTGGCTTGCGTCATGCATCTGCATAACGTGAACGGCATCGCGGTCGGCGCGCAAAGCGAGGGCCTGCTGCCGCTGTCGGCGCATGCGCTGCGTTTCTACGGCGTGCTGGCCTATCACGACTACGAGGGGCTGGCGATGACCGATGGCGAGCAGGCGCGCCTGCTGGAGCGCCTTGCGGACCATCCGGCCATGCTGCTGCGGAACCACGGATCGCTGGTCTGCGGCCGGACCATCGCCGAGGCTTTCGTGCTGATGGAGGCGTTGGACAAAGCCTGCGTGATCCAGCTGAAGGCGCAATCCGCCGGCGGCCGGCGTCATGTTCCGCCTCACGAAATCTGCCTCAAGGCGCATCAGGAACTGCTGGGCGACGGCACGCCGGACGGCAAGCTGGAATGGCCCGCGCTGCTGCGCAAACTGGACAAACTCAGTCCCAACTATCGCTCCTGAAAGGAACCGCTATGCCAACTATCAATGTACAACTGTTCGAAGGCCGCACGCAGGAGCAGAAGCGCGCCTTTGTCAAAGCCATCACGGAGGTCACGGTTCAGACGCTGGGCGCCTCGCCGGAATCGGTCGACATCATCATCCACGAGTGCAAACGCGAGAACTGGGCCACCGCCGGCAAGCTGTGGTCTGAACAGGATTAACTGGTTACGAAACGAGCCGCAGCGATGGATTACGTCGTTCGTCCTGGGTAAGCACAACCTGGCTTAGAGACTCCCCAATCCCACCAGGGTGCGATGCACGGCGACGTCCAGCGGAGTGCGCGGTTCCGCGCCGAGCAATTGCACCAGGCGCTTATTGGTCATGTGGACCGGCTGCTGCCACAAATAGCGCATCTCGCGCAGTTCGCGGAACACCGTCACCAGCGGCGAGGCCAGCGCCAGCAACCACCATGGGAAGGCGCTGGCCTTGAGATCCGGCTTGCCGGCCGCGCGCGCGATGGCCGCGACCATCTGGGTGCCGTCGGCGTCCCAGTGCCCCTCCATCTGGAAGCGGGCGAAGGTCTCCAGTTGGCCCTCCTTCTCGACCAGCCGCACCATCGTCTCGGCGACATCCGGCAGATAAGCCCATTGATGCCCGATTCCCGTGCTACCTGGGTAGCTGATGGCGGTCAGCGGCTTGCCCGGCTTGATCAGACCTTGTGCGAACCAGTTGTTGCCGGCCTTGGGACCGAAGAAATCGCCAGCCCGCACGATCAGCGTACGCACGCCGTCATCTGCCGCCGCTTGCAGGCGCGCTTCCAGCTCGACGCGGATCGCGCCTTTGCGGGTGACCGGCTGCTGTGGCGACTCCTCGTCGATGACCGGAAACACGTCCGGGCCGTAGTTGTACACGGTGCCAGGCAGCAGGATGCGGGCGCCGCTGGCGCGGGCGGCGGCGATGCTGTTGTCTATCATCGGCAGCACCAGGCCACCCCAGTTGCGATAGCCAGGTGGGTTCACGGCGTGGACGATCAACTGCACGCCACGCGCGGCGCTCACGACGTCGTCGCGGTTCATCGCGTCGCCTGCCAGCCAATGCATGCCGTCGTTCGCTTTGGCGGCGCGCTGTGGTTCGCGGTGCAGCGCCTTCACATGCCAGCCGCGCGCCACCAGTAGACGTGCCACCTCGCCGCCGATGCCGCCGGTTGCGCCCAGTACCAGTGCTGTTTTTCCCATGTTGTTCTCCGTTTGGTGAGTTGATGAAGCTAGTGTCGCCCAATCGAAGATAAAAGAAAATTACCGAAAATAGCATGGGCACTATACAATTTCGTATGACTACGAACGAACCAAACTGGGATCTCTACCGCTCCTTCCTGTCCGTGCTGACGGAAGGATCGCTGTCGGGGGCCGCCCGCGCGCTGGGCCTGACCCAGCCGACGATCGGCCGCCATATCGACGCGCTCGAGCAATCGTTGTCGCTGTCGCTATTCATGCGTTCGCAGTCCGGCTTTATTCCAACCGACGCCGCCTACGCCCTGCAGCCGTATGCGGAGACGCTGGCCGCCACCTCTTCCGCCCTGCTGCGGGCGGCGTCCGGATTGGGGCACGGGGAAATCAAGGGCACCGTGCGGATCACGGCCAGTGAAGTCGTCAGCGTTGAAGTGCTGCCGCCCATCCTGGCGCGGCTGACGCGCGCGCATCCCGGCATCACCATCGAGCTGGCGACCAACAACCGCATCGAGAACCTGCTGCGGCGCGACGCCGACATCGCCGTGCGCATGCAGCGTCCGGAGCAGGACGTGCTGGTCGCACGCCGCATCGGCAATATCGACCTTGGTTTCCACGCCCGGAAGGACTACCTGAAGCGCCGCGGCACACCGCGCACCTGGGAGGACATGTCGGAGCACACCCTCATCGGCATCGACCGCGAAACCGCCTTCACGCGCAAGCTGCAACAAATGATGGTGGGAATGCAAACGGCTTCCTTCGCGTTGCGCAGCGACAGCGATCTGGTTCATCTGGCTTCGATCCGCGCCGGACTGGGAATAGGCATTTGCCAGGTCAGGCTGGCCGAGCGCGACGCGCGGCTGGTGCGTGTGCTGCCCGACCTGCTGACCATGCCGATGGATACCTGGCTGGCCATGCATGAAAACCTGCGCAGCAACCCCGCCTGCGCAACGACCTTCGCCGCGCTCGCCGAAGGTCTCACCGAGTACGTCAACATCAGCTAGCCGCCCGGTTGCCTGCTCCAGAACACAACGTCGGCTTACTCGATCTTGGATGATGCTAAAAATTATTTATTTCTTGACATTAAAATTTAATTCACTATAGTTATCAACATAATAATTTAATCAAAGGCTAGTCAGCGATGGCCTCGCCGCGTTGCAAAAATACGATTTGACCTTGGACGACGGCACGTCGTCCATCAGCGTCACCTTTCCGCAAGCCCTGACCGTGGACCCCTGACTGGAGAATCGCATGACCCAAATACCCCCCTTGATCCGGGCGTTGGCGCTAGCTTGCGCCGCCGTCTGGCTGACTGGCTGCGCCGGCGCGCGCCTGTACAGCGAAGCACGGGATAAACAAGGCCAGGATCTGAAGAAAAGCTGGGAAGCAGTTGACCTCAAGGCGATCATTACGACGGAACGAGGCAATCTGGCGGACCTGCTGCAATCAGAGCTTGATACACAAGACAAACTCGCCGAGGCAGTGCGGGACAACGCTCTGCAGTCCATGCTGGGCCGAACTGTCGGGCAATTGAAAGACGACATAGACAAACGCCTGATGGTGATCAGTGGAGTAGCCGCTGGCACGACCCTGGCGAAAGTCCAGTCGCACCAACGGCAATACTTGATTGCCCACGATAAGCTGCAGCGGGACCGGAAGATACTCGACAAATACGGCCTCGAAGCGCCAGCTTGCAATAAGCCCTTCTCAACCAGTGCCCAGGAAAGCTACAAGGACCCGGCTCGCTCCGCGGTACAAGACGCAGATATCGCCGCGGCCCTGAACGACATGGCGCAATCCTGCAAAGAGTTGGTGGCGATCGAAGCCAAGTCGTTCCCCAACGAGAGCGATCTGGGACGGGCATACATAAGACTGGACCTCGACAAAGATACGCTGGAAGCCTCGCGGGCAAAGACCGCGGAAGCCCGCAAGATCTACACCGCAGCCCTCAAGGAATACGACGCCGCTGTCAAGGCAAGCGAGCCGCCGGAGTCCCGGCTGGCGAAGATCCAGGCGAAGGCCCGCAGCATGCAGGATGCACTTGAGACCCTCAAGAACGCAAATGATGCCTTCTCTGCTCGCTTTCTGAACGAGGAAAAGGTAGCGTCTCTCGAAAGCGCGCTTCAGGCCATCAACACGGCCAAGGATGGAAAATTGCCTCCGCCGGAAAGCGGCCGGGCCGCGATGGCGCTGGTGCTGTTCCCCTCCGTGATCGACCAGGCCAACAACGGCATGGCCGAAGCGCAGAAGCCATTGGCTGCACCGCTGCTGCTGCAAAAGACCATCGAGCAGCTCAAACTGGAGGCCAGCAAACGCGATGTCGCGGCGCAGGAGAAAGTCGTCGAAATCGATCAGCAAATCTGCGACGTGCTGTATCTGCAGGCGCGCCAGCTGGCCTCCGCCTCGGCGGGCATCAGCAGGCTGGAGAACCTTACGCTAACAACCCCGCTGATCGACGCCATCGATAAAAAAGACAAGGCCGAGCAGCGCGAAGTGTTGTATATCGCCGCATCCAGGTACCTGGACGCGCTGAACCGCCTTGATGCGCGCCGCTACAAGCTTGAATATATGCGCATGGGTGCACAGCATGAACGCATGTTGGCTTACGCAGAAATCAATATCGAACAATGGCGCGCGCTGATCGGCACCACCGCCGGTCAGCTGGCCGACTTTGGCGCCACGGGCATCAAGGCCGAGCAAATCAATGCCATGATCAACACCATAGGCCTGTTCTGGATAGGCGCTGGAGTCAACAAATGAAGACCTGCTTCGCAATGATACCCATGCTGGCGCTGACGATGCTAAGCGCCTGCAAAACGCCAACCGCCGCACTCGATTCGGCCAATAATGGCGCCGCGCTGTCGTCGGCACTCACCGCCGAACTTCGAGAGTTTAATCGCGTTCAAGGTGTTGTAGCGCTACATCGCATAGACAACATCCGCAACCAGTTGAAGCTGATTGAGCAGAGCCGCGTCATGGCAAATGGCAGCGAGCGGATACTGGTGGCCAGTGAACAAACACATCGTCAACAGCTGTACACCAAGCTTCGCGCGCTGTCTGACGGCGGCTTCAAGGACGAAGCGGATCTCGCCGCCGCCAATAAGAAAATCGACGACATGCTGGAAAAACTGGTCAAGCCCCTGCCAGCATCGGCCGATAAATTGCCGGCGGTAGAAAAGGCATTCGCCGCCATGGGCCAGGAAATATCGATCGCCGACCGCGCCAAGGTGGTCTACGCGTTTGCTCAGGAAGTAAAGAAAACCGTGGACGACAACGCGAAGAAGATCGAGGAGGCCGAGAACTCGGCGCCGAAGAGTGCACCGACTCAAACCATCGTCTCAGACCAATAACCAGGGAAGGAAATCATCATGCCAGACCAAGCGACACCAGCGGAGGCGTACATCGCTTTCTATTTTGCCACCCGCAACGCCTTGATAGCTGCCAAATACATCCTTGCCGATATCGCCATGGACGCGCCAACCATATCCGAACAGGCAGATGCCGCCGCCAAGGCGCTCGACACCGAAAGAATGCTGGCACTGATCGAGAACCAGCATGCCATCTTCGTCATGGGACCGGGCCCGCTGCACGCGCCCGATCCAGCCATCGTCAGCGCCACCATCGTTTTGGCGAAAAATCTGTCCAGCGACATCGCAAGCGCGATGACAACTGCGGCAATTTTTGCCAGCGTAACGAGTTCCGTCAATGCGCTGAACCAGTTCCATCAGGACTCAGCAACGGCGGCGGGCGCCCCTGCGGCCCTGGTTGCCGGCTTGGACTCGGCAATGCGCAACGCCGGGCATTCCAGTACCAGCGCCTGGCTGCTCGACCAGGGCGTCCAGCCGGTTTGAGCGCCTCACTTGCCCTTGCTGTCGGCTTCCTTTTTCAGCTCGCCGCAGACTTTCCCCGCAAGCGCGGCGCCGGGACGCACCACGGACGCCGTGGACCGCAGCAGTCTTAACTCGACGCGCCGGTTCCTGGCTTCGCAAGCCCGCTCGCGAGTGGAACCCTGCTTTGCATCGCAGGCTTCCATGCCCACCATATCGCCGCGCACATCCACTTGCACCTTGTCTTGGGCGGAGATATGGGCGCCTATTTTCTGATATACCGCGCAAGCCCGGTCGCGCGCCAGGCCTTGGCATCGGAGTTCCTGGCTTTCCGGATGCCGGTGCTGTCCAACTCAATCCGCGTACCTTTATCCACGTCCCCGAACTCGACATAACTACGATCGCCAATGCCATGCCAGAGCAGTCGGACATCGCTGATCGAGATATTGTCCGCGTCCATGTGGCAGCTGCGAATGAGCTGGCCCGGCGAAATGGTCGCCGCCTCGATCTTGGCATAGGCGTCTTTATCGACAATGATGGTCGCATGCTCGACATATACGCCCATGCTCTTCATCACTGACTTCAACACCAGGCCGTCGATTCCGAAAGCGAAATTTGGCAGCAGCATGCCGATTAGGACCAGTACCCCGGCATGGAGCAACTTGCGCCTGTTTGCTTCCAATCCGGCGAAATCCGTCGCCGGAACCATGTCCAGCAGGTCGATTCCCAGCACGATGATCAGGCCGCCGACAAGGATGCCGACGATAAGCAAAGTCGCCTTCGTATGTTCCGGGATCAAAACCGTCACCAGGCCGACCACGATGCACATGAACACCGCGCCCGTGGTTGAACTGAGCGCTTCACCAGCCTTCTTGCAAATAAACCACGCCAAGAAAAAGAACACTGCCGTAGCGCACAGACCGGCCCAGAACGCAAAGGTTGCCGAAATCGGCAACGCCAACGGCGGGTCCTTGATGTATTTGTCGATGAAGAATAGCCGAGCCGACCACGTCATCAACAGGCAGAGGACTCCTAGCGCCAACGGCCAAGCGGGCTTCTTGAAAGCTTTATCGCGGGTGATCCTACACGTTTCCCAAGGGGAAATTTTCACGAATAGTCACATCCATTGGATCTTTTTATCGGCATGCTCAAGAGCAGCCAGGTTGTTGCGACAAAAGGCAGCGTGAAGCAGGCTATGTCCAACGCACCGAGCGCCACGCACAGCAGCGCGCATGCTCCAGCCCCGGTGAACGGCCAATGGCCTGGCATGCGGAATGCATAGAGCGCAATCGCCGCCAGAATGCTGTTCAGGCCAACGGCTGCGGCATAGTGGTCCAATTGCGCGGCAGGCCAGGTATGCGTTGCGGCACCCAGGATGCACCACGCGATGCACGCGCCGCCAGCGGCCCGTGCCGCCATGCGCCAGCGAAGCCAGGCGAAGCATGCGAGTAGCAGTCCACCCGACAGCACTCCGCCAGCGCAGGCGATCTGGCCGAATGAAGACGAAAGAAAAACCGGCAAGCTGACTGCGCGCGCCCCGACATCGGCGGCCCAAAGCGGAACCAGGCCAAGGTCCGGTGCAAGCGCGCCAGCCAGCGACATCACCGCGACGAACGGCGCGGTCAATACCGGCAAGCGCGCGCCTTGCGCCACGCGGCAGACGACGGCCGTGCCGCCGCCGGCCAGCGCAACGACCAGGCATGACGCCAGTGATAACGCATAGCTAGCGCCAAAGCACGCGCCAATGAGCGCAGCGTTGTAGCTGTAGAGGCCCTGATGCCGTTCGGCCTCCGGAAACCTCAGCAGCCATGCGGTGGCGCTGGCGCAGCCGGCGCCGAGCACGCAAGCAGCGGCCAGCGCCGGCCCGTTCAGATACAAACAAAGCAGCAGCACGGTACCGAATATCGGCGAGTCCTGGGAGTAGATCTGCGCTATCGCCGTCAACTGGCGTCGCAACACCATAGGCACTGCAACGCGAGGCGACGACGATAGAATCACGCTGCCGCCGGCTCGTCGTCCGGCCAGATCTGCGCGATACGCAGCAAGTTGGTGCTGCCCGGCTGGCCGAACGGCACGCCCGCGGTGATCGCGATCTGGTCGCCCGGCTTGCCGAAGCCTTCCCGCAGCGCCGCCTGGCAGGCAGCAGCCACCATGCGGTCCACATTGCGCACGTCGGGGCTGACCGTCGAATGCACGCCCCACGCCAGCGCCAGGCGACGCGCCGTCGACAGGTTAGGCGTGATGCTCAGGATAGGCGCCATCGGCCGCTCGCGCGCCGCACGCAGGCTGGTGTGGCCGGAGCTGGTGTAGGTCACCGTCGCCACCGCGCCGACGATCTGCGTCACATCACGCAGCGCCGAGCAGATCGCGTCGCCGCTGTTCGGCATTGGCGCCTGGTTCTGGGCGTCGATCATCTGACGGTACAGCGGATCCTTCTCGACCTCGCAGATGATGCGGTTCATCATGGACACCGCTTCCGTCGGATAGGCGCCGCTGGCCGATTCGGCCGACAGCATCACCGCATCGGCGCCGTCATAGATCGCACTGGCGACGTCCGAAGCCTCCGCCCGCGTCGGCACCGGCGCCGAAATCATCGACTCCAGCATTTGCGTGGCGATCACGATCGGCTTGCCCTGCAGGCGGCAGGCGCGCAGGATGCGTTTCTGCACGCCCGGCACGCGCTCCGGCGGAACTTCCACGCCAAGGTCGCCGCGCGCCACCATGATCGCGTCGGAAACCGCGACGATGGCGTCCAGCGCGTCCAGGGCCGCCGGCTTTTCCAGCTTCGCCAGCAGCGATGCGCGGTTGCCGACGATGGCGCGTGCCTGCACCAGATCCTCCGGCCGCTGCACAAACGACAGCGCTATCCAATCGGCGCCCATTTCCAGCGCAAAGTCCAGGTCGCGCAGATCCTTCTCGGTCAGCGCCGGAATAGGCAGCACCACGTCCGGCACGTTGACGCCCTTGCGGTCCGACAGCACGCCGCCGTTGACGACCCGGGTACGGATTACGCGGCCTTCATTGCCCAGCACCGCCAGCCGCAGCTTGCCGTCATCCAGCAGCAGCGACTGTCCCGCGCCGATCACTTCGAACAGCTCCGGGTGCGGCAGGCAGACGCGCTGCGCGGTGCCAGGCGCGGTGTCGCGGTCGAGCGCAAACTCCTGCCCCGCCACCAGCGTTACTTTTCCCTCGGCGAACTGGCCCACGCGCAGCTTGGGGCCCTGCAGATCGGCCAGGATGGCGATCGGCCGGCCGACGCTGCGTTCGATTTCGCGCACGATGTTGCAGCGCGCCTGATGATCCTGATGGGTGCCGTGGCTGAAGTTAAAGCGGAACACATCGGCGCCCGCTTCAAACAGAGCCTGGATGGCTTCCTTGCTGCTGCTGGCCGGGCCGAGCGTGGCCACGATTTTGGCCTGACGTTGACGTCGCATTGGGTATTCCTTTTTTACAGAATTAAAACGGCGCGGAAGTCGTTGACGTTGGTGCGGGTCGGACCGCTGACCACCAGGTCGTTCAACGCGCTGAAGTAGCCGTAGCCGTCGTTGTTTTCCAGCAGAGTCTTGGCCCGCAGCTTCTGCGTCAGGCCGCGTTCCAGCGAGTCCGGGCCGTACAGCGCGCCGGCGTTGTCCTCGGAACCGTCGATGCCGTCGGTATCGCAGGCCACCGCATGGATGCCGGGATGGCCGTCCAGCGCCACCGCAAGGCTGAGCAGGAATTCGGCATTCCGGCCGCCGCGCCCCGAACCGCGCACCGTGACCGTGGTCTCGCCGCCGGAAATGATGACGCAAGGCCGCTGGAACGGCTGGCCGCGCGTCGCCACCTGCCGGGCCATCGCCGCGTGGACGATGGCGACATCGCGCGATTCGCCTTCAATCCCGTCGGACAGGATGTAAGGCGTGATGCCCACCGCGTGCGCATGCGCCGCCGCCGCTTCCAACGCGTCCTGCGCGATGGCGATGACGTGATGGCTGTTGCGGGCGAAGCGTGGATCGCCCGGCTTCGGCGTCTCGCCGGCGCCGGATTCCAGGTGCTCGCGGATGCTGTCCGGGATGGCGATGTCGTACTTGCGCAGCACCGCCAGCGCGTCGGCGCAGGTGGTGGGATCGGGCAGTGTCGGACCGCTGGCGATGATGCCGGGATCGTCGCCAGGGACGTCCGAAATCAGCAGCGTGACCACGCGAGCCGGCGCGCAAGCCAGCGCCAGCCGGCCGCCCTTGATGGCCGACAGGTGCTTGCGCACGCAGTTCATCTCGGAGATCGCGGCGCCGCTCTTGAGCAAGGCCTTGTTCAGCGCCTGCTTCTGTTCCAGCGTGATGCCGGGCGCCGGCAATGCCAGCAGCGAGGAGCCGCCGCCGGAGATCAGGCACAACACCAGATCGTTCTCGCTCAGGCCCTTTACCATCTCCATCATGCGGCCGGCGGCGGCAAGTCCCGCTTCGTCCGGCACCGGATGGGCCGCTTCGATCACTTCGATGCGCTCGCAGTCCACGCCATGCTCGTAGCGCGTGACGACCAGCCCGGAGATGTCACCTTTCCAGTGGCGCTCCACGGCGCGCGCCATGGCGGCGGCGCCCTTGCCTGCGCCGATCACCAGCGTGCGGCCGTTCGTCGGCGGCTCCGGCAGGTAGGCCGGCAGACACTTCTCGGCACTGACAGCGTCCACCGCGCTGCCATACAGATCGAGCAGGAATTGGCGTGGATTCAGGGTACTCATTACGCCTCGGCGATCTGGTGGTTGGACATGATTTCGATCGCGCGGCACAGTGCCGAGTGGTCCATGCCGCCCAGGCCATTGGCCGCGCAGGCATTCATCAGCTCCTGCGCCATCGCGGTATTCGGCAGCGACACGCCCATCGCCTTGGCGCCTTGCAGGGCCAAGTTCAAGTCCTTCTGGTGCAGTTCGATGCGGAAGCCCGGATTGAAGGTGCGCTTGACCATGCGCTCGCCGTGCACTTCCAGGATGCGGGAGTTGGCGAAGCCGCCCATCAGCGCCGAGCGTACCTTGGCAGGATCGGCGCCGGCCTTGGATGCGAACAGCAGCGCCTCGGCCACTGCCTGGATGTTCAGCGCAACGATGATCTGGTTGGCGACCTTGGTGGTCTGGCCGTCGCCGTTGCCGCCGACCAGGGTGATGTTCTTGCCCATCAGTTCAAACAGCGGCTTGACGATTTCGAACGCCGCTTCCGAGCCGCCGACCATGATCGTCAGCGAACCGGCCTTGGCGCCGACTTCGCCGCCGGACACCGGCGCATCCAGATATTCGCAACCGAGCGCATTGATCTTCTTGGCGAATTTCTTGGTTTCGATCGGCGAGATCGAGCTCATGTCGACCACGATGGTGTTCGGACGCAGGCCCTTGGCCACGCCTTCTTCGCCGAACAGCGCAGCTTCAACGTGCGGGGTATCCGGCACCATGACGATGATGATGTCGGCGCGCGCGGCCACTTCGGCGGCCGAGGTGCAGACCGTCGCACCGGCTTCGATCAGCGGGAACGGCGGGTTCTTGATGTCGTGCAGGTACAGTTTGTGGCCGCCGTTCAGCAAGTGCTGCGCCATCGGTGCGCCCATGATACCCAGACCAATAAATCCAACTCGAGACATGATATTTTCCTTGTAAAGATGTGGTTTAAACGCCGAATTAAACGCCGTGAGCGGCGCGCCAGCCCAGGCCCGCTTCCGTCGTGGTGCGCGGCTTGTATTCGCAACCGATCCAGCCGTCATAGCCGGAGGCGTCCAACTGCTCGAACAGGTAGCGGTAATTGATTTCGCCGGTGCCTGGTTCATTGCGGCCGGGGTTATCCGCCAGCTGCACGTGGCCGATCAGCGGCAGGTGCTTCTTGATGGTGTTCGTCAGTTCGCCTTCCATGCGCTGCATGTGATAGATATCGTACTGGATGAACAGGTTGTCCGAACCGGTGGCGGCGATCAGCGACGCCGCCTGCGCGGTGTTGGTCAGGAAGAAGCCGGGAATGTCGTAGCTGTTGATCGGCTCAATCAGCAGGCGGATGCCCTCGTCCTTCAGCGCCGCGGCGGCGAAGCGCAGGTTGTCCACCAGCGTGACCTGCGCGTCCTGCCGCGTCACGCCCTGCGGCAGAATGCCGACCAGGCAATTGACCTGCTTGACGCCCAGCTCCTTGGCGTAGGCGATGGCGGTCCAGACGCCGTCGCGGAACTCGGCCACACGGTCCGGGTGGCAGGCGATGCCACGCTCGCCGGCTTCCCAGTGACCCGCCGGCAGGTTATGGAGCACCAGTTCCAGCTGGTTGGCCTTCAGGCGCTCGGACAGGTCGCGGGCGCTGTAGGCATACGGGAACAGGAACTCCACCGCCTGGAAGCCGGCGCGGGCCGCTGCCTCGAAGCGCTCGATGAACGGCACTTCGGTGAACAGCATGGTCAGGTTGGCTGCAAGTTTGGTCATGACGATTCCTCTCAGTCCAGCAGCGAGATTGCGGTTGGTGCGTCGGTGCCGCGCAGCGCCAGCTCTTCGAACTCGTTGACCTTGTCGAGGTCGGTGCCCATGGCGATGTTGGTCACGCGCTCCAGGATCACTTCCACCACCACCGGCACCTTGAACTCTTCCATCCACTTGTGGGCTTGCTCGAAGGCGGCCGGCAGATCGTCTGCGTTCAGGACGCGGATCGCCTTGCAACCCAGGCCTTCCACCACGGCGACGTGATCGACGCCATAGCCGTTCAGCTCAGGCGCGTTGATGTTCTCGAACGCCAGCTGGACGCAGTAGTCCATGTCGAAGCCGCGCTGGGATTGACGGATCAGGCCCAGGTAGGAGTTGTTGACCACAACGTGCAGGTATGGCAGCTTGAATTGCGCGCCCACCGCCAGTTCTTCGATCATGAACTGGAAGTCGTAGTCGCCCGAAATCGCCACCACTTTGCGCTGCGGGTCGGCGGCGACCACACCCAGTGCTGCCGAGATGGTCCAGCCCAGCGGACCGGCCTGGCCGCAGTTGATCCAGTGGCGTGCGTTGTACACGTGCAGGAACTGCGCGGCGGCGATCTGCGACAGGCCGATGGTGCTGACGTAGCAGGTGTTGCGGTCGAAAGCCTTGTTCATTTCTTCGTACACGCGCTGCGGCTTGACCGGCACTTGTTCGAAGTGAGTCTTGCGCTGCATGGTGCGCTTGCGTTCCTGGCACTGCGATACCCAGGCCGAGCGGTTTTTCAGCTTGCCGGCGGCTTTCCATTCGGTCGCCACTTCGATCATCAGCTTCAGCGCGGCGCCTGCGTCGGAGACGATGCCGAAGTCCGGGCCGAAGACGCGACCGATCTGGGTTGGCTCGATGTCGATGTGGACGAACTTGCGGTCCTTGGTGTACACCTCGATGGTGCCGGTGTGGCGGTTGGCCCAGCGGTTACCGATGCCGAACACGAAGTCCGATGCCAGCACGGTGGCGTTGCCGTAGCGGTGGCTGGTCTGCAAGCCGGCCATGCCGACCATCAGCGGGTGATCGTCCGGGATGCAGCCCCACGCCATCAGCGTCGGGATCACTGGAATGCCGGTCAGTTCGGCGAATTGCACCAGCAGCTCGGAGGCGTTGGCGTTGATCACGCCGCCGCCCGGGGTCAGGATAGGGTTCTCGGCGTCGTTCAGCATCGTCAGCGCTTTTTCGATCTGGGCGCGGGTGGCTTTAGGCTTGTAGGCCTCGAGCGGCTGGTAGGTGTCCGGATCGAATTCGATTTCGGCCATCTGCACGTCGAACGGCAGGTCGACCAGCACCGGGCCTGGACGGCCGGAGCGCATGATGTGGAAGGCCTGCTGGAACACCATCGGCACCAGCGCCGGCTCACGCACGGTCACGGCCCACTTGGTCACCGGCTTGGCGATCGATTCAATATCGACTGCCTGGAAGTCCTCTTTGTACAGGCGGGCACGCGGGGCCTGGCCGGTGATGCAGAGGATAGGTATGGAATCCGCCTGGGCCGAATACAGGCCGGTGATCATGTCGGTGCCGGCCGGGCCGGAGGTGCCGATGCAGACGCCGATGTTGCCGGCCTTGGCGCGGGTGTAGCCCTCGGCCATGTGCGAAGCGCCTTCGACGTGACGCGCCAGTATGTGCTTGGCGCTGCCCTGCTTCTTCAACGCCGCGTAGAATGGGTTGATCGCGGCGCCCGGAACTCCGAACACCTGATTCACGCCCTCTTTTTCCAAAACGATTGCTGCTGCCTGCGCTGCTGTCATCCGTGCCATGATTGTCCCCTGATGGTTAAGTACTGAACTTGATGGGATCATCGTAGCGGGAAAGGCGGCCTGTGATAAGAAGACAAACTCTCGCTTTATTCGATACTCAAAATATGGAATAAGTGTGGAATAATCTGCATATGGATAAATTGACGCAAATCGAGGCCTTCGTCGACGTGGCCGAAAAGGGCAGCCTGGTACGCGCGGCGATGGGCCAGCACATCACGCCCGTCATGCTGGGCAGGCGTATCGACGCGCTGGAAAAGCGCCTGGGGGTGAAGCTGATGCACCGCACCACCCGCCATCTGACGCTGACCGAACAAGGCACGCTATACCTGGACCATTGCCGCAAATTGCTCGCGGATCTGGGGCATGCGGACCGCATGGTGTCCGAGGGACGGCACCGCGCCACCGGCCACCTGATCGTCTCGGCGCCAGCCGCCTTCGGCCGCAAGCATGTGGCGCCCCATGCGGCGGGTTTTGTGCGCGCGCACCCGGACGTGCAGATATCGTTCAACCTGACCGACCGCGTGGTCGATCTGGTGCGGGATGGTTATGACGTCGGTATCCGCATTGGCGGCGTGATCGATCCCAGCTTCGTCGCCGTCAAGCTGGCAAGCAACCGGCGCGTGGTATGCGGCACGCCGGAATACTTCGAACGCCACGGCATTCCGCGCACGCTGGACGATCTGTCGCAGCACAACTGCCTGGCCTTCAACCTGCAAGGCGGCCAACAGCGAGGCTGGTACTTCCAGGATCATGGCAAGCAGGTGACGGTGCGGGCGGATGGCAATTTGAACTGCAACGACGGTGAGCTGCTGCACCGCTGGGCCACGGAAGGACTGGGGCTGGCGTGGCGCTCGTCGTGGGAGATCCAGTCGCAACTGGCGTCGGGCGAGTTGATTACGGTGCTGGACGACTACGCGCTGCCGCAGTACGACATCGTGGCCGTGTATCCGCAGCAGCGACACTTGCCGGCCAAGGTGCGCTTCTTCATCGACATGCTGAAGGAAATCTACGCGCGGCCGGATTACTGGCTGACCAGTTGATGTTCTTGCGACCTGCGACCGCCAGCAACGCCAGGCCTGCGGCCAGCATCAGGTAGCTGGCAGGCTCCGGCACCGGCAACGGATCGACCGGGGATACCGGCAGCACGACCGGTTCCTCATCGACTACCCACGCTCCTATCGCCTGGAACTCGGCGATCGCATAGTGATTGTCGCCACTGGCGGAGATGCGAAACGCCCGCGCCACGACCGGCGTCTCCAACGGCCCACCATACAGGTTTTGTCCGGGAGGGTTGCTGTCCATATCGACGGCCGTCAACCCCTGCCAGACATGGTCCCGGTCGAGGAACTCGATATGGTAGTCGTCATTGCTATCGGCTTCCAGCACCAGCTGACTGACCAACGCAGCATGGGCTAGCGTGATGGTCACGCCACTCTGCGTGCCGGACCAATACACCGAATCGAAATTCCACTGCTGCCCAATCGGATTGAACGCGCCATCCGTCACGCTGTCGAGCCGTGCCATGCCGCCGCCCCACGCTGCGCCCGCAGAGTCGCCGATGCCGGCGCCGTACGTGGTGATATTGGCCAGGTAGGCGACATTGTCATCGGCGCGGGCGCCATAGGCGAACATCATTGCGGTCAGTGCCACAGCGGTGATAGCTCTCATACGGCTCCTCGTTAGCGTAGCGAGACCAGACGCTGCTGACGGCGCATCTCGTCGTGCATCTGCATGGTTTGATATGCCGCCTGCAGCGTTCCAGCGTCCTGCCCCATGCTCTTGCGTACCAAAGGACGCGGCAGATCGGCCCAGCGGCTACGCGGCAGCGACGCTACCGGCAAAACCTCTGGCGCACTCGCTGCCACGAGCGCGCCGCCGCTATTGATCGCGACGCCCACCGCGCCGTCATCGCTGGCGTCCGGCCGGCTCTCCGCCGGACAATCGGCATCGGTCAACAGCACCTTGCCTTCGGCAGATACACAGCGATTCACTGCGGCGCTAGCGCACACAGAACCGGCAACCAGTCCTACACATAACAGCAACTGCGACACTCTGAGCGCGGCGTTCATGATCGATATCCCTTTATAAAGTATATTGATCTTCTCGCAAGCTTGGTTGTTTTTCTGTACGGCCTCGCACGTAGCCTTGACGCCCCTTTGAATGCGTTGTTTTTTGGGCTAAGGTACAATATCGCCATGAAAGCGATCTTCCTCATCCCCACCCTTACCCTGGTCCACGGCCTTGCGGCAGCGGATACCGCCTCTGTACACGGCTGGAACAACTCTGCTGAACTGGGCGCCATCTCCACTTCCGGTAACACGGTCGGTACCTCGGTGACCGGCAAGCTGGATGCCAGGCAGGAGCTGCCTGACTGGAGCAACGAGTACGTCCTGGCCGGCTATTTCAAGGACGAACAGGTCACGCAAGCCGATGGCGAAAAAGTGCGCGAACGTTCCGCCCAGCGCTATTCGTTCTCCGCCAAGGCCGCATACAAGCTGCTTCAGGATCACGACAAGCTGTTCGCGCTGGCCACCCACGTCAACGACAAATTCGGCGCCTACACGCGCTACTCCACCGTGGGCGTCGGCTACGGCACCGAGACTTATAAAACGCCGGACCACAGCCTGGACGTGGAAATCGGCCCTGGTTATTTCAACGGCACCCGTTCAACCGGCGAAGCGGAAAGCGGCATGACCGTACGCGGCGCGGCCAACCTGAAATGGAAATTGAGCGACAGCGCCCTGTTCACCCAGAACCTGAGCGTGGAACGCGGCACCTCGAACATCCATTCGCTGGCCGAGACGGCGCTGCGCACCAAAATCAACAGCACCATGCAGATGAAGGCCGCGTTCAGTGTCCGCAACGACACCAATGTGCCGGAAGATAAAAAGAACACCGATACCCAAACGTCGGTGACGCTGGTCTACTCGTTCTAACAGCGCTGCGCCTGCGCGCCATTTACCGTTTCCCCTTTACTCCCGGACGTTTACATGAACACTCCCCGCATTTTCGGCACTCCCCTGTCTCCTACCGCCACCAAAGTCATGCTGCTCGGCTCCGGTGAACTCGGCAAGGAAGTCATCATCGCCCTGCAGCGCCTGGGCGTGGAAGTGATCGCCGTAGACCGTTACCCGAATGCCCCCGGCCACCAGGTCGCCCACCGCGCCCATGTCATCAACATGGCCGACGGCGCCGCCCTGGCCGCGCTGATCGAACAGGAAAAGCCAGACCTGATCGTGCCTGAAATCGAAGCCATCGCCACCGACACCCTGGCGGCGCTGGAAAAAGCCGGCAAGATCACCTGCATCCCGACCGCGCGCGCGGCCCAGCTGACCATGAACCGCGAAGGCATCCGCTGCCTGGCCGCCGAAACCCTGGGCCTGGCAACGTCGCCCTACCGCTTCGCCAGCAGCCTGGCGGAACTGGAGGCCGCCACCGCCGCCATCGGCTTCCCGTGCGTGATCAAGCCGGTCATGTCCTCGTCGGGCAAGGGCCAGTCCAAGATCGACAGCGCCGCCGAAGTCAAAGCCGCCTGGGACTACGCCGCCGCCGGCAGCCGCGTGGATTCGGGCCGCGTCATCGTCGAAGGCTTCATCGACTTCGACTACGAAATCACGCTGCTGACGGTGCGCTCCATCGGCGCCGACGGCAAGGTCGTGACGCAGTTCTGCGATCCGATCGGCCACGTGCAGGTGCAGGGCGACTACGTCGAATCCTGGCAACCGTGCCGCATGAATCCATTGGCGCTGGAGCGCGCCCGCGACATCGCTGCGAAAGTCACCGGCGACCTGGGTGGCCTGGGCCTGTTCGGCGTCGAGCTGTTCGTCAAGGAAGATATGGTCTGGTTCTCGGAAGTGAGCCCGCGCCCGCACGACACCGGCATGGTGACCATGGCGACCCAGGTGCAAAGCGAATTCGAACTGCACGCCAAGGCCATCCTCGGCCTGCCGGTCAACGTGGCGCTGAAGACGCCTGGCGCGTCGGCAGTGATCTACGGCCAGCACGAGGCGGCGGGCATCGCCTTCGAAGGCGTGGCCGAAGCGCTGCGCGTGCCGGGCACCGATATCCGCCTGTTCGGCAAGCCGGAATCGTTCGCGCGCCGCCGCATGGGCGTGGCGCTGGCCGTGGCCGACGACGTGGAAACCGCGCGCCTGCACGCCAAGGAAGCGGCGGCCAAGGTCAAGCCGGTACTGGGCAAGTAAGCACCGGCCGCGCCGCGACGATTTCCACTTCCACCAGGAAATCCGGCCGCGGCAGGGCCGCCACCACCATCAGCATCGACGCTGGGCGCAGCTCGCCCAGCACGCGGTTACGCACCGCGACGCAAGCCGGCAGGTCCGCGGCGTTGACCAGGTAGTGCGTCATCTTGACGATGTCGGCCGCCGTCATGCCGGCCTGGTCCAGCAACGCCATGATATTCGACCACGCCAGTTCGGTCTGGCCCGCGATATCGCCGGGCAGCGTGCCATCCGCCCGCATGCCCGGCGTGCCCGCGCTGTACAGCCATCGCGCGCCGGCCGGCGCCTCCACCCCATCGGCATATCTCCCTATCCGCTCCGCTACGCCGGTATTGTGCTGTGTGTTCATTGACGCTCCTTGTTATGGACAATGCATCGCATTCTGAGGCAAGATAAGCACTGATAATTCAGCGTGGGATGAACAATGGACGACAATCCTGACATTGCGCTGGTCGCGGCCTTGCTGGCCGACCCGGCCCGCGCCAGGATCGCCTGGACACTGATCGACGGCACCCGCAGGCCGGCGGGCGAACTGGCCTTCGCCGCCAACATCTCGGCGCAATCGGCCAGCGCCCACCTGGCGAAACTGGTCGACGGCAGGCTGCTGGTGGCGGACGCGCAAGGCCGTCATCGCTACTTCCGCATCGCCAGCCCTGAAGCTGCGCACCTGATTGAAAGCCTGGCCTCGTTCAGCATGTCGATCAAGCCCAAAAAGCCGCCGGCGCCGGCGCTGGTGCGCGCGATGCCGCCGCACTTCCTGCAAGCGCGCACCTGCTACGACCATCTGGCCGGCGAACTCGCGGTGCAACTGCTGCAGAAAATGATCGACGACCAGTGGCTGGCGATCGCCGGCCAGGACTACCAATTGACGGAAACAGGCAGGCGGCAGTTGACGGCATTGGGCGTTCCCGACCAGCCGCTGCCAGGAAGCCGGCGCCCGTTCGCGCGCTGCTGTGTCGACCTGACCCAGCGCCGCCCCCACCTTTCGGGCACGCTGGGTGCGGCGCTGTTGGAGATGTATGTGCGGGAGGGCTGGATCTTGCGCGCGCCGCGTTCGCGCGTGGTGAGCGTGACGCCCAAGGGGCACGCGGCCTTCGCCAGGCTGCTGGCGCCTACATCTGCCGGAACAGGTCCACGTAGTTACGGCTGACGACCAGCTGCTCCTCGCGGCCCTTCAGCTCCACCATCAGGCGGCCGCGAAAATCCTGGCGGGTGCCGGCCACGTGGCGCGCGGCGACGATCACGCTGCGGTGTATCTGCCAGAACTGCTGCTCGTCCAGCTGCTCGCGCAGCTTGCTGATCGGCGTGCGGATCAGACTCTCGCCGTCGGCCAGGAACACGCTGGTGTACTTGTCGTTGCTCTGGAAGTAGATCACCTCGTCGATGGCGATCAGCCGCGTGTGTTCGCCCTGCGAGGCGCGTATCCACTGCAAGGTGGGCGCCGGCGCCGGGGCGACGGGGACAGCACCGCCCAACTGCTGCAACAGCGCTTGCAGCGTCGCCGCCGTCACGCCGGCCGCCGCTGCCGGCGCGCTTGAACGCAGCGCGGCTTTCAGCTTGCTGACCGTTTTATTCAGCCGTTCCAGGCTCGCGGGCTTGAGCAGGTAATCGACCGCCGAATGCTCGAACGCCTCCACCGCATACTGGTCGAAGGCCGTCACGAACACGATGTGCGGCGGCTTGGCGCCGGCCACCAGGCGCGCGGCCACGTCCAGCCCCGTCATGCCAGGCATGCGGATGTCGAGGAACACCACGTCCGGTGCCTGCTCGTCGATCATGCGCAGGGCTTCGAGGCCGTTGGCCGCCTTGGCAACCACCTTCAGTTCCGGCCACGCTGTCTTCAGCTGGCCTTCCAGATAATCACGCAGATGTTCTTCATCATCGGCGATCAGGGCACGGAGTGTATCGATGGCGGACTCGCATTTAAAGGCAACATGAGGCGCACCGTCATGCCGCAAGGTTGATTTTCCAATAATTCTACCCTAGCTGCGCCGCCGTACAAACTACGCAGGCGTTCGCGCAGATTGCTCAGCCCTACCCCGCCGCCCGGCTTGGACGACATGGTGCTGCCCGGGCCCACGCCGGTATCGCTGATTTGCAGGTAAATGTGATGGCCCTCCGCGCGCGCGCTGACCACGATCTCGCCGCCCTCCACCTTCGGTTCCAGCCCGTGCGAGATGGCGTTTTCCACCACCGGTTGCAGCAGCATCGGCGCGATCGCGAACTGGCGCAAGGCATCGGGCACTTCGATGCGGTAGCGCAGCCGCTCGCCCATGCGCACCGCCAGCACATCCAGGTAGGCGGCGATCAGCTTGGCCTCGGAGCCCAGCGTGGCCTCCTCGCTGCGGCTGGCCGCCAGGCTGGCGCGCAGATAATCGATAAACCGCTCCAGCATGTGCTGGGCCTTGGCCGGCTGCGAGCCGATCAGGCTCACCACGTTGGCCAGCGTGTTGTACAGGAAGTGCGGCTCGATCTGCGCCTGCAGGGCGCGCAGCCGCGCCTCGGCCAGCAGGCGTGCCGTGAAGGCGATCAGCTCCTGTTGTTTCGCCTTTTCCAGCGCCTGCGCCACGCGCCGCTCGGCGCTGCTGCTGATCAGGTACATCACCAGGGCGATGACCGCGGCCAGCACCAGCGACTGGTTCAGCGCATTGCGGTTGTCCATCACCTGCGCGAAGCCTTTACCGTTCAGCAGCGCGGTCCCCATCCCCAAACCCAGCATCACGCTCGCCCCCACCAGCGCGATGCTGAACACCAGCCGTGGCAAGCCCTTGGCGCGGCGCGGCCAGCCGCCGCTGACGGCGTTGGCCAGCAGGTGCCCGAAGTGGATCAGGAAACCGATCAGGTTGGACACGAACAGCATCGGCAGCCAGTGCCCCGTCACCAGCCGCTCGCTGCCCGACACCAGTACATCGACCACCGTCAAGACCGTGCCCAGGCCACAGTTCCAGATCAGGGTGTACAACAGATTGCGTCCCGTTGACGCCGGCCGGCGCCGGAAGAATGGGATCAGGTCCAGCGGATGCGCCAACCGCGCGTTATCGGCGCACGAAGGCGCCGTGGCTTGCTTGCTGCTGTGGTTCATCGTGGTTTCCAAAATATTCAGGCCGGCAGAAAGTTACCATGAATGCAGGGCGGCGACGCATAAGATAGGCGCGCCATCGCCCGCGGGCCGGCTTTGATGTTGTGCGCATCAAACACGGTCAACACCGTCTGGCCCCGCCGCCCATCCTGGGCGACGCCGACCAGATAGCCGTCGGTCTCGGAGCGGGCGCCGCGCCTTGGCACCAGCACATGCTCCTCCGCCACCCAGCCGGCGTCGAAGCGGTAGCTGTCCGCCTTGCCGCTGTCGATGTCGATCAGGTTCACGGTATTGAAGCTGTCGTCCGGACTGCCCTGCGCCACGCCCATCACCGCCAGCTTGCGGTGGCGTACCGATACCACCTGCGGCGCCACCCTCGGGAATTCGCTGGCGCCGAACAGCCGCGCCTCGCGCGCCTGTCCCGTGGCGTAGTCCAGCGTGATCTGCACCGTGCTGGAGGCGTCGCGGAATGGCCGTATCTCGCCATGCATGACGTCCGCCAGTTCGTGCAGCGTATCGCCCTCGTGCATCACGGCGTCCAACCGGGTGCAGGCGCCGTCTTCAAACGCGTTCCCGAAGTGGAACACCATGCGCGCCGGCAGTTCGAACACCTGGCGCAGTTGCAGCGTATCCTTGGCGATGACCACCACGCGCAGCGGCCGCGTTGCGCCGGCCCAGTGCAGGCTGTCGCCCAGGCTGATCTCAGGCTCGGACTTCATGTCGTAAGGCGGCACCAGGAAGATCAGGTGACGCGCGCTGATGGCGAAGTCGTGCACCATGTTCAGGTCGGGCACCTCGACGATGCCGGTGCGCGCCACCTCGCCGGCCGCGTTCAGGCGATAGATCATCAACTTGTCCGCGCCTGGCATGTTCCCGAAGTTCCACAAGCCGCCGTCCGGGTCGGCCTTGGGATGGGCGGAGAACGGCATGGCCTTCAGGTCCGGGCGCCAGGTCTTGACGCCGCGCGTCGCCAGCGTCTGCGGATCGACTTCGATGGCCGAGCCGCCTTCCCACAGGGCGTACACATGGCCGCCGAACGGCAGCAGGTTGGTATTGGCGACGTTGACCGTGTCGTTGGTCTTGACCGGCCTGCGGTCGATGTAGGTGCCGAAGGCCGGGTACAGGAACTGGCCGGCCGCCGTCTCTTCGATGAACTTCTGGGTGGCGACGAAGCGGCCGCGATGACTGACCTTGCCGCCGCCGAGCTGCCAGCGCTGGACGTAGCCGTCGCCGTCAAACCAGTGGTGATAGCGTTCGCCGCCCAGTTCAAAGCGGCCAGGCCCGTTGCGATAGAACGTCCCTTGCAGGTCGTCCGGCATGCGGCCGTGGACCACCGCATCGCCGGCCAGTTCGCCGGTGACGCCGGCATACGCCGACAGCCTGGCGTCATGCTCGAACGCCTGGTGGAAGCGGCGGTAGGTGTCGCTGTCGGCCAGCGCGGCGCCGGAACTCAGGCCCAGCGCGGCCAGGCTGATACTGCGGGTCAGGAACTGGCGGCGTTCGTTCTTCGCATGGCTCATGTCGACCTCCCCGATCAGCGCAGGCTGACGCTGGTCGTCGCGCCGCTGGCTGGCAACGCAAAGCGCGCGGCCGCATACTCCGGCGCGCCGCGTTTGCCCATGGCGTTGTTGCTGAAGGCGTAGTCCTCGGTCGGCATGCCGACCAGGTTGCGGTCCATTTTGCCGTTGGCGTTGGCGTCGTGGTACAGCGAGAACGCGTAGTCGCCAGCCGGCAGGTCCTTGAATTCGATCTGCGTGGCCCCCGCCACGGCCGGCGCGGCGGTCGCGCGGAACGGCTTGTCCAGGAAGCTCTCGGCCGAGTTGTACAGGGCGACCATGATGTGGCCCTCGCCGCTGGAGACGCCGGTCACGGCGATCTTCAGGTCGGCGGCGACGGCGGGCGCCAGCGCCAGGGTGGCCATGATGGACAGGATTGCTGCGGCAAGGCTGGTGGATCGCATGATGAACTCCGTTGAGTGAAAGAATCTCCACTCTAGCCAGCGGCCCGCCGGCCCGGAGAACGATGCGACGAAATGCGCAAAGCCGGCGCGAAATGCAGCCAGCCGGCGCGAAATGGAGGTCGGGAGGTCGCCGCAACGCCCTGTCAGGCACGGCGTCCGGCCGGAATATGGCGCGTAATGATGTCTAGCATCTGCTCGACGTCGACTGGCTTGGCGATGAAGTCGTTCATGCCGGCGGCGATGCAGCGCTCCTGCTCCGATTGCATCACCCCGGCCGTCATCGCCAGGATGGGCAGGTCCAGTTTGAGCTCGCGCCGTATCACACCGGTCGCCGCAAAGCCGTCCATCACCGGCATCTGCACGTCCATCAGCACGATGTCATAGTCGCCCGGATGCTCGCGCAGGCGCTCCACCGCCAACTGGCCGTTCTCCGCCACGTCGACGCTGGCGCCGGCGTATTCCAGCATGCCGCGCGCCACCACCTGGTTGAGCGGATGGTCCTCCACCAGCAGCAGGCGCACGCCGCGCAGGCGCTGCTCCGCCGGATCCTCGTCGGCCGGCTCGGGCGCCGCCGCCAGCTCGGCCTTCGGCAGCAGGAACGGCAAGGTGACGACAAACTCGCTGCCCTCGCCCGGCGCGCTGCTGACGGCGATGGCGCCGCCCATCAACTCGGCCAGGCGGCGGCAGATCGCCAGTCCCAGCCCGGTGCCGCCAAAGCGGCGCGTGGTCGAGGCGTCGGCCTGGTTGAAGGCTTCGAACAGGCGGCTCTGCTGCTCCTGGTCCATGCCGATGCCGGTGTCGCGCACCACGAAGCGCAGGCCAACGGCGTCGCCGGCATAGCCGGCCATGCCGTTGGCCGAGCGCTCCACCCGCAGCAGCACCTGCCCGCGCTCGGTGAACTTGATGGCGTTGCCGACCAAATTGATCAGGATCTGCTGCAGGCGCATGGCGTCGCCCACCAGCGCCCGCGGCACCGCGGCGTCGGTGGCGATGTCGAAGCGGATGCCGCTGGCGGCCACCGTGGTCGTCATCACCGTATTGACCGCCGCCAGCACCTCGTCCAGCTGGAAGGTCGACGGCGCCAGCTCCATGCGGCCGGCTTCGATCTTGGAGAAGTCCAGCACATCGTTCAAGATCCCCAGCAGCACATTGCCGGACGAACGTATCATGTCCACGTACTCCTTCTGCTGCGCGCTCAGGTCCGTATTGCCCAGCAGGTAGGCCACGCCCAGCACCGCGTTCATCGGCGTGCGGATCTCGTGGCTCATATTGGCCACGAACTCGCTCTTGGCGCGGCTGGCGGCGGCGGCGCGCTGCTCGCCGGCGGCCTGGATCAGCTCCGCGTTCTTGCGGTCGGTGATATCCATCGCCATCAGATAAGTACCCACCACCATGCCGTCGGCGGCCACGTCCGGCACCAGGTCCACCATGAAGTGCTGCGTCAGGCCGTGCCGCTCGAAGGCGCGCTCGAAGTGCAGCCGGCGCCCCAGCAGCGCCTGATCCAGGTCGCCCAGCCAGCTGTCGGCGGCGGCGCCGAAAATGTCGGACACGGTCTGGCCCAGCATCTGCTGCGGATCGAGGCCGAACTGGCTGCGATAGTGCGCGTTGGTGAACAGGTAGCGCCGTTCCCGGTCCAGGTAGGCGATCAGCAGCGGCAGGTTGTCGGCCAGGATGCGCGCCCGTTTTTCGCTTTCGTAGGTGCGCAGCTGGGCCGCCTCGCGTTCGGCCATCAGGCGGTAGAAGGCGCCGCTCAATTCGCCGATTTCGTCCTTGCGGTCCAGTTGCAGCACCTGGATGCCGGCGCGGCTGTTCTTAATCTCGGCGATGTTGCGGCGCAGCCGCTGCAAGGGCCGCAGCAGCCGCGCGATGCCCAGCCAGGACAGCAGGCCGGCCAGGCAGGCAAACAACGTCGCCGCGGCGGCGGCCTCGTAGCGCATCTCGCGCAACGGCGCCAGCGCCTCGTCGCTGGGGAAGCGCGCCGCGACGATCCAGCGCGCATGCTGCAGGCGGCGATAGGAATAGATGCCCCTGACGCCGTCCTTGTTCTCGGCCTCGGTCCAGCCCTGGAAGCCGCCCAGCGCCATCTCGGTGGCGCGGTTGTTGCCCGGACGCTCGTTAATATGGTGCAGCAGCCGCGCCTTGTTCGGATGGCTGAGCAGGACGCCTTCGGCGGTCATGATGAAGGTGAAGCCGGTGCTGCCCGGCTTGAGCGCGCTGAGCGACTCGAACGGCGCATAGTGCAGCAGGTTGATGCCGCCGGCCAGCACCAGCGCCACGCGGCCGTCGCCGTCGAACACCGGCGCCGTGATCAGCACCGTCGGCGCGCCGGCCAGCTTGCTGGCGAACGGCGCCGACACCACGCCGCGCCCGCGCGCCACGGTCAGGTCGAACCATTCCTGGCCGGCGGCGCGAAAGGGCTGCGCCGGCATGTCCTCTTCCAGCGCGCCGGTCAGCAGGCCGTCGCCGTCGTAGATTTCCAGAAAAGAGAACTGGCCGCGCGCGGTCGGCCGCGCCTTCAGGTAGGCGCGCAGCGCCGCGGGATCGCGCAGCGTGGGCGCCGGCAGCGATTCGGCCAGCGCCGCCAGCATGGCCTTCTTGCCGGCCAGGTGCTCGTCGATGTGGGCGGCGGCGCCGGACAGCAAGGCGTACTGCTGGCTGCCGATGACTTCCTTCATGTCGCGCTCGGCCAGCACCAGCGCCACCACCGTCACGGTGACGGTCGCTCCCAGCACCAGCAGCATGACCAGGCCGCTGAGCCGGAACCGCAGGGTGGACGGCAGATACTGTTTCAACGCCATGGGCAGCGTACTCACTAGAAAGATGATATCAAAGTATTACATGTTGTAGGCCGGTTTGGCTACGCCTGCACGCCATAAACCCAACAAATATGCCGTAGCTCGGGGTATAGTGATTGCCACCGAGACAACCCAGCTATCTGCCATGCGCGCAGGCTCCGACCAGCTCAACCCGGCCACACCAGCGTCAGGTCCCGCGCCGCTGGCGCTGGTGCTGCTGACTGCCTGCTACTACCTGGTGGCCAACACCAGCCTGTTGCTGGCCTTCGCCCACACCAACGCCACCCCGGTCTGGCCGCCGTCCGGCATCGCCTTCGCCGCCGTGCTGCTGCTGGGCTACCGCGCCTGGCCGGCCATCCTGCTGGGCGCGCTGGCCGCCAACCTGGCCACCTTCACCACCAACGGCCTGCCCTTCAATGCCGGCCTGGTGACGGCGTCGCTGCTGATCGCCGTCGGCAATACCCTCGAAGCCGTGACCGGAGCCTGGCTGATGCGCCGCCACACCGACGCCGCGCGGCCCCTGGGCCAACTGCAGGACGTCTACAAATTCGCCACCATCGCGCTGCTGGTATGCCTGATCAGCGCCGGCGTCGGCAGCGCCACGCTGGTGCTGGGCGGCCTGGTGCCGGCGCCCGCCTGGGGCACCGTGGTACTGACCTGGTGGGTCGGCGACGTCGCCGGCGTGCTGCTGGTGGCGCCGGCCATCCTGGCCTGGCGCCGGCCGCGCTGGCGCCAGGCGGTCGCGCTGGAGGCCGCGCTGTCGCTGCTGCTGCTGGCGGCGCTGATCGCCTGGATCTTCGGCCGCCACTACACCGCCAACGACGATCCGGGCTGGCTGCCGTATGTCTTCATGCTGTGCGTGGCCTGGGCCTCGTACCGCTTCGGGCTGCGCGGCGCCAGCCTGGCCTGCCTGGCCACCGCCGGCGGCGCGGTGCTGTGCACGGTGCGGGGCCTGGGGCCGTTCGCGGTCGGCCCCCTCAACGACGCCTTGATTTCGCTCGACAGCTTCGTGGTGTTGTGCAGCCTGATCGGCATGGTGCTGTGCGCCGACGCCAGTGAACGGCGCCGCATGAGCGGCGCGGTGCGCGGCCACAGCGCGGCGCAATGGGCCACGCTGCTGATCTGCGTCGGCCTGACCGTGATCGTCTGGCACCTGGTGGCGCTGAGCACCGAGCGCCGCGCGCGCGAACAGTTCGACACCGAATGCGCCGACATCGCCGAACGCATCGCCAGCCGCATGGTCCTGTACGAATCGGGCTTGCGCGGCGCCCGCGCGCTGTTCAGCGCCGAGCCGGAGCCGAGCCGCGCGCAGTGGCGCAATTTCACCGATGCGCTCGACCTCCCTCACAGCCTGCCCGGCGTGATGGGACTGGGCTATGCCGCCCAGGTGCCGGCCGGCCGGCGCGACGCCCTGGAAGCGCAGGTGCGCAGCCAGGGCCACCCCGATTTCCACATCTGGGCCAAGGCCGGCAGCTCGCTGGGTCCCTTGTCCACGGTGGTGCTCTACCTTGAGCCGTTCCAGGGCCAGAACCTGCGGGCCTTCGGCTACGACCTGATGTCCGAGCCGATCCGCCAGGCCGCGCTGCTGGAGGCGGCGCGCAGCGGCAATCCGGTACTGTCGGCCAAGGTGACGCTGGTGCAGAACGGCGCCGAACAGGGGCGGCCTGGCTTCCTGATGTTCTTCCCCATCTACCGCCAGCTGGCCGTGCTGGCGCCGGCGCAGCGCATGGCCGCGCTGCAAGGCTACTCGTACAGCCCGATCCGCGCCGACGACATGATGGCCGGCCTGCTCGGCCCCTCCGACCGGGTGGTGCAGCTGGAGATCTTCGACGGCGGCGAGACCGGCGCCGCCGCCCTGCTGTACGCCAGCGGCACCCGCACCGACAACGACCAGCTGCAGTATCCGAACCCCTATCTGCGCACCGCGCCGCTGATACAGATGCAGCATCGCTGGACGCTGCGCTTTACCTCGCTGCCGGCGTTCGAGAACTCGATCGACCGCCAGAAGTCCCACATCGTGCTGCTGGCCGGTGTGATCATCAGCCTGCTGTTCTTCGGCGTGGTGCGGGCCCTGACCGCGCGCCAGACTTATGCCGCCGCGCTGGCCGAGGAAAAGACCGCGGCGCTGCGCGAATCGGAAAGCTCGCTGATCGTCGCGCGCGACCTGGCCGAAGCGGCCAGCCGCGCCAAGTCCGAATTTGTCGCCAATATGAGCCACGAGATCCGCACCCCGCTCAACGCCGTGCTGGGCATGACGCACCTGCTGAACAACACCTCGCCCTCGCCGGACCAGCAGAAATACCTGGAGATGATACGGTCGTCCGGCAATTCGCTGCTCAGCATCCTCAACGACGTGCTGGACTTCTCCAAGATCGAAGCCGGCCGCATGGAGCTGGCGCCGGCGCCGTTCCAGCTGGCCGCCGTGCTGGAGGCCATCGCCACCATCATGACCGTCAACTCCGGCGAGAAGGACCTGGAGCTGGCGATCGGGGTCGAAGCGGCGGTGCCGCAGGCCCTGCTGGGCGACGGCCACCGCCTGCAGCAGATCCTGATCAACCTGGTCGGCAACGCCATCAAGTTCACCGAAAAGGGCTCGGTCTCGGTGCTGGTGGAACGCAGCGGCGACGACCTGGCCGGCGCGGTCACGCTGCGCTTCACGGTGCGCGACAGCGGCATCGGCATTCCACCCGACCAGCTGGCGCTGCTGTTCGCGCCGTTCTCGCAGGCCGACGCCTCGATGACCCGGCGCTTCGGCGGCACCGGGCTGGGGCTGGCCATCTCGCGCCGCATCGCCGCGCTGATGGGCGGCGCGATCGAAGTGCAAAGCATCGCCGGCGCCGGCAGCGCCTTCATCCTGACGGTGCCGCTGCAAGCGGCCGGCGAGGCGGCGCCTGGCGGCACGCCCCTGCCGCCCCAGCACCTGCTGCTGGTCGACGACGATGCGGTCAGCGCCGACTATCTGGGCCGCTCCATCCGCGCGCGCGGCTGGAGCAGCGACAGCGCCGGGACCGGCGAACAGGCGCTGACGCTGCTGCGCCGCGCCGCCGGCCGCTACGATGCGATCCTGGTCGACTGGGACATGCCCGGCATGAACGGCCTGGACACCATGCAGGCGATCCGCCAGGCCTTGCCGCAGGACTGCCCGGCCATCATCCTGATGGTCAGCGCCTTCGGCCAGGGCAAGCTGCTGCACACCCAGGGCGCGGAGACGGCCAACGCGGTGCTGCTCAAGCCGGTCACCATGGCGCGCCTGAACGAGACCTTGCAGCTGGCGCAAGCCGGCACGCCGGCCGCCGCCAGCGCCGACAACGGCGCCCAGCCGGGTCTGCGCATCGACGGCGTGCGCATCCTGCTGGTGGAAGACAATCCGATCAACCAGCTGGTGGCGCAGAGCATGCTGTCCTACGCCGGCGCCAGCATCGACGCGGTCGACAACGGCCGCGCCGCGCTCGACCGCCTGCGCAGCGACGCCCACCGCTACGACCTGGTGCTGATGGACGTGCAGATGCCGGAGATGGACGGCTTCGAAGCGACCACCCGCATCCGCACCGAACTCCAACTGGAGTTGCCGGTGCTGGCCATGACGGCCGGCGTCATGCTGTCCGAGCGCGAACAGTGCATCGCCTCCGGCATGAACGATTTCATCGCCAAACCGATCGACGTCGAACAGATGCTGCGCGCGATCACCCGCAACCTGCCCGCCGCCCAGCGCGCCGCCGCCGGCCGCTAACGCCTCCGGATCGCATCATTGGACTAGCTTGTTTAACCCGGATTGGCCTCCCACAGGCAGCGATTGGTCTCCTAGAATGGACGCACTCAACCACCACTGCCAGGGAAACCATCATGCACGCACGTACCGATTTCTACACCGCCTCGCCGGACGCGATGAAAGCCATGATCGCGCTTGAAGTCGCGGTCAACAAGCTGGGGCTGGAGGCGCCGCTGCTGGAACTGGTGAAGCTGCGCGCGTCGCAGATCAACGGCTGCGCCTTCTGCATCGACATGCACACCACTGACGCCCGCAAGGCCGGCGAGACCGACCGCCGCATGCACGGCGTGGCGGCCTGGCGCGAGACGCCCTTCTTCACCGAACGCGAACAGGCCGCGCTGGCGTGGACCGAGGCGCTGACCCAACTTGCCAGCAGCCACGCGCCGGACGCCGACTACGAACGGCTGCAGGCCCACTTCACGCCCAAGGAACAGGTGGACCTGACGCTGGCGATCAACACCATCAACTGCTGGAACCGCCTGGGCGTCGGCTTCCGCAAAATGCCGGCGCTGTAACGCGCCCGCGGCCGGGGTCAATTGTGTCTTGCATGTTCAAGACAATCGGCGCCGCGGCCGCCTAAATACCGCGCTACATCAAGTACATCCTTGAATCAAGCTTGCCGTTTGCATCATATGATACCGCTTCCATTATGCAATTTGTTGCCTAGGAACAACGGAATTGTGACATTTTGCCATAAAAACACCCACCTTCCCGCTCCCCCGGTCCACACTAAATAAGGCGCACAACATCACAAAGACAATCGCCATTAACCATTGGAGGGGTACACGATGAAACAACCCAAGCTTGCATTCACCACTTTAGCAGTCCTCAGTGCCCTGGCCGCCACCGCCCATGCGCAAGACGGCATGCCCATCACCGTCAGCGGATTCGGCACCGGCGCGCTGACCATGACCAATTCCGACCAGGCAGAATTCAACCGCGTCAACCAGGCCGCCGGCGTCGGCAAGGACGCCCGTCCCGGCGTCGACTCCAACCTGGGCATCCAGGTCACCGCCAAGTGGAGCGACACCATCTCCTTCACCGCCCAGGGCCTGGTGCGCAAGAACGGCAACAACGATCAATTCGGCGCCGAGCTGGCGTGGGCGTTTGCCAAAATCAAGCTCAACGATGACTTCTCGCTGCGCCTGGGCCGCGTCGGCCTGCCGGTGTACATGATCTCCGACGTGCGCAACGTCGGCTACGCCAACACCATGCTGCGTCCGCCCAATGAGGTCTACCGCCAGGTCACCGTCGACAATGCCGACGGCGGCGATGTCACCTACCAGCACAGCTTTGGCGACACCACCGTGACCGCGCAAGCGGCGATCGGGCGCGCCAAGGTGCGCGCGCCCGGCAATTACTACGTCGACTTCAAGCCGGTGATTTCGACCCAGCTGGTGGTCGAGAACGGCCCGTTCACCTATCGCCTGGGCCGCTCGCAAGCCACGTTCGGCATCTACGACAATGCCAGCCTCAGCGGCCTGGTAGGCACACTGAACAAGGTCGGCCTGAGCTCGGTCGCCAGTGAAGTCAAGCTCACCGACATCAAGGGTACCTTCACCTCGGCCGGCATCGCGATGGACTACAACAACATCATCGGCCAGGCCGAATACGCCAAGCGCAAGACCGAGTCGCGCCTGGTGCCGGACACCAGCTCCTGGTACATCATGGCAGGCTACCGCTACGGCAAGTTCGTGCCCTTCATCCTGCACGGCGACGTCAAGCAGGACAGCATCCGCAACTTCTCCGGCATGCCGACCACCGGCCCGCTGGCCGCGCTGACCGCCGGCACCAACGGCGCCATCAAGTCCGGCCTGCAATCGACCACCGGCATCGGCCTGCGCTGGGACTTCTACAAATCGGCCGCGTTCAAGGTGCAGATGGACCACATCAAGACGCGCGACGGCGCCGGCTACTTCCTCAATCCCAAGCCGGGCTTTGCGGGCAGCACCGTCAACGTGTACGCCGCCGCCATCGATTTCGTCTTCTGAGGAGAATCCAAATGAAAACGACAATCGCAAAAATCTTGCTGACGACCGGCGCCTGGCTGGCCATCGCCCCTGTGTTCGCAACGGAGATCGTGGTCATCGTCAGCCCGAAGAATCCGGCCACGCGCATGTTCGGCGAACAGGCGGCCCAGTTCTTCCTCGGTAAATCGACGCTGTTCACGCCGATCGAACACAGCGACGGCCCGCTGCGCAACGAGTTCTATAAAAAAGTGCTGGACAAGGACTCAACCCAGGTCAAGGCCATCTGGTCCAAGCTGGTGTTCACCGGTAAAGCCAGCGCGCCGAAGGAGATGGGCTCCAGCGCCGAGGTAAAGAAGGCCGTGGCGGCCGATCCGCAAGCCATCGGCTACATCGAGAAATCGCAGGTCGACGACACGGTCAAGGTCATCCTGACCGTGCCTTAAGCCGGCATCCCCGGCCCGAAGGTTGGATGCCGACTTTCGGGCTTCAAAGATAGTGCGCCAGCTCCGCCAGCGACAAGCTGCGTTCGGCGGTGCCAGGCACGCTGCAGGCATGTGCGCCCGCGATGGCGCCCAGGCGCATGCAGTCCTCAAGGTCCATCCCTTGGAATTTTGCGTGCAAGAAGGCGCTGACAAAGGCGTCGCCCGCGCCATTGCTGTCGACCACAGGCAGGTCAAGCTTGGCACAAGGCACATGCAACACGTGGGCATCGCCGCGCTGCAGCAGGTAGCTGCCCTGCGCCCCGGCCATCGCCACCACCACGGTCGCACATCCCATCTCAAGTATCTCCCGCATCACCTGCTCATGCCGGCCGCGCAAGGCCGCCGTGCTGAGAAAGACCAGGTCCGAGCGCCGCGCGAAATCGTGATAGTAGGGATTGCTGCCGTCCCAGTCGTGCAGGTCGGTCGAGACCGGCAAGCCGCAGGCGCCGGCATCGTCATACCAATGGCGCGCCCACGGCATGATGGTCAGGTGCAGGTGCTGGGCGCGCTCCATGTGCGGCAAGTAGAATTCGCGTTCCATGCGCAAGTCGTCCGGATGGCGGCCATCGTACAGCGACAGCCGGCGTCCATCGGGCGACACCAGATTGACGCTGCGCCGTGTGCCGCTGGGGTGCACCACGCCATGGAATTCCAGGCCGCGTTCGCGGTAGCGCGCATGGACCAGCTCTGCCTGCGCGTCGGCGCCGATGAAGTCGAGCAGCACCGGATGATGTCCCAGCGCCAGCAAGTTGAGCGCCACGCCATTGCCGGTATGGGCGACGTAGTCGTGCACGGCGGGCACGTGGATGGAGTCGGCCTCGGCCAGCGGCAGCGAAGGCACCATCACAATGGTGTCGATGCCGACACCGCCGGCCACCAGCACGCGCACGTCAGAAAGCTGTTGCATTACACACTCCCGGAAGGTTGAGAATGTAGCAAAATAACAGTCGTTACTTATAAGGTCAACAACATTCACACAGCACCATGCAGGCGATGTAGTTAAATTACAAAACCAACTAACCCTCGACCACGATCACCGGCCGCAATCGTTTGCGCGACGCCCGCGCGTGCGGCACCCAGGCGTGGGTCTGCCAGCGGCGCCACATGATCAGGCCGCGTATCCATTCGTCGGCGGCGTAGGCGATCCACACGCCGGGCAAGCCCCAGCCCAGCACCACACCCAACAGCCAACTGCCGCCGGCCAGCACCAGCAGCATCGACAAGGCGCCCGCCATCACCGGAAAGCGCGCATCGCCGGCCGCGCGCAGCGCATTGATCACCACCAGGTTGAAGGTGCGGCCCGGCTCCAGCAGCACGGTAATCCACAGCAGCGTGGCGCCGGCGGCGATGATGTCCTGGTCCTGCGTGAACCAGCCCAGCAGCCAGCGTCCCAGCAGCGCGGCGCAGGCGGCGATCAGGATGCACACCACCAGCCCGCGCGCCAGCGAGCGCCGCACCACGCCATGCGCCTCCCGCAGCCGCCCGGCGCCGATCAGGTAGCCCACCACGATCTCGACCGCCAGCCCGGTGGCGATGCTGAACATCATCACCCCGCCCATCAGTTGCAGCACATACGCTTGCGTGGCCAGCGACTTGGCGCCCAGCTCGGCCGCCGTCGCCACGCTGACCATGAAGGCCAGCCGCCAGGCGATGTTCTCGGCCGCGCCAGGCAGGCCGATGTGCAGCACCGCGCCCAGCTCGCGCCGCGGCAGGCGCCACCAGTCGTCACGCGCCACGCGGATGCCCAGGTGCACGCGCCACATCAGCAAATGCAGCGCCAGGCCGATCGCGCGGCTGATCGCCAGCGCATACGCGTAGCCGGGCAGGCCCAGCGCCGGAATCGGCCCCCAGCCGTGCATCATCGGGATCGCCAGCGCCAGGTGGCTGACATGCATGATCACCAGCACCACCAGCGTGTCGCGGGTGCGCAGGTGGGCCCGCATCACGCTGGCCATCGACGCGTTCCAGGCGTCGAGCAGCATGGCCGGCGCCAGCGCCTGCAGCAGTGGCGCCGCCAGCGGCAGCACTTCGGACGGCGCGTTCAGCAGATGCAGCAGGCCGTTCGCGCCCAGCAGCGCCAACAGGCCGGTGACGGCGCCCAGCCAAGTGCTGGCGCCCACCACCGCGCAGGCCACGCGGTTGGCGGCCCCGCGCTGGCCGGCGCCCAGGTTCTGGGTGACCACCACGCTGACCCCGGCGCCGATAATGCGGAATAAAATGAACAGTGTGGCCGACACCTGGCTGGCGATGGCGAAAGCCCCGCCGGCCTCGTCCGAAATGCGCGACGCCAGCCCGGTGCCGATGACGCTGGAAGCGATCGCCAAGCCCAGCTCGACGAGCAGGGGCCAGGCAAGATTGAACATGGGCGGGGTACGGATCGGCGTTTTGGCGGCGGGCATCTTGAGCGGGCGAATAAGTGCGAAAAACAAGTGTTGCGAATTAAACTTAGTTTACATCAACTGGAAGCGCTCTCACTGCCACCATTGAAATAATCTATGGATATAAAATCGTTAGCAAAGGATACACTTCCGCTGACTCAACACGCTGCGACTATCATTGTGCGATTAACCATCAACGTCGTTGCCTTTTTATGTACCCTGCTGCTGGGCTTACCCGGCGGGCGGGTCTACGCCCAGACGCTGACGGTGTTGTATCCCGACATCGGCGAGCCCTACCGCACCGTGTTTGCCGAAATCCTCCAGGGCGTCGAAGACCAGGCCAAGGCCAAGCCGCGCGCGATCGCCCTGGGCGCCGGCACCGACCTGGCCGAACTGCGCAACACGATCAAGAACGGCAAGGCGGTGATCGCCCTCGGCCGCCAAGGCTTGAAGGCGGCCGCCATGCTCGATCCGGCGCAGGCCGTCGTGATCGGCGGCGTCGGCGCGGCGCCGGACGCCGAACGCCTCAACGGCATCAGCCTGGCGCCCGACCCGGCCCTGCTGTTCGGCATGCTCAAGACCTTGCTGCCCGGCATACGCCGCGTGATCGTGGTCTACAACCCGGCCAGCAATGAGGCGCAGATCCGCCTGGCGCGCGAGGCGGCCCGCGCCCTGGGGCTGGAACTGGTGGCGCTGGAAGCGAGCGACCTGGCCGGCGCCGCGCGCGCCTACGAGACCCAGTTCGCCGCCGCCGACGGCCACCGCGACGCCCTGTGGCTGCCGCAGGACGCCACCACCGTCGAGGAAACCACCATCCTGCCGCTGGTGCTGAAGGAGTCCTGGAGCCGCAATCTGCCGGTATTTTCCAGCAGTGTGCTGCACGTCAAGAAAGGCGTGCTGTTCGGCATGTACCCCAACAATGTGCAACTGGGCCGCGACCTGGCCGCGCTGGCCCTGGCCATGCAAAACGGCGAGATGCCGAAACGGGGCGTGACGCCGCTGCGCGCGGTGCGCAGCGCGCTGAACTCGCGCACCGCCAGCCACATCGGGCTGAATCTTGTCTCCAGCCAACAACGGAGCTTCGACGCGGTCTTCCCCGAGCCCTAGCGTAGAGGTCGCTAGCGCTGATTTTATTTCCGAATTGCAAAGTCTCGGCTTATACTATGAAAGCATCTTAACAGCGCCGTTCCTGGCGCCGTGGTAGCGGTGCAGCAAAGATAGTATGATGAAAAACACAATATTTAAACTGCGGCGTTTGCGACGCGCCGGCGCCCTGCTGCTCGCCAGCGTCACCGGCGCAACGCACGCTGGCGGCGGCGTCGTGCCATCGAGCATCGCGCTGGTCAGCGCCAGCGCCGCCCATGGCGGCATGCTGATCGCGCCGGGGGAACCGCTGCTGCCGCCGCAGGCGCCGCTGCGCGCCGACGTCCGTCCCGTCACCCTGGCCCAGCTGGAAGACCAGCTGCGTCGCCCCGAATTGCAGGCCTCGATCGGCAAGGGCAGCATCGCCGTCGTCTATCCGAATGTCGAGGAACCGTTCCGCTCGGCCTTCATCGCCATGATCCAGGGCATCGAGGAACGCACCAAGCTCAAGGTGCGCAGCTATCCGGTCGATCCGAAAATGGACACCGCCGAACTGAACGCCACGCTCAAGCGCAACGGCACCAAGGTGGTGATCGCGCTGGGCCGCCAGGGCTTGAACGCCACCGCCGGACTGGACCGCGAAATCGCCGTGCTGGCCGGCGGCGTGCTGCTGCTGTCGGACGCCGAGAACGTCATGGGCATCAGCATGACGCCCGATCCGGCCATGCTGTTCTCGCGCCTGCGCGTGCTGCTGCCCGAGCTCAAGCGCGTGATCGTGGTCTACAACCCGCAGAAATCCGAATGGCTGGTCAAGCTGGCGCGCGAGGCGGCCAGGGCCCAGGGCCTGGAGCTGCAAGCCCACGTGGCCGGCGACATGGCCCGCGCGGCCCAGCTGTACACCCAGCTGATCGGCGCCGCCGACAACCGCCACGACGCCGTCTGGCTGCCGCACGACAGCACCACCGTCGAGGAAAGCACCATCCTGCCGCTGGTGCTGCGCGAATCGTGGAACAGCGGCGTCCCCCTGTTCTCGAGCAACGTGCTGCACGTGAAAAAAGGCGCGCTGTTCGCCATGGTGCCCGACAACGTCGAGCTGGGCCGCACCCTGGCCGCCTCGGCGCTGGGCGTGATCGCCGGCGACGTGCGGCGCCGTCCGCTGGTGCCGCTGCGCGAGCTGCAGACCGCCATCAACTTACGTACCGCCAGCCATATCGGCCTCAACCTGGGCGCATTGCAACAGCGCAGTTTCGACTTTGTCTACCCGCAGCCCTGATGATCTCCATAGTCCGTAAGTTTCTCCGTCGTACCGGTTTCCAGCGCCAACTGACGGTCATCGTCTCGGCCGCCATTCTTGGTCTTGCCGTGTTCTCGGCGCTGATGAATTCGTGGGAAGCCAATGCCCGCATGCGCGACTACTTCATCGGCCAGGGCCAGCGCGTGGCCGACAACCTGGCGCGCCAGAGCACGCTGGCGCTGCTGTTCCACTCGGCCGAGAACGCCCGCGAAGTGGTCAATTCCACGCTGTCCTTCCCGGACGTGGCGGCGCTGCAAATCATGGACGCCAAGCGCAAGGTCTTGCTGTCGAAGGTGGTGGCCGGCGCCACGCTGGACGTCGCCAACCTGAACAAGGTGGTCCCGGCGCACGCCGGCCTGGTCGGTGAAACCGCCGACGGCTGGTTGTTTGCAGCGCCGGTGTACGGCGGCCAGAGCGAAGCCTCGCCGTTCGAACTGCAGGAACACCAGCAGCAGCTGCTGGGCTACGTCCACGTGCAGATCGCCAAGAACACGCTCAAGCAGCTGACCTGGTCGCTATTGCTGGGCAACCTGGCGCTGACCCTGTCGTTCGCGGTGGTGCTGCTGGTGCTGGGCCGCCTGCTGACGCGCCACATGATCGATCCGCTCAACGCGCTGTCGACCTTGATGCGCCGCGCCGAATCGGGCGAGTCCGGCATGCGCGCCGCGCCCGCCGGCCCGCGCGACCTGATCGAGATGGCGCACGCCTTCAACCAGATGATGAACGTGCTGGAACAGCGCGAGGCCGAGCTGAAGGAATCGCGCGACGCCGCCGTCAACATGGCGCAGATGAAGGCGCAGTTCGCCGCCACCGTCAGCCACGAGGTGCGCACGCCGCTCAACGGCGTGGTCGGCATGCTCGACATGCTCAAGGAAACCCGCCTCACGCCGCGCCAGCAGGAGTTCGTCGACGTCGCCTGGAACTCGTCGCGCACCTTGATCGCGCTGATCAACAACATCCTCGACTTCTCCAAGATGGAAGCGGGCAAGCTCAAGCTGGAAGAGACCGAGTTCTGCCTCGGCACCCTGCTGTCCGAGGTGCTGGAACTGGTGGCCCGTCCCGCGCAGCAGAAAGCCGTGGCCCTGAACTGGACCATTGCGCCCGAGGTGCCGGTGCGCATCGCCGGCGATTCGCTGCGCCTGCGCCAGATCCTCATCAACCTGATCGGCAACGCCGTCAAGTTCACCGACCAGGGCGAAGTGGCGGTCGGCGTGGCGCTGGCGCCCGGCGCCGAGTTCGGCCTGCGCTTCGAGGTGCGCGACACCGGCATCGGCATGAGCGAGGACGTCCGCCGCCACCTGTTCGAAGCCTATGTGCAGCCGGACCCGAGCACCACGCGCCGCTACGGCGGCACAGGCCTAGGCCTGGCCATCTGCAAGCAGCTGGTCGAACTGCTGGGCGGCCACATCGGCGTCGACAGCGTGGCCGGCAGCGGCACCACTTTCCACTTCACGATACGCTGCCGTCCGGCGCAGCAGCAGGTGGCGGGGCCGCCACTGCCGATGCGCCCGCCGGCAAGCGTCAACCCGGCGCCGGCGCCGCTGCCATTGCCGGCGTTGAGCCCGGCCCCGACGCCGGAACGCCAGTTCCGCGTGCTGGTCGCCGAAGACAACCGCACCAACCAGATGGTCGCCGCCGGCATGCTGGCGATGAACGGCTGCGTCTGCGAATTCGCGGCCGACGGCGTGGAGGCCGTGCGCGCCGCCCAGCGCGAACGCTTCGACCTGATCCTGATGGATTGCAGCATGCCGGAAATGGACGGCTACGAAGCCACCGCCCACATCCGCCTGGCCGAGCTGGCCATGGGCCGGCGCACGCCGCTGGTGGCGATGACCGCCAACACCCAGGTCGGTGACGCGGAAAAATGCTTGGCCGCCGGCATGGACGACTACCTGGCCAAGCCGATCACGCTGGTCGAACTGCGCCAGAAGCTGGAAAAATGGCTGCCCCACGGCGGCCCGCTGAGCCCTCCCGCCCACCAGGCCGCGCCGCCGTTCGAGGCGCGCGCCTACGGCGGCCCCTGCCCGGTCGACCAGGCCGTGTTCGACAAGCTGCGCGAAGTGCTGGGCGACACCCTGCCGCACGCCGTCACGCCCTACCTGGAAGACACGCCGGCCTGCCTGGACGAACTGGAACAGGCGGTGCTGGCCGGCGACATGGCCACCGCCCGCATCCGCGCCCATGCGCTCAAGGGCTCGTCCGGCAACTTCGGCGCCGAAACGCTGGCCCAGCTGGCCCAGCAGGCCGAGCACTACGCGGCCGAGCAGCAAGCCGAACAGATCGCACCGTTGCTGGCGCCGCTGCGCGCCCACTACGAGGCGCTGGCCGCCTTCCTGCACGCCGAGATCAGCGACGCCACCCCGCTGGCGCCTTTGCCCGGCGACGACCGCCCGCAAGTGCTGGTGGTCGACGACGACCGCAGCACCCGCAGCACGCTGCGCCACACCTTGCAGCGCGACGGCTTCCATGTCGAAGAAGCGGCCAACGGCGCCGAGGCGCTGGCGATGCTGGCGCGCTTCCAGCCCGACGTGATCCTGATGGACGCGATGATGCCGGTGATGGACGGCTTCACCGCCTGCGCCCGCATGCAGGAACTGCCCAACGCCGGCGCCGTGCCGGTGCTGATGATCACCGCGCTGCAGGACAATTCGTCGGTCGAGCGCGCCTTCGCCGCCGGCGCCAGCGACTACATCCCCAAGCCCATCCACTACGCCGTGCTGTCGCAGCGGGTGCGCCGCATCATCGAGGCCAACCGCGCCGAGAAGCGCATCCGCCACCTGGCCTACAACGACGTGCTGACCAACCTGCCCAACCGCACCCTGTTCTTCGAGCTGCTGGCGGCCAGCATCGACCAGGCGCGCCAGGCCGGCGACGGCCAGCAGGTGGCCGTGCTGTTCATGGACCTGGACCGCTTCAAGTACGTCAACGACAACCTCGGCCATGACGTCGGCGACCGCCTGCTGCAGGCGGTCGCCCAGCGCGTGCGCCACACGGTGCGCGCCGACGACGCCGTGGCCCGCCTGGGCGGCGACGAATTCACCGTCGTGCTCAACGAGCTCGACAGCCCGGCCGCCGCCGCCACCGCCGCCCACAACATCGTGCGCGTGCTGTCGGCGCCGTTCCCGATCGACGGCCACGACATCTTCGTCACCGCCAGCGTCGGCATCGCCATGTACCCGCATGACGGCGCCGACGTCGCCACCCTGGTCAAGCACGCCGACAGCGCCATGTACCGCGCCAAGCGCACCAACACCGGCTTCCAGTTCTACGAGGCGTCGATGGAGCATTCGATCTCCGAGCACGTGCGGCTCGAGAGCGACCTGCGGCGCGCCATGGAACAACAGCACCAGCTGGAAGTGTATTACCAGCCGCAGGCCTGCCTGGACAGCGGCAAGATCATCGGCATGGAGGCGCTGGTGCGCTGGCGCCATCCGACCCGCGGCATGATACCGCCGGTGGACTTCATCCCGCTGGCCGAGGAAACCGGCCTCATCAATCCATTGGGCGACTGGGTGCTGCGCACCGCCTGCGCCCAGCTGCAGCAGTTCATCTGCGCCGGCCTGCCGCCGATGCGGGTGGCGGTCAACCTGTCGGTGCGCCAGCTGCTGCAAAAGGATTTCGCCGCCTCGGTCGAGGCCGTGCTGGCCGACACCGGCCTGCCGCCGCAGCTGCTGGAGCTGGAGATCACCGAAAGCACGCTGATGGAGAACGCCCAGGACACGCTGGCCGCGCTGCACCGCCTGCACTCGCTGGGCGTGCGCCTGTCGATCGACGACTTCGGCACCGGCTACTCCTCGCTGTCCTACCTGAAGCGCTTCCCGGTCGACATCATCAAGATCGACCGCTCCTTCGTGCGCGACGTGCCGCAGGACGCCGACGACGCCGCCATCATCAGCGCCATCATCGCGCTGGCCCACAGCCTGCGCCTGGAAGTGGTGGCCGAGGGCGTGGAAACCGAGGCCCAGCTGGCCTTCCTCAAAGGCCGCGAGTGCGACATGATGCAAGGCTTCTACCTCAGCCCCGCGGTGCCGGCCGAACAATTCGCCGAACTGGTACGACGACATGTAGACACGGCTACAACAGTTACGGCAAGGATATGCTGATATTTACCCCGGCTCAACAACGGGCAAGCTAGAATCAAAAAAACGTAACAGGAGATAGCATTTTGAAAGTGTTGAGCGCCCACCGGCTGTATCTGACCGCGGCACTCACCCTACCGTTGGTTGCAGTGCACGGCATGGCCCAGGCCAGTTTCGATCCCGTGACCGAAGAAGACGAACTGGCGCTGGTCTATGGTTCCAGCGACAGCGTCAGCATCGCCACCGGCAATCTGCAAACGCTGCGGCGCGCGCCGGCGGTGGCCACGGTGATCACGGCGGCCGACATCGCCGCCATGGGCGCCACCGACCTCGACCAGGTACTCGAAAGCGTGCCCGGCGTGCACGTCAACCGCACGCCCAACAGCAACTCGCCGCTGTATGTGGTGCGCGGCATCGTCAGCGCCTACACGCCGCAAATCCTGATGCTGCAAAACGGCGTGCCCATCACCACCGCCTACATCGGCAACAAGGGCAACATCTGGGGCGGCTATCCGCTCGAACACATCGCCCGCATCGAGATCATCCGCGGCCCCGGTTCGGCGCTGTATGGTTCCGACGCTTTCTCCGGCGTCATCAACATCATCACCAAGGGGCCCGGCGAAGTGCCGGGCACCGAGCTGGGCGCCCGCACCGGCTCGTATAAAACCCGCGACGCCTGGCTGCAGCACGGCGGCATGCTCGGCCCGGTGGAAGTGGCGGCCTATCTACGCGCCGGCCAGACCGACGGCAACGACCGCACCCTCGAAGCCGACGCCCAGAGCCGCAACGACACGTTGTTCAAGACCCACGCCAGCCTGGCGCCCGGCCCGCTCAACAACCAGGACAAGGCGATCGACGGCAATCTGGACCTGGTCTACGGCCAGTGGCGCGCGCGCTTCGGCTACAAGAAACGCTACGACATGGGCACCGGCGCCGGCATCGCCTCGGCGCTGGACCCGGCGGGCCGCCAGCAAAGCGAACGCATCACCAGCAACCTGGCCTGGGCCGAGCCGCAGGTGACGCGCGACTGGGGCCTGGGCGCCAGCCTCAGCACCCAGCAATATGCGCAGGAAGTGAACACCTGGTATCACCTGCTGCCGGCTGGTGCGACGTTCCCGACCGGCACCTTCGTCAACGGCATGATCGGCGTGCCGGAAACCTGGGAGCGCACCTACCGCCTGTCCGGCTACGCCGATTACAGCGGCTTCAACGATCACCACCTGCGCCTCGGCGTCGGCCACGACGACATCGACCTGTACCGCACCCATGAATGGCGCAACTTCAACTACGCGGCCAACGGCACGCCGATCCCGCTGCCGGCGGTGATCGACACCACCAACACCACGCCCTTCCTGCGCCCGCAACGGCGCAAGATCGACTACCTGTACTTCCAGGACGAATGGAATGTCGCCAAGGACTGGAACCTGACGGCCGGCGTGCGCCACGACCATTACTCGGACTTCGGCGGCACCACCAATCCGCGCCTGGCGCTGGTGTGGGACGCCAGCTTCGACCTGACCGCCAAGCTGCTGCACGGCCGCGCCTTCCGCGCCCCGGCCTTCCTGGAAAGCTACGGCATCACCAATCCGGTCGCCTTGGGCAACCCGAACCTGAAGCCCGAACGCAACGCCACCACCGAGATGGCCTTCAACTGGCAGGCCCGCAGCGACGCCACCGTCAGCCTGACCTTCTATCGCTACGATATGAAGAACATCATCCGCACCGTGCCCAATTCGGTGCCGGGCACCGGCGCCACCTACGCCAACACCGGCGACCAGACCGGCCACGGCATCGAGCTGGAATCGAACTGGACCGTGACGCGCGACCTGCGCCTGGCGGGCAACTACGCGTGGCAGCGTTCCATCGACCAGACCACCCACACCGACGCCGGCTATGCGCCGCGCCATCACGCCTTCGGCCGCGGCGACTGGAGCTTCGCCAGCGGCTACCAGGCCGGCGCCCAGCTGAACTGGGTGGCCGGCCGGATGCGCGCCTTTGGCGACGCCCGCCCTGCGATCTCCGACTACACCACCGTGGACCTGACGTTGGCGACCCGCGCCGGCCGCAAGCAGTGGAATTTCGCGCTGGCGCTGCGCAACGCCTTCAACACCGACGTGCGCGAACCAAGCCCGGCACCCGGCCTGAGCCTGCCGCACGACCTGCCGATGGCGCCGCGCACGATCTCGCTGCAAGCGTCGTACAAGATGTAAGCCCCGCCGCCGCTACGCCAGCATGTCGGCGTAGCGGCGCGCGAAGGTGTGCACGTCGCCCGGCCAGCGCGCCGACAGATAATTCCCATCTTGCACCACCCAGGCCGCGCGGTCGTCGCCCGCACGGTCGCGCACCAGGCCACCCGTCTTGCGCAGGTAGTCCGGCGTGCCGGGCGGGACGTCGACGAAATCGGCATCCGACGCCAGCGCGCGCTTGACCTCCTGCTCCACGCTCCAATAGCCGGCCGGTTCGCCTTTGCTTTCGCCGTAGGTGCGGTAGTAGCCGGGGTCCCAGAAGCGGGCCAGGAAGCGCGTCAAGTCCCAGGCGCTGCGTTCCAGCTTCCAGGTCAAGGCCGTGGTCTTGCGGCCGTACAGCACCGAGCGCTGGGTGCGCGGCGAGATCGAACGGGCCGCCAGCAGCACGCCGTGGCAGACCGCAGCGACCGGCTTGCCGCTGTCGAAGAATTCCGCCACGAACGCTTGCAGGACCCGGTCTTCCAGATAGGGCCGCATGCCCTTCGCGTGTCCGCCGGGCAGCAGCAGCGCATCGTACTGTGCCGCATTCAGATCCTGGAAGCGCCTGGGTTGCAGGAACGCCGGGTCCAACTCCAGCGCGGCGTAGGCCTGGCGGCCATGGTGATCGGCGCGCAGCATCAGGCCGAACAGCCGCAGCTTGCGCAGGCCGGGCAGCCAGCCCCACGGGTCCAGGCCCTCGCCGCTGAGCATCATCGGATCGGCATGGCCGCGCGTGCCGTCCACGGTGGCGAACTCGATATGATGGCCGGCGTCGCGCAGGATGCGCCAGCTCAGCGCGACCTCGGTCGGATCGAAGTCGTGCAGTGGAATCGGAATCAGGATGCGGCGGGAATGGGTCATGGCATGAACGCGTGGTTGGCACGCGTCCATTCTACAGGCCATCGACGGCCAATTCGCCAGGTGATGGCGACTTCTTACGCGGCCCTGCGCAGCGCTCCGTTAGCCGGCGCCGGCAAGGCGGCACGCGGCACGGCGGTAGGGAATGCCCGCACGCTGCCCTTGCTCCAGCCATCGGCATCGATCTTGAACGAGCCCACCAGCTGCGCCAGTTCGCGCGCCTGGTCCTGCATCGCGTCGGCTGCGGCGGCCGCTTCTTCCACCAGCGCGGCGTTCTGCTGCGTGACATCGTCCATGTCGCCGATGGCGGCGGTGACTTGCTCGATGCCGTGCTCCTGCTCGGCACTGGCGGCGCTGATGGCCGACATGATGCCGGTCACCTTCTCCACGCTCAGCACGATCTCTTCCATCGTGGCGCCGGCCGCCTGCGCCAGTTCGCTGCCGCTGGCGATGCGCTCGGCGGACTCGTTGATCAGCAGCTTGATCTCCTTGGCCGCGCTGGCCGAACGCTGGGCCAGGTTGCGCACCTCGGAGGCCACCACGGCGAAACCGCGTCCCTGTTCACCGGCGCGCGCCGCTTCCACCGCCGCATTCAGCGCCAGGATATTGGTCTGGAAGGCGATGCTGTCGATCACGCTGGTGATGTCGACGATCTTGTGGGCGTAAGCGTTGATGCTGGCCATGGTCTGCACCACCTCGGACACCACCTTGCCACCCTTGCCCGCCACCGCCGACGCCGATTCCGCCAGGCGGTTGGCCTGGCGCGCGTTGCCGCTGTTCTGCTTGACCGCCGAGGTCAGCTCGACCATCGCCGACGCCGTCTCCTGCAGCGCGCCGGCCTGGTGCTCGGTGCGGCGCGACAAATCCATATTGCCCTTGGCGATCTCGCGCGAGGCGGCATCGATGGCCACCGCGCCGTCGCGCACGCGGCCGACGGTATCGGCCAGGCGGCCGGTCATGTGGCTCAGTGCATCGAACAGCTGGCCGATCTCGTCGCTGCGGCCGTGCTGGATGGCCACATGCAGTTCGCCGGCGGCCACCTGCTCGGCCAGCGTCACCGCCTGCGTCAGCGGCCGCACGATGCTGCGGGTCAGCGCCAGCGCCAGCCCCGCGCCCAGCACCAGCGACGCCAGGCCCAGTCCGGCCAGCATCGCGCGGCTGCCCTGGAACTGGCTGGCCGACTCCTCGGCCAGCGCCTTCGCCTGCTGCGTCTGATAAGCCAGCAGCTTGCCCAACGCGCCGGTGTAGGCCTGGAACACTGTGGCCATCTTGTTGTCCAGCAGATCGCCCACTTCCTGGGTGCGGCCACTATCCTTCAGCTTGAACAGTTCGGCCCGCAGCGCCAGGTAGGCCGCCTTCTTGCCCGCCACGCCGCGCAGCAGTTCCGCTTCCGCGCCCTGCGCCGGCATCGCCGTGAGCTGGGTTTCCAGCGCCGCAGCCTGCTTTTCGCCAGCGGTCAGCTGCGCCTGGAAGATGTCGCCCACCTCCAGGCTGTCGCTGCGGGCGATGGAGGTGGCGCGCAAGCCATTCAATTCGGTCATGCCCAGCAGCTCGGAGGTCAGCTGTTGCCTGGCCAATTTCTGGTTGACCAGGTTGGAGGTGGTGTCATTCGCGGTCTGCAAGCGCCACAACGCCACGCCGGACATGCAGGCCATCAGGAACAACAGGGCGGCGAACGAGGCCATCACACGGACGGCGGTATTGAGTTGGGGGATTTTCATGACGTTTCAGCAAGATAGGTGCGGTTCGCACAAGATGATTGTGAATATACGCGGCGAATATGACCGCACTATTACCGCATGGAAACTTATTCACATATGTTTATGCGGGAACAATATATATTTTTCAAGAGCAATATTTCGGCGAATCCGTATATACTGCTTTGACCACTTGCCTCCTCTGGAAATCGTGAGCAAACACCCCGCCGCCGAAGCCGAACTGCTGCAATCCGAACAAGACGCCCTGCTCGCGCTGAGCAAGTTGTTGCGCATCTGGTACAGCGAGGCCGGCCTGCACGGCATGCTGCGCTCGCTCGACGCGACGCTGGCGCAGTGCCACGCCATCCGCGACGAGTTCGCCACCGAAAGCGAGGACCAGCGCCTCGATGCCGAACGCGGCGCCATCAGCCAGCACCTCAACTTCATGCTCTCGCTATGCGCAGACTGATAACATACTTTTCTTTTGGTTAAGATGTAATCGGCCTGTAACAATTTCCCATTAGCATTAACGGCACTGTCCTCAACCAAAGGTTACTGGCCGTGGAGTTCAATGCCTCTCGTTTGCACCTGCCCCGTTTTCGCCTGTCCGTCGCCGCCGACCTGTGCGTAGAGACGGTCTCGGTGCTGTCCGACACCAGCAATTTCGGCGTGCTGGAACTGTTCACCGAACGCCGCGACCTGATGAGTTTGCCGGTGCTGGAAAGCGAGCGCCCGATCGGCCTCATCAGCCGCAACATCTTCATGTCGCAGATGTCCAAGCCCTTCTACCATGAGCTGTACGGTAAGAAGAGCTGCATCGCCTTCATGGACAAGGAGCCGCTGATCGTCGACGCCGCCATGAGCATCGAAGCGCTGACCTTCCGCGCCGTCGAATCGGGCGAGAAGGCGCTGGCCGACGGCTTCATCGTCACCCGCGACGGCGCCCTGGCCGGCGTCGGCTTCGGCCTGCAGCTGATGAACGTGGTGGCCAATATGCAGGCCGAGAAAAACCGCCAGATCATGCACAGCATCGACTACGCCAGCGTGATCCAGCGCTCGCTGCTGCGCCCTTCCGAGCTGGCGCTGGCCGACACGCTGCGCGACGCCCACCTGGAATGGCAGCCGCGCGACGTGGTCGGCGGCGACTTCTATCACTTCGCCCGCTACCCGGACGGCTGGTTCGCCGCCATCGCCGACTGCACCGGCCATGGTGTGCCGGGCGCCTTCATGACCTTGATCTCGTCGTCGACTTTGGCGCAGGCCCTGCAGCAACTGGGTCCACGCGATCCGGCCGCTTTGATCGCCGAGGTCAATCGCGGCGTCAAGAGCATGCTGGGCCAGGTGGACCAACGCCACAGCCAGCACGGAGCGCCGGCCTCCAACGACGGCATGGACGCCGCCTTCCTGTGGTTCGACAACGCCAGCCGCCAGCTGCATTTCGCCGGCGCCAAGCTGCCGCTGTTCCAGCTCGACCCGGACCAACAGGCGGTGCAGACGGTGGACGGCGAACGCATGGGCGTGGGCTACGTCGACACCCCGCTGGACTACGCCTGGACCAACAAGATCATCACCATCCCCGAGCGCAGCCTGCTGTTCCTGACTACGGACGGCCTGATCGACCAGATCGGCGGCCCCAAGGACATCGCCTACGGCAAGCGCCGCATGCGCGACGTGATGCTGGCCCAGCGCGGCGCCGGCGCGCGCGACGTCAGCGACGCCATGCTGGCCGACTACCGGGCCTGGCAAGGCGAACAGCCGCGCCGCGACGACCTGACCTTTTTCTGTTTCCGCCCATAGGAGCACCGATTTTGCTGTACGAAGAATTCAACGATTTCTGGGACGTGGCCCGCAAGCGCCACATCATCTTTTTCTACGTGGGCTATTTCTCGCAGCACGTGGTGGCCGCCATTTCCGAGACCATCAAGGCGCGCCTGGACACGGCCGGTGCGGCGGGGCCGACGCGCCGCCGCATCTTCTCGTCCTTCGTCGAAATGTCGCAGAACATCATGCACTACTCGTCGGACACGCTGACGCCGCACGAGCAAAGCGACAACCAGATGCGGCGCGGCTCCTTCTGCATCGGCATGAAGGACGACAGCTTCTTCCTGCTGTGCGCCAATCCGGTCGACAGCGCCAACGTCGAGCGCATCCGCAACCGCCTGGAGCCGCTGCACACGATGACGATGGAAGAGATCAAGTCCGCCTACAAGAAGGCGCTGCGCGACGAGACGCCGGCCGACAGCAAGGGCGCCGGCCTGGGTTTCCTGACCATGGCGCGCGACGCCAGCGAGCCGCTGGAGTTCGAGTTCGTGCAGGAAGCGCAGCACCCGGACACCACGGTGTTCTGCATCAAAGCGATCATTTAAATAAGTACTGGAACAGATATGGAACCCCTCTTCATCAGCGCCTCGCCCACCTCGCCGGAAATCGACTTCCGCTTCGACCAGGACACCCTGTCGATCAAGGGCGAGTCCTATCCTGAAAACGCGGCAGCCTTCTACGGCCCGCTGATCGCGCGCGTGCAGGCCTACCTGGACGGCTGCGTCGACGCCAGCATCACCGTCAACGTCTCGCTGGCCTACTTCAACAGCTCCAGCACCAAGATGCTGTTCTCCTTCTTCGATGCGCTGAACAAGGCCGCCATCGCCGGCAACCAGGTGCGCCTGAACTGGTACCACGACGAGGACGACGACACCATCCTCGAATTCGGCCAGGAACTGCAGGACGATTTCGGCGCGCTCGATTTCCAAGACCACCCTGTGAGCAACTGATGATGACCATCCCTGGCCGCGAAGAAGCCGACCTGTTTGCGCTGGAAAGCGCGGCGCTGGCCAACGCCAGGGCGGCCCACGCCGATCCACGTTCCGACGCCCGCGCGGCCTTGGCTGAAATGATCGTCCACTACGAGCGCCTGATGCGCGAGAGCCGGCGCCTGATCCGCCGCAGCGACCGCGCGGAGCTGGACATGAACCAGATGAACCGCCAGCTGCACGAACTGGCGCAGCAGCTGGAATACCGCGCCACCCACGATCCGCTGACCGGCGCGCTCAATCGCGCCGCCGTCATCGAGCAGGCTTCCGGCTGCCTGGAACGCGGCGACATGGCCTTGATCGTGCTCGATATCGACCACTTCAAATGGGTCAACGACGATTTCGGCCACCCGGCCGGCGACGCCGTGATCCAGACCGTGGTGCGCTGCCTTCAGGAGCTGCTTGGGCCGTCGGTGGCGATAGGCCGCGTCGGCGGCGAGGAATTCTCGGTGGTGTGGCCGACCAGCGCCATCGAGGTAGCCATGCGGGTGGCCGCCAGCATCTGCGACGCCATCGCCGACCAGGTGTTCGCCGCGCCCATCGACCGCCAGGTCACGGCCAGCGTGGGCGTGAGCTGGAACCGCGCCGGCACCAGCTTCGAAACCGCCTACAGCCATGCCGACGAAGCGCTGTACGCCGCCAAACGCGCCGGCCGCAACTGCGTCAAGCTGCACACGCAGCTGCCGCCGCCACAACCGACCGCCACGCCGCCAGCGCCCGAAGACGTATCAGCTCCTTGCCATTGACCTTGCAAAAACAATTGAACTTTTGAGCACGTTTCACGTTCTAAGAGTGGAAACACTCAGTTCAATTCACGTCACGGCAGGAGAAACGCAAATGGCCAACACCATCAACTTGAACGTCGCTGACAGCAGCCAGGTTCAGCTTCCCCAAAAGGTTTCGGTCCTGACGGCCGAACCCAATGTCTGGTTGTTCATCTATTCTGGTATCGCGGTGCAAAGGCAACGCGCCGAGGGGAGCTCCGGCTTCCTGGGCATCGGCAAGAGCACGTCGGAGACCGATGCCGTCGTTCACGTGACGATCGATCGGATCTCCGGCGTTCTGTTGCAGGCGGCGACGAGCGCGAGCATGGCCAACATCGTTGAGGAGGACACCTGGGGACAGTGGATCATCTCGTCGACCGGCCTGTCCATTCGCGACAACGGTGATCTCGTCCTCACCGTGAACACCTCCGTGACAGGCGAAGGTGATGCCGAGTTCTGGTCCTTCTACTACAACGTGAGCGCCAAGGTGGTCCTGGATGAAGCTAGCATCAGCGGCAACATCCGCTGGCCCAAGAACCTGGCCACGCCACTCGGCTCGACGCACTTTTCAATCAACGCCGATACCAAGGTGACGATCGCCAACCCCGGCCAATTCCCATTCGACAAAGTCACCGTCGAAGCGGTCGGCCTCGAAGGCGCCGTCAATTCAGCCGACTCCGACTTCCATATAGTCCCGTACACGATTAAAGGCGCGCTGCTAGGCAAGACCTTGTCCGTTGTCGTGTCGCCGATAGCCGCCGCGTTCACCCCGGGTCCGGCGTTCGGGTTCGGCGAACTCGTGGCGGGCCAGATAAATGGCCCCGACCCGATCCAACTCACCCCGGCGAATCGCCATATCACCGGGGTTGATTTCGAGATGAGATTCGTGCCCGCGCCGAAATAACAAGGACAGATGTCGGCGATCCGTCATGGCACGGGCGTCAGCAACGGCCGGCCGCCGAAGTGGGCCAACAGGTTGTCGAGCACCAGTTGGCCCATCGCGTGGCGGGTCTCCACGGTCAGGCTGCCCACGTGCGGCGTCAGCACCACGTTGTCCAACTCGCGCAGCGCCGCCGGCACATGCGGCTCGTTGTCGTACACGTCCAGCGCCGCCATGCCCAGCGTGCCGTCGCGCAGCGCCGCGACCAGCGCCTCCTGGTCCACCAGTGAACCGCGCGCGATGTTGACCAGCGTGCCCTCCGGGCCCAGCGCCGCCAGCACCGCCGCATCGACCGCATGCCGCGTGGCCGCGCCGCCGGGCGCGCACACCACCAGATAGTCGCTGGCCCGCGCCAGCTCCAGCAGCGTGGCGCAGCGTTTGACCGCCACGCCGTCCACCGGGCGCGGTTGGAAGTAGCGGGTGCGCATCCCGAACGCCGCCGCCCGCGCCGCCACCGCCTGGCCGATACGGCCAAAGCCGAACACCCCGCACACCTTGCCCCGCAACGCCCGCGTCGGCGCCAGCGACATGCCGTGCTCCCAGGCGCCGCTGCGCACATGGCGGTCCAGCGCCGGCAGCCGGCGCGCCGCCGACAGCAGCAGCGTCAATGCCAGATCCGCCACGTCCTCGGTCAGCACGCCCGGAGTATTGGTGACAAAAATGCCACGCGCGCGGGTCGCATCCAGCGCCACCGCGTCGACCCCGATGCCGTTGACGGCGACGATTTCCAGCCGCGGCAACTGCTCCAGCAACGCCGGCCCGATGCCGATCGCTCCCGTCGTCAGCACGCCGCGTATGCGCCCCGCCACACCCGCCAGCCACTCCGGCTGGGCCTCGCAAGGCTGGCGCCACAGGTGATGGCAGCGAAACGCGTGCTCCAGCTGCGCCATCACGGCCGCCGACGGACTCGCCGCCAGCACCAGTATTTCAGGTTTGATATTGGTTTCATGGTCCATGTGGTGATTGTACCGATTGTGCAAACGGCGGCGCAGCTTTCCCGTGGCTTTGCGTAGACTTTCTGTCGGCATTTCCGTATGCTGGAAGCTACCTTCCAGGAGCGCGCCCCGATTTGAACGTCCACGCCCCCACCCCGCTCGCCTGTCTGGCCGCCCGCCGCTGGCTGTGCGCGGCGTTGGCCGCCTGCATGATGCTGTGCGGCGCCGCCGTCGCCGGCCCTGAGCGCTGGGACCAGCTGGCCACGCCCCTGTTCGAGCACCTCGGCCTGGAGCAAGGCTTGCCCCATCCGGTCGGCATGGCGCTGGCGCAGGACGGCGACGGCTATATCTGGGTCGGCACCCAGGCCGGCCTGGCGCGCTGGGACGGCTATCATATGCGCAGCTTCCACCACGACAGCGCCGCCCAGATGTCGCTGCCCGGGGACTTTATCCAGGCGCTGCACGTCGATGTGCGCGGCCGCCTGTGGGTGGGCACCGCCGCCGCCGGCCTCACCATGTTCGACCAGCGCCGCGAACAATTCACCCGCCCCATCGAAGAACTGGGCAAAGGCCAGATCAACGCCATCGCCAGCGACGCCAGGGGCAATCTGTGGATCGGCACCTCGGCGGGCCTGAAGTACTACGACACCATCGAGCACACGCTGCGCCGCTACACCCACGAGGAGTATCCCGGCCTGCCGGACAACCAGGTCCGCTCGCTGCTGATGGACCGCGCCGGCACGCTGTGGATAGGCAGCGGCACCGGCCTGTCCCGGCTCAAGGAAGGCGGCGCCATCACCCAGGTGGCCGTCAGCGGCGAGGGCCGCGGCGGCTGGAGCGACACCGTGCTGTCGCTCGGCGAGAACAGCCTCGGACAGATCGCCTTCGGCACGCTCAAGAGCGGCGTCGGCCTGGTCGACGCCGGGGCCGACCAGGGCCGCATCCTCGGCATCCCGGGAGTGAAGGAAATGCAGGGCAATATGGTGCTGGCCGTGATCGAGACGACGCCCGGCACCTGGTGGGCCAGCACCTACGGCGGCGGCGTGGTGGAGTACCGCAACGGCAAGGGCCACCGCATCCTGCACCAGCCGGCGGTGGCGCTCAGTCTCAGCAACGACCGTACCGCCGCCCTGCTGCGCGACCGCAGCGGCATGATCTGGGTGTGCACCGAACGCGGAGTCGACATGTTCGATCCGCACAACGAGAGCGTCGATTCGGTGTTCGGCGCCGAGGGCGCGCCGGAAGCGGCCGTCAGTTCCCTGATGACCGACAGCCAGCGCCAGGTCTGGATCGCGCTGGCCGACCAGGGCATCGACATCGTGCGGCCGGACGGCGCGCGCCGCGCCGCGCTGCGCCCCGACCCCGCCCATCCCGACACCGCCCTGCCCAACCGCATGGTCCTGTCGATGGCCGAAGCCGATCCCGGCGACGCCTGGATCGGCACCCAACTGGGCCTCTACCGCACCCACGGCCAGGCGCGCAGCGTGCGCCGCGTGCCGCTGCCGCAGGCCAGTCCCTATCCGCGCATCGGCACCATCTTGCGCCGAAAAGGAGAACTCTGGCTGGGCACCTTCGAAGGGTTGCTGCGCTACGATCCGTCGGCCGGCACCGTGCGGCGCTACGTGCAAGGCGCGGCCGATGCCGGTGGCCTGACCGACAACCGCATCCACGCGGTGGTCGCCGACGCCGACGGCACGCTGTGGATCGGCACCCGCAATGGCCTGAACCGGCTGGACCCGGAAAGCGGCAAGGTGGAACAGATCCGCGCCGATCCCGGCAAGCCGAACGCCTTGTCGGAAGCCGTCATCAGCACGCTGGTGCTGGACACGCGCGGCCGCATGTGGGTGGGCACCTACGGCGGCGGCATCTGCGTCATGACCGGGCGCGACGCGCAAGGCGCGCCGCAGTTCGCGCGGGTCGGCACCACGGCGGGCCTGGCCAGCGGCACCATCATGTCCTTGCAGTCCGATCCCGTGGGCCGGGTCTGGGCGGCCACCGCCGACAGCATCGCGGTGATCGACGCCGCCACCCTCAAGGCGCGCGCGCTGACCCGCGCCGACGGCCTGGCCTTCCGCACCTTCTTCATCGGCGCCAGCGCGGTCACGCCGGAACGCGACCTGGTGTTCGGCGCCACGGCCGGCTTCGCGGTGGTCTATCCGGGACGTCTGAACGACTGGGGCTACCGTCCGCCGCTGGTCATCAGCTCGGTGCGCGTGGACCAGCGGGTGTTGACCCCGGACCGGCTGGCCGGCGAGCAGGGTCCGACGCTGACACTCAGGCCGGAGAACCGCAACTTCGAAGTGGAGCTGGCGGCGCTGGACTTCTCGGCGCCGCAGCGCAATCGCTACGCTTATCTGCTGGAAGGCTTCGACCAACGCTGGGTGGAGGTCGACGCCAGCCGCCGCATCGCCAGCTACAACCGCCTGCCGCCCGGCACCTACCGCCTGCGCATGCGCGGCAGCAACCGCGACGGCCAGTGGACCAGCGATGAGCTGCAACTGCAAGTGGTGGTGCTGCCGGCCTGGCACCAGACCTGGTGGGCGTGGCTGGGATACTTGCTGGCCGCGTGCGCGCTGGCCTGGGCGCTGGTGCGCTGGCGCGTACGCCAGCTGCACATCAAAGGCGAGCAGCTGCAGGCGCTGGTCTACTCGCGCACCCAGCACCTGGAAAAACTCAACGCCATCGTCAAGTCGATCAACGAGCAGCTCGATTTCGACGCGCTGCTGCACACCATCCTGCATGAATCGACCGTCATCCAGGGCATCGACTCGGCGCTTGCGCTGGTGCGCGAAGCCGGCACCGAGACGCTGTCGCTGCGCGCGGCCTGGGGTCGCATCGACGCCGCCGCCGACACCTACAATATCGACCTGCGCCAGGCCGAGCTGCGTTACGCGCCGGCCAGCGGCATGATCGCGCCCGACATCTTCGAGGTCCACCACCAGCATTCGCTGCCCGGCGACGTCTGCGCGCTGCTGGCGGTGCGGGTGGTGATCGACGGCCAGGTGGAAGGCTACCTGGTGTTCGAGAACTACCAGTACCAGGCGGCCTTCGCCCCCAGCGACCTCGATCTGCTCAAGGCCTTGAAGGAGCCGTTCGTCTCGGCCTACCAGAAGGCGCGCGCGCTGCGGCTGCTGGAACAGGCGCGCGCCAACGCCGAAGCGGCCACCCGCGCCAAGAGCGACTTCCTGGCCAATATCAGCCACGAGATCCGCACCCCGATGAACGCCATCCTGGGCTTCGCCGGCCTGGGCACGCACCTCGACCTGGCGCCGCAGCCGCTCGACTACTTCCGCAAGATCGGCCGCGCCGGCCAGAGCCTGCTGGAGATCATCAACGATGTGCTGGACTTCTCCAAGATCGAATCGGGCAAGCTGGAACTGGAAGCCCTGCCCTTCGACCTGCCCGACACCCTGAGCCAGCTGGCCGACCTGTTTGCGTGGCGCGCCGCCGAACGCGGGCTGGAACTGGTGATCTGGGCCGCGCCGGACGTGCCGTCCAACCTGCTGGGCGACCCGCTGCGACTGAGCCAGATCCTGGTCAACCTGGTCGGCAATGCCCTCAAGTTCACCGCCCGCGGCCACATCGAGCTGCGCGTCGAACGCGATCACGCGGCGGCGCCGGACAACCACATCGCGCTGCGCTTCGTGGTCGAAGACAGCGGCCTCGGTATCAGCCAGGAGCAGCAGGCGCGCCTGTTCCAGGCCTTCGCCCAGGCCGACGCCAGCACCACGCGCCTGTACGGCGGCACCGGACTGGGACTGGCGATCTCGCAGCAGCTGGTGCGCAAGATGGGCGGCGTGATCCAGGTCGACAGCGAGCCTGGCGTGGGCAGCAGCTTCAGTTTCACCGTGGCGCTGCAGCCGGCCGCCGACCAGACGCCGCGCCAGGCGCCGCTGCCGCCCTCGGTGCAGGGCAAGCGGGTGCTGGTGGTGGACGATAGCGAAGCGGTGCGCCACATGATGAAGGTCCAGCTGGCGAGCCTGGGCCTGAAGCCGCGCGCGGTGGCCTCGGGCACGGCGGCGGTGGCGGCGCTGCAGCAGGAGGACTACGACATCCTGATGATGGACGCCGACATGCCCGACCTGGACGGCATCGAGACCCTGCGCCTGATGGCCGATGATGCGCAGCTGGCGGCGGTGCCGGCGGTGTTGATGGTGACCGCCTACGCGCGCGAACATCACCGCCAGACCGCCGAGCAAAGCCGCCTGATGCCCTTCCTCGACAAGCCGGCCAATCCCTATCTGCTGCGCGGCGCGGTGCTGGCGGCGCTGGGCCTGGAGAGCAGCCTGCCGGCCGCCAAGCTGGCGGCGCCGCCGTCGGTGGCGGTGCAGCGCATCCGCGGCGCGCACGTGCTGGTGGTGGACGACAACAGCATCAACCAACAGGTGGCCAGCGAAATCCTGCAGCGGGCCGGCGTCAAGGTCGACCTGGCCGCCAGCGGCGAGGAGGCGGCGCGCATGACCGCCGCCGGCGACTACGACGCGGTACTGATGGACATCCAGATGCCGGACATGGACGGCTACCAGGCCACCGCCCTGATCCGCGCCGACGAGGTCCACGGCAAGCTGCCGATCATCGCCATGACCGCGCACGCGGTGGCGGGCTACCGCGAACGCTGCCTGGCGATGGACATGAACGATTACGTCACCAAGCCGATCGACCCCGACACCTTGTACGCCGTGCTGGCGACCTGGGTCGAGCCTGACCCGGGCCGGTCGCAGTTGGACAGCGCCGGACCGGCGCCGGCCGCCCATCCGGACCACACCGCCTCCGCCAACGCGCGGCGCGGCATCGACCTGGATGCGGCGATGGCGCGGCTGGGCGGCCACGGCAACCTGCTGTCGCGGCTGCTTGGCCTATTCGCCAAGGATTTTGGTGCGAGTTTGCAACAGATTCAAGATGCAATCCACCACGGCGAATTTTTGAAGGCGGCCGACCAGGTGCACAAGATACGCGGCGCGGCCGGTAATATCTCGGCAACAGAGTTGTTTGAAACCGCCACCGCGCTGGAGGACCGGCTGCGCGATGATCCCTCTGCGCTGGCCGATTTGCTGCAGGCATTCGCCCAGTCGTTCGCGATCGTGATGGACAGTGCGCATCACGACATGCTTGAGCAAGATGCAAGGATGGCCGACCTGGCCCAGACTACCTAGCAATTTGCGAGTTGCACGGGGCTTGCGGAAGTTGCTTGAGGTAATGCTTGCTTTGGCCTAGGATGAACTTGCGTTTCGACACGCGAGATTTCTTCAAACCCACACGAAAGGTAATGACATGGCCACGCACTCCCCGCAAGATCTCGATCTGCTGCTGTCCAAATTGTCCGGCGACGACACGTTCCGCGCCAGCTTCCTGAACGATCCACAACTGGCACTGGGCACGCTGGGCATCAGGCTCGATGCCGACAAGATCCCAGCCTTGCGCAGCCTGCCGGCCAAGGAAGTCTTCATCGCCTCCCGCCACGCCATCAAAGGCAAACTGGAAAACGCCGCCGGCGCGATTCCGTTCTTCCTGTCGGGCCAACGCTAAGCCATCCCGAACGATCGCTCACGGTTCGTAGCGCATTTCCACCGTATCCTGCGCGCCGGACGCCTGTCCGCAACCGCATACAGCGATCACCATATCCTTCAAGGGGTCGAGCCCAAATACCCGCTCGATGTCGATCTCGTTCACCGCCGCCGTCACAAAGGCCGGCATACCGGCTTCCGTCGCCAGCAGATAGAAGGTTTGCGACAGATGGCCCGCGTCCAGCAGCAGCGCGCGGTAAGCCTTGGCGTGATTGCGGTACTTCCAGAAATTGCGCTCCACCCGCGCCGCCAGCACCACCATCATCGGCGCATCGACAAACCAATCCTGATCGGCCACCATGCGCATCGCCAGTTCCGCCGTTTGCGTGGTATCCATCGCCGCCAGCGGCTCCAGCGCGTGACGTACCGGATGATAGTGGTACAGGCCGGGCGCGACGCCATCGATGCGCTGCGCCAGCACATAGGCTTCGACCGGATGCAGGCCGCCGGCTGATGGGCTGAGCTTTTTCAAGACGAAGGCGCCGGGCGCCATTTCGCGTTCGCCCTGCGAGCCAAAGGCGCGCTGCAACAGGCGCGCGACGGTGGCGACGGACAATGCGGCGGCGGGATCGAAATTGCGTCCGGTGTAGCGCTGGAACAGCGTGTCGTCGAGGCGCGCGCGGTCGGGATGGGGCAGCGCGATGGCCTCGCCCTCGGCGCAGCGCTCGATGGTGGGACCGGGCGGCGCGCCATACGAGACCACCAGCTCTTCAAAGCTGGGGAACTGCATGCCCTTGTCGACCCGCATATCGCCCCAGCGGCTGAACGTATGGGCGACCGCCGACAGCGGCCGCCAGTTTTGCGAGCGCAGCACCTCGTCGCGTTCGCGGAAGCGGGGCTCATCGCCGATCAGCAGGCCGCATTCCAGCAGGCGGGCGATGACGGCGGCGCCGTATTTTCCTTCGCTGGTGTCGCGCTCCTGCCACAGCGTCAGGCCGATGCCGCCCAGCGCCGCCATCTCGTCCAGGGTGACTTCCACTTCCTCACCCAAGTGCGGCGCCAGCGCCATCCAGCGTATCGTCGCGCCGAGCGCGCCGTCGCCGGCGAACAGCGCCGTCCAGTCGATATCCAAATCCTCGCGGGGTTCCAGGAACAATACGGCGCAGCGTCTGATCAGCATGTGGGACTCACCTTGAAAGTTAGCCTTGCAAGCTCCAGCGGCCTAGTGCGGTGTAAGGCAGGTTCTGGCCGATGTGGCTGTGGACCAGCACCAACTCGCGCACCGTCCACTCGACGGGAGTGACGGCTTGCGGCAGCGCCGTCACATCATCGTACAGCAGTGTGACGTGCGGCGTATAGCTCGGCGGGTTGCCGGGCAGGCCCGCCTTGAGCAAGGCCATCGCGAGACTTTTATACAGGGAGGCAAGTCCGGTCACGCCGTCGCCGCCGGTCAGCACGAACGGCCGGTTGCGGGCGCGGTTGACGAAGGTCTGGGCAACGTCGAAGCTGACCGCGAAAGGCGCCGTTGCCGCAGCCACTAAAGCTGCGGCCTGCCCTGCCCGCGCTACCAGGCTGTCCGGCATGCCGGGGAAGTCACCCAGGTTGCACAGCGTGGCATGCAAGCGCGTATCGGCGATGGCCCGGCCGCGCATGGCGTGCGCGGTCTTCAGCCCGGCGGTCAGTTGGTGGATACGGGCGATGGCGCCGGCGTCGGGCAAGACCGCAAAGAAGATCCGGTCCGTCAGCTGAGGTTCGGGTTCAAAACCCGGCAGTAAGGTCTGTTGTGTCATGCCCCACAGTTTAACGCTTGACAGCCTCGATTACACTTGTAAATGAAGGAAACGATGAAAGCCATTCCACCGATCAGCGAAGCCGAATCGGGGTCACGAATCGGGGTCAAGTCTGACATTCGGACACAAGCTGAGCCTTAGCGGGCGATACAGTAGAGCTCGTGTCCGAATGTCAGACTTGACCCCCGGTGTTATTTGACGCGTTGTTTCTCCAGCTTGCGCGCCAGTGTGCGGCGGTGCATGCCCAGGCGCCGCGCCGCTTCCGAGATGTTGAAGTCGGTCTCGGCCAGCACGGTGTGGATGTGCTCCCACTCCAGCGTCTTGACCGAGGTGGCGCGGTTGGTCAGTTCCAGCTCCGCCGCGCCGGCCACGTGTTCGAAGGCCGCTTCGATGTCGTCGGTGTTGGACGGCTTGGCCAGGTATTGGCAGGCGCCTAGCTTGATCGCTTCCACCGCCGTGTTGATGCTGGCGAAACCGGTCAGCACCACGATCAACATCTCGGCATCGTGCTGGTGCAGCATCTGCACGCAGGCCAGGCCGGACGAATTGCCCTTCAGCTTCAGATCCACCACCGCATAGCCCGGCGAGTGGTCGACCAGCAGCGCGCTGGCTTCGTCCACGTTCTCGGCCAGCAGCACCTTGTAGCCGCGCCGTTCAAAGGAACGACTCAAGGTACGGGCGAAGGCGGCGTCGTCCTCGACCAGCAACAACACGCGTTCTTCTTCAGTAGTCATATTGATTACTTTCCGGTTTGATTTCGATTTCCGACAGCGGCAGCGTCAGGCGCACCAGCGCCCCGCCCTGCGGCCAGTTCGACGCCGTCACCGCACCACCCAAGGTGCGCGCAACGTTCACCACCAGGAACAGGCCCAGGCCACCGCCCGGGCGTCCCTTGCTGGAGTTGTAGGGCTTGCCCAATTGCGCCAGGATCTCCGGCGCGAAGCCCGGCCCCGCGTCCATCACCTGCAACACCAATTGGCCTTCTTCCAGGCACGCCTCCATGCGCAGCCATTGCGGCGACGCCTCCAGCGCATTGTCGAGCACGTTGCAGATCATCTGTTTCAAGGTTGAGTCGGACACCACCGGATGATCGGGCGCGATGCGGTTGTCGAATTCAAACGCCACCACCGGCCGCCCCACCCGCCACTCTGCCACCAGTTCCGCCAGGAAGGTGTTGATGGTGGTGGCCGCCGACGATTCGCCGCGCGTCTCGCCGGCCGACAGCAAAATCCCGCTGACGATGGATTTGCAGCGCTTGAGCTGGGTCTGCATCTCGACGATCTCCTCCAGCAGCACGGCGTTGGCCTTGAACTCGGGCATGTGCTTCCAGTCGCCCAGGATCACCGCCAGCGTCGCCAGCGGCGTGCCCAGCTCGTGCGCCGCGCCCGAGGCTAACAGGCCCATGCGGATGATATGGTCTTCCTCGGCCGCGCGCTGGCGCAGGTCCGCCAGCTTGGACGCCGTCACCCGCACGTTGCGCATGATGCGCGTGATGAAGATGACCAGCAGCGCCGCGTCGAGCACGAAGCAGATCAGCATCCCCTGCACATACAGGCTGGAGATGCCGCGCCCGTGGTCCAACGGCAACGCCAACGGTTCGGAGAACAAGGCCAGTCCCGCGATGCAGGTGCCGGTGACGACAACAATGGTCCAGGTCGACCATGCCTCCAGCAGCACCGCGCCCAGGATCACGTGCAGCAGGTACAGGAACACGAAGGGATTGGTGGCGCCGCCGCTCAAATAGAGCTGCGCCGTCAGGCTGGCGATGTCCACCGTCAGCGCCAGCAGCAGCTCGCTGTTGGACACCACCTGGTTTTCCTGCCAGCGCAGAGTGCTGGCGATGTTGAAGGCGATCAGGCAGGCCAGCACGTTCAACATGGCCGGCAGCGGCAGGCGCACGTCGAACACCATGGTGGTGGCGAAGATGGTGGTGATCTGCCCCACCACGGCAATCCAGCGCAGCTGGATCAGCTGCTGCATGTTCTTGTGGCCGGCCGCGTGGGTGATGGTGTTGGCCGAAGCGTTCACCGCCGCCAGCGGCTCGAACACCGGGGCGTTGGGCCGCCCACGGTCGTATGGATTGTCGTTTTTCCTTGCCATTTATGCTTTAGTCTGTGATTTGCGCCCGTCGCGGACGACCCATACGGCGCCGCCAACAATCATCAGCGCCAGCGCGTACCAGGTGACAGCATAAACCAAATGGTTGTTGGGGAAGGAAACCACGGTCAGGCCGCCGAGCGGCTCGCCTTCTACCACCGCCGCGCCGGCGTCGGCGTCGGCGTCGACGAAATACGGCGCCACGGCCGGCAGCCCGCGCGCATGGGCGATGGCTTGCACGTCGCGCGTGTACCAGTAGTTGCGGGCCGGTTCATTCTGGCGCAGACGGCCGGCAACTTCGCCCAGGCGCAGCAACCCGGTGACCGTGACCGCCTCGCCGCCGCCGGCGCAGGCATCGGCCTTGGCGGCCGGTGGTGCGGCCTGCGGCGCCCAGCCGCCGGAACCGGCGCGGATGAAGCCGCGATTGACCATGACGATGGCGCCATCGGCCGTGCACAGCGGCGACAGCACCCAGTAGCCGATGCCACGGTCCAGCGAGGCCAGCACCTGCGTGTCCGAGCCCTTCAGGTAGTGTCCGCTCAGTCGCACGCGGCGATAATCGTCCGCCTCGGCATTCAGCTGCGGCCATTGCGCGGCGCCGGGCGCGTCCACCGGCGCCGCGTGCACGCGCTGCTCGACGCGTTCGATCAGCGCCAGCTTCCATTGCAGGCGGAATATTTGCCACGTCCCCAAAGCAAAAAACCCTGCAAACATCAACCCGGCCGCAATGGCCAGGCTGATGCGCAGGGCGCGGGAACGTGGGCGCGATGCCCCTTCCATCATTGCATGTCGCGCATATTGTGCACGTCCGTACCCATGGACGGCATCATGTTGACGTTCATGTGGTACATGACCCAGATCGAACCGGCCAGTACGATGACCAGCAACACCAGCGTGAACATGGTCGCCAGCAGCGACCAGCCGCCTTCGATCTTGCCGTTCATGTGCAGGAAGTACACCATGTGGACGATCACTTGCACGGCCGCGAAGCCCAGGATCACCGCGGCGGTGGTGCTGGATTTGTCGAAGGCCTTGTGCATCACCAGCCAGAACGGAATCGCGGTCAGGATCACCGACAGGATGAAACCGATCGCGTAGTCCTTCAGGCTGCCGTGCGGCGCGCCGTCGTCGTGGCCGTGGCCGTCATGACCGTGGTGGTCGTGGTTATGCGCGCTCATGGCAGAACTCCCATCAGATAGACAAAGGTAAACACACCGATCCAGATCACGTCCAGGAAGTGCCAGAACATCGACAGGCACATCAGGCGACGGTTGTTTTCCGGCGTCAGGCCGTGCTTGGCCAGCTGGCAGATCAGCGTGACCAGCCAGATCGAACCGAAAGTCACGTGCAGGCCGTGGGTGCCGACCAGCGCGAAGAACGAGGTCAGGAACGCGCTGCGCTGCGGACCGGCGCCTTCGTGGATCAGGTGAACGAATTCATCCAGTTCCAGGTACAGGAAGGCCAGGCCGAACAGGCCGGTGATGGCCAGCCAGACGATGGTGGCCTTCAGGTTCTTGCGCTGCGACGCGATCATCGCGAAGCCGTAGGTGATCGACGACATCAGCAGGAAGCCGGTGTTGAGCGCCACGGTCGGCAGGTCGAACAGCTCGGCGCCGGTCGGGCCGCCCGCGTAGTTGCGGCCCAGCACGGCGTAGGCGGCGAACAGGCCGGCGAACAACAGGCAGTCGCTCATCAGGTAGAGCCAGAAGCCCAGCAGCGTGCCGTTCTCCGGGTGGTGGTCGCGCACGTAGTAGCGTGCGCTTGGGTCGGCGCTCACGGCGCCGTTAGCGATAGATTCAGACATGGGCTTCCAGCAAACGAGTATGCGCTTCTTCGGTGCGGATGACTTCTTCCGCAGGGATGTAGTAGTCGCGCTTGTAGTTAAAGGTGTGCGTGATGATCGCGACCATCATGGCGATGAACGACAGGCCGGCCGGGATCCACATCTGCCAGATCATGCTGAAGCCCAGCGCGAACGACAGCGCCGAGATGATGAAGCCGGCGGCGGTGTTCTTCGGCATGTGGATCGAAACAAAACCTTGGGTCGGACGCTGGTAGTTGTTGGCCTTCATGTCGGCCCAGCTGTCGCTCTCATGCACCACTGGCGTGAAGGCGAAGTTGTAGTCCGGCGGTGGCGACGAGGTGGCCCACTCCAGCGTGCGGCCGCCCCATGGGTCGCCGGTCACGTCGCGCAGGGCGTCGCGGTTTTTCCAGCTGACGTAGAACTGCACCAGCATCGCGCCGATACCTGCGGCGATGATCAGCGCGCCGATGGCGGCGATCACGAACCATTTTTGCAGCGATGGATCTTCGAAGTGGTTCATGCGGCGGGTAACGCCCATGAAGCCCATCACGTACAGCGGCGTGAAGGCCACCCAGAAGCCCACCAGCCAGCACCAGAACGAGACCTTGCCCCAGAACTCGTCGAGCTTGAAGCCGAACGCTTTAGGGAACCAGTAGTTCAAGCCTGCGAAGCAGCCGAACACCACGCCGCCGATGATGACGTTGTGGAAGTGGGCGATCAGGAACAGCGAGTTGTGCAGCACGAAGTCGGCAGGTGGCACAGCCAGCATCACGCCGGTCATGCCGCCGATGGTGAAGGTCAGCATGAAGCCGACGGTCCACAGCATGGGCACGTCGAAGCGCACGCGGCCCTTGTACATGGTGAACAGCCAGTTGAAGATCTTGGCGCCGGTCGGGATCGAGATGATCATCGTGGTGATGCCGAAGAAGGAGTTCACCGACGCGCCCGAACCCATCGTGAAGAAGTGGTGCAACCATACCAGGTAGGACAGGATGGTGATCACGATGGTGGCGTACACCATCGAGGTGTAGCCGAACAGCTTCTTGGCGCTGAAGGTCGAGACGATTTCCGAGAACACGCCGAACACCGGCAGCACCAGGATGTAGACCTCAGGGTGGCCCCAGATCCAGATCAGGTTGACGTACAACATCGGGTTGCCGCCGAGGTCGTTGGTGAAGAAGTTGGTGCCGACCATGCGGTCCAGCGACAGCATCGCCAGGGTGATGGTCAGGATCGGGAAGGTAGCAACGATCAGGGCGTTGGTGCACAGCGCGGTCCAGGTGAAGACCGGCATTTTCATCATGTTCATGCCCGGCGCGCGCATCTTGACGATGGTGGCGATCAGGTTGACGCCCGACAGCGTGGTCCCTACCCCGGCCACCTGCAGCGACCAGATGTAGTAATCGACGCCGACGTCAGGCGACGCGGCGATGCCGGACAGCGGCGGGAAGGCCAGCCAGCCGGTGCGGCCGAATTCGCCGACGAACAGCGAGACCATGGTCAGCATGGCGCCGAAGGTGGTCATCCAGAACGAGAAGTTGTTCAGGAACGGGAACGAAACGTCGCGCGCGCCGATTTGCAGCGGCACCACGTAGTTCATCAGGCCGGTGACCAGCGGCATCGCCACGAAGAAGATCATGATCGTGCCATGGGCCGTGAAGATCTGGTCGTAGTGGTGCGGCGGCAGCATGCCGGCGTTGTCGCCGAAGGCGATCGCTTGTTGGGCGCGCATCATCAGCGCGTCGGCGAAGCCGCGCAGCATCATGATAATCGCCAGCACCATGTACATGATGCCGATTTTCTTGTGGTCGATGGAGGTGATCCAGTCGCGCCACAACGGGCCCCACAGGCGGAATTTGAACATCACGGCCAGGAAGGCCAGGCCGCCCAGCGCCACCATGGCGAAGGTGGCGATCAGGATGGGCTCGTGGTATGGAATTGCTTCCAGCGACAGCCGTCCAAAGATCAGTTTGGTCAGGTTGAGATCAGACATGGTCATTCTTTACGGAGTGGTTGGGCCGTGGCGGTGGCGACTTTAGGCTCGCACACATCTTTCGGCAGTTCTTTCGCGGCGGCGGCAGCCTGCATGCGCATGGCGTCCTGCTCCATCTGCGCGTTCATGCAGGTCGAGCCTTCGGCCACGCAGCGGTTCAGCACCAGGTCGTACAGGCCTTTGTCGACGCTGCCGAAACGCATGATCGGATGCTTGATGGTCGGCTTGTCCAGGTCCAGGTAGCCGGCGCGGGTCAGCGTGCCGCCGGCGGCGCGGGTCTTGGCGACCCAGGCGTCGAAGTCGGCCTGGCTGACGCCGTGGTATTTGAACTTCATGTCCGAGAAACCGGCGCCGCTGTAGTTCGACGAGAAGCCGTCGTACACGCCCACCTTGTTCATCACCGCGTTCAGCTGGGTCTCCATGCTGGGCATGGTGTAGACCATGCCGGCCAGCGCAGGAATGTAGAACGCGTTCATCACGGACGACGAGGTCATGTGGAAACGGACCGGCACGTCGATCGGGGTCACCAGTTCGTTGACGGTGGCGATGCCTTGTTCCGGGTAGATGAACATCCACTTCCAGTCCATTGCCACGACCTGCACTTCCAGCGGCTTGACGCCGACGGCCACCGGACGGTCTGCGTCGATGCGGCTCAGTGGGCGGTATGGGTCCAGCAAGTGGGTGTAGATCCAGGTGATCAGGCCCAGCACGATGACGATCAGCAGCGGAGCGCCCCAGATCAGCAGTTCGAGCTTGGTCGAGTGGTCCCAGTTCGGTTTGTATTCAGCGGAAGTGTTCGACTTCCTGTAGCGCCAGGCGAACAGGCAAATCAAAAACATGACGGGTACGATAATCAACAGCATCAGCAGAGTTGACACAACAACAAGGTGCGCCTGCTGGGCTGCGATATCACCGGACGGGTTCAACACGACCGTGTTGCAGCCTGCTAGCCACAACAGCGGTGCGAGGAACAGTCCACGACGCGCGAGAGGAGGAATCATGAGGTAATCTACGTTACAGTATGTGGATGATGTGTTACTGTACCAATCACGGAATGTTCTTGCCATTGGACACTTTGTCCTAGGAGCCGGGACATATACGTGATAAAAATATCAACGTAAAAGAGACAGAGATTATGGCCACTACGACTACACCAAATGGCGTGCATGTTGGCGCCCAAGAACCATCTCAGGCCGGTAATGATGCACGCAACATCAATGCACGGGACGACGATCACATCTCACCCGGCGAAATAGCGGTCGGCGTCGTCATCGGGCGCGCTTCCGAGTATTTCGATTTCTTTGTCTACGCGATTGCTTCCGTACTCGTGTTCCCTTCGCTGCTGTTCCCGTTCGACGGGCGGCTGGAAGGCACTTTGTACGCGTTCACCATCTTCTCTTTTGCCTTTATTGCAAGGCCCATCGGCACCGTGATCTCGATGGCCGTTCAGCGCCGCTACGGGCGTGAGGCCAAGCTCACCGGGGCGCTGCTGCTGCTGGGTTCCACCACCGCCGGCATTGCCTTCCTGCCATCTTACGCCGACAACGGCTTTTACTCCATCGTCATCCTGTCGGTGTTGCGCATCGGCCAGGGCCTGGCCTTGGGCGGCTCGTGGGACGGCTTGCCGTCACTGCTGGCACTCAACGCGCCTGAAAACAAGCGCGGCTGGTACGCGATGTTGGGGCAACTGGGCGCGCCGGTCGGCTTCTTCATCGCCGCCGGCCTGTTCTGGTACCTGATCGGCAACCTGAGCGACCTGGACTTCATGGACTGGGGCTGGCGCTATCCGTTCTACGTGGCCTTCGCCATCAACGTGGTGGCGCTGTTCGCCCGCCTGCGCCTGACCTCCACCAGCGAGTACGCCAAGCTGCTGGAAGAGCGCGAGCTGCAACCGACCAGCGTGATCGAAATGGCCAGCTCGCAGGGCCGCAACCTGATCATCGGCGCCCTCGCCGCCTTGGCCAGCTACGCGCTGTTCCACCTGGTGACGGTGTTCCCGCTGTCCTGGATCACAATTTACTCGCCGCGCTCGGTGACCGGCTTCCTCGGCACGCAGATGGTGGGCGTGGTGCTGATGGCGGTGGGCGTGGTGGCGTCCGGCTTGATCGCCGACCGCATCGGCCGCCGCCGCACGCTGGGCTCGCTGGCCATCCTGATCGCGGTGTTCAGCGGCTTCGTGCCGATGTTGCTCAACGGCGGCGAAGCCGCGCAGGATGCCTTCATCATGCTGGGCTTCGCCTTGCTGGGCCTGTCGTATGGCCAGGCAGCCGGCGCGGTGACGGCCAACTTCCCGGCGCAGTACCGCTACACCGGCGCGGCCTTCACGTCCGACCTGGCATGGCTGGTGGGCGCGGGCTTCGCGCCGCTGGTGGCGCTGGGCGTGTCGTCGCAGTTCGGGCTGGCGTATGTGGGCTTGTACCTGCTGTCGGGCGCGGTCTGCTCGCTGGCGGCGCTGAGCCTGAACCGCGCGCTCGACATTCGCAACTAGTTAGCAGCCAGGGCGCCGCACGCCAAACATATACTTCTGCTAAGCTTTCATTTTTTTACGCCACCCGGAGTAGCGAATGAAGGTATGCATAGTAGGCGCCGGCGCCATCGGCGGCTTTATCGGCGCCCGCCTGGCTGCGGCCCAAGCCTGTGATCTGAGCGCTTACGCGCGCGGCGACACGCTGGCCGCGTTGCGTCAACACGGCTGGCGCCTGCAACAGGGCGACACGCCGATCCAGGCACCCGCCCGCGCCAGCGACAATGCGGCGGAACTGGGGCCGCAGGATGTGGTGATCATCGCCGTCAAGGGCCAGGCCCTGGCCGCCGTGGCGCAGCAGATTGCGCCCCTGATCGGTCCGGAAACCCTCATCCTCCCCGCCATGAACGGCGTGCCCTGGTGGTTCGGACACGGCGTGGCCGCCATCGGCAACGAGCCGCTGGCCAGCGTCGACCCCGGCGGCCTGATCGCGGCCGCGCTGCCCTACCCGCAAGTGCTGGGCTGCGTGGTCCACGCCAGCACCTCGACGCCATCGCCAGGACTGGTCAGCCACAAGATGGGCAACGGCCTGATCATCGGCGAACCTGCCGGCGGCGACTCCGAACGCGCGCAGAAGCTGGGCGCGCTGCTGCGCCTGGGCGGCTTCGACGCCAAGGTTTCCGCCGATATCCGCTACGACATTTGGTATAAATTATGGGGAAATATGACCCTGAATCCAGTGTCAGCCATCACCGGCGCGACGGCGGACCGCATTCTGGATGACCACTTGGTGGCCGAATTCTGCCGCTCCGCCATGCGCGAGGCGGCCATCATCGGTGAGCGCATCGGCTGCCGCATCACCGAAACGCCCGAGCAGCGCCACCTGGTCACGCGCAAGCTGGGCGCCTTCAAAAGCTCCATGCTGCAAGACGCCGAGGCCGGCCGCATGCTGGAACTGGACGCGCTGGTGGCCGCCGTGCGCGAGATCGGCCAGCGTCTGCAGCTGGCCACCCCGCACATCGACGCCCTGCTGGGGCTTACCCGGCTGTTCGGCCGCGTGCACGGCCTGTATCCCGAAGTCCAACACTAAACCCAGCCTCCCGCCCATCGCCGCCAGCCGCGCGGCGACGGGAGCGTTGCGCAAATGCCTCAATGTTGCAAATGGGGCCATATCCGTTTCTCTCGTGATCACTCTGCATGACTCGCGCAGCCATGCGTTTGGCTTCCAAAGCCACTGCATAATCGCCAGTCACTCCCCGGTTTCGCTCTAAGATCGGCTCATTGCAGTAATGACACCGTTTCTGAGAAGCCCCCTATGAAACCAGCATTGAACGTACACGCAGCACTGTCGGGTAAGCGCGTACTGATTACCGGCAGCACCGGTTTTCTCGCCAAGGTAGTGCTGGAAAAGCTCATCCGCAGCGTGCCGGACATCGGCCGCATCGTGCTGGTGATACGCGGCGGCCGCGGCAAGACCAACGGCGACGCCCGCACCCGCTTCGAGCGCGATATCGCCACCTCCTCCGTCTTCGACCGCCTGCGCGCCGAACGCCCGGGCTTCCTGGCCGAGTTCTTCGCCGAGCGCATCGAGTGCGTGACCGGCGAAGTGACCGAGCCGTGTTTCGGCCTGTCGCTGGCCGAGTTCAACGCCTTGGGACGCCGCATCGACCTGGTGATCAACGCCGCCGCCAGCGTCAACTTCCGCGAAGCGCTGGACGTGGCGCTGTCCATCAACGCCCTCAGCGTGCAGAACGTCGCCGAACTGGCGCGCGCCAACAACGCGCCGCTGGTGCAGGTATCGACCTGCTACGTCAACGGCTACAATCGCGGCGCCATGCTGGAGCAGAATGTCACGCCGGCGCGCGCCGCCATCCCGCGCCACGCCGACGGCCATTATGATTTATACGGTTTACTCAAACAACTGCAGCATCGTGTAGCCGCCATCAAGGCCGAAACCGGCGACGCCGAGCAGCAGACGCGCCGCCTGACGGAGCTGGGCATCGCCGAAGCCAACTACCACGGCTGGAACGACACCTACACCTTCACCAAGTGGATGGGCGAACAGCTGGCGATGAAGGCCATGCGCGGCAAGACGCTGACCATCGTGCGTCCGTCCATCATCGAAAGCACCTTGCAGGAGCCGGTGCCCGGCTGGCTGGAAGGCGTGAAGGTGGCCGACGCCATCATCCTGGCCTACGCGCGCGGCAAGACCAACTTCTTCCCGGCCAAGCCGAACGAGATCGTCGACATCGTGCCGGCGGACCTGGTCGCCAACAGCGTGATACTGGCCGCCGCCGAAGCGCTGGCCGATCCGGGCGCCACGCGCATCTACCAGGCATGCACCGGCTCCGCCAACCCGATCTCGGTCGGCCGCGTGATCGAACTATTCCAGACCGAATCGCAGCGCAACTGGCGCAACTACGAGCGGCTGTTCTACAACGAGCCGAAACACGGCTTCCGCGTCGTCAGCCGCCCGGTCTTCCTGTTGATGCTGCGGGCCATGAGCCTGGGCGCGACCGCCTGGAGCGGCGTGCGCCGCCTGCTGGGCGCGGGCGAATCGCCCAAGCTCGAAGCACTGCGTACCACGCAGCTGCTGGCGTTGACGTTCTCGTTCTACACCGCGCCGCGCTACGTGTTCCATAACAAATCGCTGCTGGCGCTGGCGCAGCGCTTCGGCAGCGAAGACCGGGCGCGCTACATGGTCGACCCGACCGTCATCGACTGGCCGGACTACCTGTGCCGCATCCACATGACGGGCTTGAACCGTTATGCGCTGCGGCCGCGTTCACCCAAATCGTTGGAGGCGGCGGCGGCAGCGGCGCCGGTTCCAGAGCAGGAAACTGAAGCACGACCAGTAAAAATATAAGCGAAATATAAGCGGACGTCGGCATAGATCCGACGCCGCACGAGGAGACAGCGTCACATGAGCAAACCAACCGCAGCACCGGCGGCAATGACACGTCGCGACTATGCATGGCATCGCATGGACACCGACAAGAACCTGATGGTCATCAACAGCATCCTGCTGTTCGAGGGAGCGGTCGACATGGAGCGGCTGATTTCGACCATCGGCCTGCGCCTGCCGAACTACCCGCGCTTCACGCAGAAGGTGGTGCAGCGGCGCGGCCGTCCGCACTGGGTGGAGGACGATCAGTTCAACATCGCCCAGCACATCAAGCTGGAACAGATGTCGCAAGAGGTCAGTCGCGAAGAGCTGCAAGGCCACATGACCCGCATCGCCCACCTGCCGCTGGAACGCGACCGGCCGATGTGGCACATGACGGTGCTGGACCGCGTCAACGGCGGGCATGCCATCGTGTTCCGCGTCCACCACTGCATCACCGACGGCCTGGGGCTGGTGCACGTGCTCAATCACCTGACCGACGACAACGGTGTGCATGGCCGCACGCCCTCGCCGGTCGGTCATCCGCACCGCGCCACGGTGGCGCAAAACGCCGTGTGTTCGGCGGTGGTGCGCGGCGTCTCCTGGCTGAAGATCGCCTTCCACGTGGCGCGCCTGTCGGTGCTGTGGCCCGACGCACCGAGCCAGTTCAAGGCGCCGATGACCGGCGCCAAACAGCTGGTGTGGTTGCCGCCGCTGGAAATGGACCGCGTGCGCGCCATGTCCAAGCGCATGGGCGTGACCTTGAACGATGTGTGGGTGGCGGCCGTCTCCGGCGCGCTACGCCAGTATCTGGGCGAACGGGGACAACGTCCTGATGGCCGCGCGCTGCGCGCTGCCGTCACCTTCAACCTGCGCGAGAAGGCCAACGCCTTCCAGCTCGGGAATGAATTCGGCCTGGTGGCGGTTGACCTGCCGACCAATGTGGATGATCCGTGCGTGCGCCTGCGCCAATCCAGCGAGCGCATGACGGCCATCAAGCGCTCGCACCAGCCGCGCGCCACGATGGCCTTCCTGTCGATCGCCGGCTGCCTGCCGACCGCCTTGCAGCACTTTGCGCTGAACCTGTTCACGTCCAAGGGTTCGGTGGTGCTGACCAATATCGAAGGTCCCGGCAGCCGCCGCTACCTGGCCGGCTCGCGCATGACGGACCTGATCTGCTGGGTGCCCCAAGCGGGCAAGCTGGGTGTGGGCCTGGCGTTCATCTCGTATGCGGGCCAAATCCAATTGGCCCTGTTTGTCGACACCGACCTGGTGCCCGACCCGGAACGCCTGATGACGCTGACCTACGACGCTTTCGAGGAATTGGAACTTGCCACCCGCGCCACGCCGGCCGAGGCCCCGGAGGAGGCAGTCGACAACAGCATGACAGGCGCGCCACTATCGCCTGCCCGCTAACCTGTTACGGTATAGCTTAAGTCAAGGAACTGGATGTCCCTCAAACGATACGCATCGCTCGCCATTGCCGCTTCGCTGCTTGCCGGATGCAGCAGCTTATACATTCATCCGGCCTCCATCGGCATACGACATCAGGTCTATGTCGATGGCAAAGAAGTCCGCGACGGAAAATATTTGAGCCCGCTCCTCCCAACTGACATGTGGGTGCGGGAATACCTTTCCAAGTTTGAAGATAAACATGGGCAGGCAATGTACAAGCTAATAATAGAAAATTTCAAGGTTTTGCCAAGCCAGGTCGTCACTGCACAAGCCAAACTATTCAAGTATCGTTGCGCCATCGAAGATCCAGTAAATCGCGTCTGCGGGCTCTACCAGTTTCAGCCAATTGAAATCTCAAAACCTGAGAACATTCTCATCTTGCCATACATGTCGTACCGCGTCGAAACCTCGCCTGGCAACTACGTGGCGTTCCAGCTCTACACGATGAAGGCGCCGGACGATCAGCAATGAAAATGGCAGGCATCGGCGGCATCAGGGTCAGTTCCGGCAAAGTGCCCTTTGGCCGGTTGTCGGAACTGGCCCCTGCCCGGTAGCAAACTAGATCTCTCCGCGAATGACTTTCGCGAGATAGGTGTAGACCACGGGAAGGGACGCCTGCGGTGCCGTTGCGTCAAATATGAGCTTTGATCCCGCCGAGCCGGCACCTCGGATTTTCACCCCGTTGCGGACGCCTTCGAATTCGAATAACTCGGACGTCTTGACCTTGTACTGGGTAACCACTGTCACATCAGTGATCCCCTCGCGTGCCAGCTGTTTAAGGAGCCGTTGGAGTGTAGTTGGTTCAAAAACGATTGTGGCGCGCCCATCGTTAAGTGCAGGGAACAACCACAACCAACCGGCATACGCAGTGACCAGCCCCTCATTTCCGAGTGCATCGTAGGGAATGGATCCCAGAAACGACCAAGTGAGAGGATTCACGAGTCCTCGGCCATATGTACCGTCTGGCATTTCGTACTCAACGATTTGCACATCGGTAGACGCCCCTTCATCCGGTAGCTTTGCCCGCACCGTCGCAAAATACTTTATTCGCTTGGGCGCCACGCCATACTCCATCGGATGAGCGAGCCACTCCGCCATCGTCTGCTCGATCTTCGCGATGTCGGCCGCCGATGGTTGCTCTTGAGCCACGCCAAAAATCGGGAAAACCGCTATCACGACCAGAAAAACTAGTTTGAGCATAGTAAGAACCATATTGGGCGACACGACGCGAAAATCATAGCCTTCGGGCGGAAGGCCAGAATATGCAAAAATCGGCGGTAAGAAAAGCATCAGGGTCAGTTAAGCTTCGCATCAGGGTCAGTTCCGGCAAAGTGCCATTTGACCGGTTGCCGAATCTGGCCCCTCCGCACGCATAGTATATAGCCGCGCTCTCGAGGAAAAGTCACGCATTACCACTTCAGACAATATTGCCACAGGCTTTGGCATGCCTCTGCTATAGAATGAGGACTGAAGCTCAGATACCCAATCGTCAGGAAACACATGATTGCGCTGTCCCTGAGGGTGTAAATAATATTGTGTAAACGGTCATTTGGCAGGACACTGCCGCCATCAAGGAGATTTAATGACCGTTGTA